>NZ_JBEZLV010000002.1:0-392432 GCF_040652335.1 Streptomyces sp. NPDC048270
CCGCTACGACAAACGCGCCTACGTTTTCCACGGCACCATCACCACAGCAGCCATCAGACTCTGGCTCCGCGAATGATCCGCCGGACAGAACCTAGGCCGCCATGTCGCGGCGGCGGAGGGCCAGGAGTCCGGCGCACATCAGGGCCGCCGCGAGGGCCGTCAGGGTCAGCAGCGGGGACCAGGCCAGCGCCTCGGCCCCCGGCAGCTTCGGCAGGTGGGCGAAGGGCGAGAGGTTCATGACGGCCTCCGGGAGCCGCAGCGCCGGCCCGATCCAGCCGAGGGCCAGCGCGGTCCCGGCCACCGCCCAGGCGGCCACCGCGTACCTGGGTGCCGCCCCGTACAGCAGCGCGGCGACGGCCCCGATCACCCAGACCGCCGGGAGCTGTGCGAGCGTGGCGCCGACCGCCGCGGCGACGCCCTGCCCGCGCCCGATGCCCAGGCCGAGCCCGCCGAGCAGCAGGATCAGCGCCGAGCCCGCGAAGGCCACGGCCAGGTGGCCGCCGGCCCAGCGCAGCCGGCCGACCGGGTGCGCGAGCAGGGGTTCGGCGCGCTGCCCCGACTCCTCACCGCCGAGCCGCAGTACCGCCGAGACGATGTACAGGGCGGCGACCAGGCCGAGCATCCCCGCCATCGTGGCGAGGAACGCGTCGGCGATCCCGCTCTGACCGCCCATCCGCTCGATGATCTCCCGCGTCCTCTCGTTGTCGCCGACCAACTCCGTGGCCCCGTCGGTCATCCCGCCGAAGACCGCACCGGCGACGAGGAAGCCCAGGCTCCAGCCGGCCAGGCTGCCGCGCTGCAGCCGCCAGGCCAGCGCTCCGGCCGAACCGAGCCGGCCCTGCGCGGGGCCGGGCCGGGCGGGCAGGAAGCTCATGCCCACGTCACGGCGCCCGGCCAGCGCGTACGCCGCCGCCACCTGGGCGGTGACGGCCCCGGCGAACAGGGCGAGCACCCACCAGCGTTCGCCGGCGAAGGCCCGTACGTGCTCCAGCCATCCCACGGGAGAGAGCCAGGTCAGCGCCGAGGAGCCGGTCCGCGAACCGGCGTCGCCCGCGGCGCGCAGGACGAAGGCGGCGCCGAGCACCGCCCCGGCGAGCCCCTTCGCGAGCCGTGCGCTCTCGGTGAGCTGGGCGGCGACGCCCGCCAGCCCCGCGAAGACCATCCCGGTGGCGCCGAGGGCGAGCCCGAGGGCCGCCGCCCCGCCCGCGCCCCGCCCGGCGAGGCCGGCGGTCACGACCAGTGCGACGAGGCCGTTCGCCACGAGGGCGGCGAGCAGCGCGGCGGTCAGCGGCGCCCGTCGTCCCACCATGGCGGCGCAGAGCAGCTCCTGACGGCCCGTCTCCTCCTCCTCGCGGGTGTGCCGGACCACGATCACCAGGCTCATCACCCCGGCGAGCAGCCCCGCGAAGACCCCGCTGCGCCACGCGGTCAGGGCGCCGACCGAGTCGCCGAACAGCGGGCCGTACAGGGCGCGCAGGGAACCGTTGCCGCCCATCGTGACGACCAGCCGGGACCGTTCGGCGGGGGTCGCGTACACGGATTCGAGGGCGGCGGGCATGCTGAGCACCAGCAGCGACACGACCGCGACCCAGACGGGCAGCATCACGCGGTCGCGGCGCAGGGCCAGCCGCAGCAGGGCGCCCGTCCCGGCCAGTTGGTTCTTCATCGCGCCGCGCCTTCCGCGTCCGCGTAGTGCCGCAGGAACAGTTCTTCGAGGGTGGGCGGGGTCGAGGTCAGCGACCGCACGCCCGACGCGGTCAGGGCGCGCAGTACGGCGTCCAGCTTGTCGGTGTCGGCCTGGAGGCTGACCCTCAGGCCCTGCACCCGCACGTCGTACACGCCCGGCAGCTGGGCGATGCCGTTCGGCGCCCCGGCGAGCTCGGCACTGATCGACGTGCGGGTGAGGTGGCGGAGGTCGCCGAGCGTGCCCGTCTCGACGGTGCGGCCCTTGCGGATGATGCTCACCCGGTCGCAGAGGGCCTCGACCTCGCCGAGGATGTGCGAGCTGAGCAGGACGGTGCGCCCGGCGGCGCGGGCCTCGGCGACACAGGACCTGAAGACGCCTTCCATCAGCGGGTCGAGGCCGGAGGTGGGTTCGTCGAGGATGAGCAGCTCGGCGTCCGAGGAGAAGGCGGCGACGAGCGCGACCTTCTGCCGGTTGCCCTTGGAGTACGCGCGCCCCTTCTTGGTCGGGTCCAGCTCGAACCGCTCGGTCAGCTCGGCGCGGCGGCTGCGGTCGAGGCCTCCGCGCAGCCGCCCGTAGAGGTCGATGACCTCGCCGCCGGAGAGGTTGCGCCACAGGGTGACGTCGCCGGGCACGTAGGCGAGGCGGCGGTGCAGGGCCACGGCGTCGGCCCACGGGTCGCCGCCGAGGAGTTCGGCGGCGCCGGAGTCGGCGCGCAGCAGGCCCAGCAGGACCCGGATCGTCGTGGACTTGCCGGCGCCGTTGGGGCCGAGGAAGCCGTGCACCTCGCCGGTGGCCACGGAGAGGTCGAGCCCGTCCAGCGCGTGGGTGCGGCCGAACGCCTTGTGGAGTCCGGCGACGCTGATTGCCTTCGTCATGTCTCCGAACGTACGCTTCTTTCACAAAATTGTGAAGTTAGGAAATCACGTAAAGTTGGGCGGGTGGCGGACGATATGGCGGACGAGATGGCAGTACGTGACGGGGAAGCGGTCTCCCGCTTCGTGGAGCGGTTCGGCGCGCAGCTGACCGAGGCGGGCATGCCCCGGATGGCCGCGCGGGTCTTCGCGCAGCTGCTGGCGAGCGACACCGCCGCGATGACCTCGGCGGAGCTGGGCGAGGCGCTGCGGATCAGCCCGGCGGCGGTGTCCGGGGCGGTGTCCTACCTGGCGCAGGTCAACATGGTCAGCCGCGAGCGCGAGCCGGGCTCCCGGCGGGACCGGTACGTCCTGCACAACGAGCTCTGGTACGAGACCTTCACCCGGCGGGACCAGGTGCTGACCCTGTGGGAGAAGACCCTGCGCGAGGGCGCGGCAGGCCTGGGCGCCGACACCCCGGCCGGGGCGCGCGTCGCCGAGACGGCGGCCTTCTTCGCGTTCATGCAGGGCGAGCTGCTCGGGCTGCTGGACCGCTGGCGGGCCTACCGGGAGACCCTGGACCTGGGCTGATCCCGCGCCGGGCGGACCCGCCCCAGCCGGCGGGCCGCCGGGACCCACAGGACGGCCCCGACCGCGGGATCCCCGGCCAGCAGGACCCGCACCACGCCGGTCCGGGAGGCGGGATCACCGGGGTCCGGGCCGCCGGAATGCGGACCGCCCGGGCTCGGAGCCCCCGGGCTGGGGCCCGCCGCGCTCGGACCCGCCGCGCTCGGGCCCCCCGCGCTCGGGCCCCCCGCGCTCGGGCCCCCCGCGCTCGGACCCGCCGCGCTCGGACCCGCCGCGCTCGGGCCCGCCGCGCTCGGGCCCGCGGGAAGCGGAGGGCTGGCCGGAGCCAGCGGGCCGGGCGGAAGGACCCGCCGGCCCAGCAGCCCCAGGGTCAGCCGACCCCGATGCCCACTCGAAAACGCAGCCCCGCCCGCGGCCCCCGGCCCGCCCGGAGCCCCCGCCCCGCCCGCAAGCCCAGGCCCTCCCGCACCCCCGAGCCCCTCCACCCGCCCCTCCAGGACCAGTACCGGCGGGAGCCAGCCCCTGCGCACCACGACGGCCTCGTACGAGGTCCAGCGCGCGGCCGGGTCGCGCAGGGCCCGCCCGGCCCACCGGGCCGCCAGGAGCTCCCGTATCCCGAGCACCACCGGACTCAGCAACACCACCAGCACCGTCGGCCGGGTGAGCACCGCCGCGACCACCGCCGGCCAGCAGAACACCGGCAGCAGGCACAGCAGCAGCCCGTCCCGCCGCCAGTCGGCGAGCGCGCCGCGCATCGCCTCCGAGACCGCCGCCGTCACCGCGCCACCGCCCCTGAGCCCGTGGCCGGGGCAGCCGCCCGGCCCCGACCGCCCCCGACGGACGTCACCTCGGCACGGTCAGCGCCCACGCCGAGGGATGCAGGGTCCACGTGCGCCGCCGGACCGGCCCCGTCATCGCCGCGTCGGCCCGGTAGCGGAAGTCCGTGCCCGACACCGAGACCGTCTTGGCGCGCGCCGACACCGCCGAGCCCGCGCCGCCGCCACCCGTCCGCACGACGACCTCCGCGAGGCCCCCGTCCTCCCCGGTGGCCACCGAGACGTCCTCGACCGGCCGGTCCACGTCCGCCAGCACCACCCCGTCCGCCTCCACCCGCAGCCGCAGCCGGGCCGCGTCGCCCGCGCCGGCCGCCGGGCGGACCAGCGTCCGCACCAGCGAGCGGTACGCGCTCCACACCGAGGGCACGGCCGGGGACCCGGCGGCCGCCGACCGCAGCGGCGGGATCCGCAGCGAGCGCAGGACCACCCCGTCGCTGTCGTCCACCAGCAGGTCGCACATCCGTACCGCCCCCTCCAGCACCGCGCGCGCCGCCGCCACGGCCGACAGCGGCACGCCCAGCGCCCCGGCCAGCCCCAGCGACCCCGTGGGCCCCACCGGCACCAGCGAAAGGGCCCCCTCCGCCAGCCCCCGCTCCCGGTGCAGCAGCCCCACGGCGCGCACCAGGGCCCGGTCGTCGCCCACGATCACCGGCCGCCGATGACCCCGGCGGGCCAGAGCCCGCGCAAACTCCTCCTGTGAGTCCGGGAGGCAGATTTTCGCCGCCGCGCCCGCTGACAACACATCCTTCGCGATCCGCACGGACTCGCCGTCAAGACGGCGGGCGACCGGGTCGACGAGCACGAGCAGGCCGCCTACCGGCGCGCCCGCGTGGCTCATGGTGGGCTCTGGAGCCGACACCTCGGTCCTTCCTCGGGTAGCATCTTTGTGCAAGAGGCCCTTGCGCTATTGCGCCAGGGCCTTCGTCTATTCCGGGGCACCGGTCCGACGGCTCAGCCTGCGGTGTACATCGTCGTACGCCCCCTGACCTTGGACATGCCCCATCCGGAAGAGGTGTACGCCTGTGCCCGCTCTTGTGCTGCTCGGAGCTCAGTGGGGTGACGAGGGCAAGGGAAAGGCCACCGACCTGCTCGGTGGATCCGTCGACTATGTAGTGCGCTACCAGGGTGGCAACAACGCCGGCCACACCGTCGTCGTAGGCGACCAGAAGTATGCACTGCACCTTCTCCCTTCCGGCATCCTCTCCCCCGGATGCACCCCGGTCATCGGTAACGGCGTCGTGGTCGACCCGGCCGTCCTGCTCTCCGAGCTGCGCGGCCTCAACGAGCGCGGCATCGACACCTCCAAGCTGCTCATCAGCGGCAATGCGCATCTGATCACGCCGTACAACGTCACCCTCGACAAGGTCGGCGAGCGCTTCCTCGGCAAGCGCAAGATCGGTACGACCGGCCGCGGCATCGGCCCGACGTACGCGGACAAGATCAACCGCATCGGCATCCGCGTCCAGGACCTCTACGACGAGTCGATCCTGATCCAGAAGGTCGAAGCGGCGCTCGAGGGCAAGAACCAGCTCCTCGCGAAGCTCTACAACCGCCGCGCGATCGACGCCAACGCGATCGTGGAGGAGATGCTCCAGTACGCGGAGCAGATCAAGCCGTACGTCGCCGACACCACCCTGATCCTCAACAACGCGCTGGACGAGGACAAGGTCGTGCTCTTCGAGGGCGGCCAGGGCACCCTGCTCGACGTCGACCACGGCACGTACCCCTTCGTCACCTCCTCGAACCCGACCGCGGGCGGCGCCTGCACCGGTACCGGTGTCGGCCCGACGAAGATCAGCCGCGTCATCGGCATCCTGAAGGCGTACACGACCCGCGTCGGCGCCGGCCCGTTCCCGACCGAGCTGTTCGACCAGGACGGCGAGGACCTGCGCCGCATCGGCGGCGAGCGCGGCGTGACCACCGGCCGTGACCGCCGCTGCGGCTGGTTCGACGCGCCGATCGCGCGCTACGCCACCCGCGTGAACGGTCTGACCGACTTCTTCCTCACCAAGCTGGACGTGCTGACCGGCTGGGAGCAGATCCCGGTGTGCGTCGCGTACGAGATCGACGGCAAGCGCGTCGAGGAGCTCCCGTACTCGCAGACGGACTTCCACCACGCGAAGCCGATCTACGAATACCTCCCCGGCTGGTCGGAGGACATCACCAAGGCGAAGACCTTCGAGGAGCTGCCGGCGAACGCCCGGGCGTACGTGAAGGCCCTCGAGGAGATGTCGGGCGCCCCGATCTCCGCGATCGGCGTCGGCCCCGGCCGCACCGAGACGATCGAGATCAACTCGTTCCTCTAGGCACGGAACAACGCAAGACCCGAGGGGCGGGACGCGCTTGAGGCGTCCCGCCCCTCGGGCTGTCCGCAGCGGGCGCTACACTCCGCCTGCCCGGAGCTCCTGCGCAGGTCACAGAGCTGGGGCCCATCCGAACTGGGGGGTTCATGAGTTTGCTGCCGATCGGCAGAAGAGGGCGGAGCAGACGGGGGCGGGGCGGCGCGATCGCCGCCTCGGGCACCCTGCTGCTCGCCCTGCTGGCCTCGCTCGCGGGCCAGACGGGTACGGCGACTGCGGCAGCGGCGCCGCCCGTCAGCGCCCCGGTCGCGGCGCAGCCGACGGCCGCCGGTCCACAGGTCACGCGTCAGCAGGATCCCGAAGCCGACCCGCAGGCAGCCGTACTCGCGCTGGAGAAGGGCGAGGTCTCCCAGCCCTGCCCGGTAACCGCGGCTCCGCACACGGTCGTCGCCTGCACGGTCGACCCGTTCAAGACGGCGTCCTTCGCGCTCACCCTGCCACAGCAGAAGGACCTCGTCCTGCTGCGCGTCAGCACGAGCAATGCGGCCACCACCAAGCTGATCGCACCTGGCGGCGCCCAGGTCACGTGCGAGTTCACCCAACCCGGAGCACGACGGTGCCCCACCAGTCAGGCCGGGACGTACACGGTGCAGGTCACGGACAGGGGCGGCGTGGCGAACGGCATCTCCGTGTCGTACTCCCCCCTGCTCTCGTCCACCGCGTGCCAGGCGATCGGTGCAGGTGACAGCAAGCTCGGCGGACCGACCGTGTTCGCCAAGTCGCTGTCGACCGGCTCGACCGGTGATTGCTACACCCTGGACCTGGTGGCAGGTGACGTCCTGCGCTCCTACAGCTCCAACGAGGAAGTCCTGCAGAGCGTGTACGACGCCTCGGGCAAGGAGATCTGCACGACCTACCCCCGCGCGGACTACGCCATGGACTGCAAGCTCACGGGCACCGCGCCCTTCCGGATCTCGGCACTGGAGACCTGGGGCAGGGCCGCCGTCTACGACTACTCCATGGCCCGGCTCTCCAGGCCGGAAGGCTGCGTGCAGGTCGTCCCGCAGGCCTTCGGGGCTGCACCGGACCTGAGCCGGACGGAGCAATGCCGCATTATTCGGGTCACGCGGGCGGCCGAGCACTCCTTCGCCGCGGTCTCCTCCGGCATACTCCCGCTCCCTTCGAAGCTCCTCTCCGCAGCCGGCGAAATCGTTCCCGGCTGTGGCGAACGCACCTGCGACCTGTCCCCTGGTGACTACACCTGGTCGGCGGACCCCCGGTCGCGGAATGTCACGGCCTTCGGCATCGCGTTCGTCTCCGTCAAGGAGACGAGGGGATGCACGGCGACCCACGACAACGGCCTCGTGGCCGGTCCGGTCACCGGAGCGTTCGGCGCGCCCGGGCAACAGTTCTGCCTGAACCTTCCGACCGCTACCGGGAAGGGCATCTACACACTGAACCGGCCGCCGACCGGCGGCAGCCATGTCCAGGTGAAGGTGTACGACGCGTCCGGGACCCTGCAGTGTGACACCGGGCCCATCTGCAAGCTGACCGGCACGGCCCCCTTCCGTGCCCACCTGAGCGGACAGCCGGGCTCCACCTACGGACTCGTCTTCCACCGGACAGGCGAGGCCGGCGGTTGCTCGCCCTGGCCTCGGTCCACATTCGGCGATGGTGCCTGGGGCGCCGAGGTCGCGGTCTCCGCGATCCACAACTGGGGTTGTCTCAGCGTGCCCGGGGACTCGCACTCCACTGCCGAAATGATCGACTACGCCAGCAGCTCAGGCATGGGGCGCGCGACAGTCAGGCTGGTCGACGACGCAGGCGACGTGAGGTGCGAGACCAACGGCGACAACAGGGCCACCCCATGCTCCCTCGCCCCGGGTGTGCCCTACACGGTGCTGTTCGTCATGAGCTGGGGCGGCGAATCGACGTTCAAGCTCGTCCGTCGTGACGTGACGACGAGTACGCACTGTGCGACCCCGGCGTCCATGATGACGGGGGGCCCTTCCTCGGTCTTCGACCTGACGTCCGACCTTGACGCACGCTGCGTGCGCGTGGACGCAGCCACCACGGACAAACTCTGGATCGCTGCACGGACGCCCGGCCACCACGGCGGCGAAATCTCCCGTCTGACCGTCGTGGACAGCGACGGCCGCCTCGTGTGCCCGGCCTCTCGCACCTCCTGCCGCGCCGGCGGCTCGACCTCGTACACAGCGGTCATCGCATCCGACGCGGCTCGCGATGTGCCCCTATCGCTGAAGCTGGACACCTGGCGAGTGGGAACGGCTTCGGGCTGGGCCCCCGAATGCACCGCCAACAAAGTCGCGATCAATGACTTCCCCACCCGGAGCGGGACTCTTTCCGAAACCTCAAGCGCGTATTGCGCCGTGATCGACATGCGGCCCGGCCAGTCGTTCACGGCTTCCGGCAACACCTCGAACGTAGGAACCGCAATGCCGGACCTCGACCTGATGAGCGGACCGGGATGGACTTCTGAGGCGAGCGGCTACGGGTGCTCGAACGGGGACCCCAGCCGTTTGTTCTTCTCCTGCCGTGCGAGCGCCGACGCGGTACCCGGCCAAGCGGTCCTGCTGTTGAGCCCCGGCGGGGCCCGCACCCCCGTCGACTTCCACCTGAAGGGGATCTGCGACGCGGGCTGCGTTCCGCCGGACCTGACCGGCATCAGCCCGTCGACCAGCACGGCCGGTACACGTACCGGAGCTGTCGTCAGCGGTACCGGGCTCACCCGCGACACCGAGCTCACGCTGATCCGCAGCGGCTCACCGGAACGGGCCCTGGAGCCCGTCACACTGAACGCCGACGGAACTCAGCTGCACGTCACAGTCGACACGAACGGGCTGGAGCCCGGCCAGTACGACCTGCTGATCAACGGTGCTGCCTACACCAGCGGAGTGCCCTCGCCGGGCTACCTCCCCAAGGCGTACACGGTCACCGCCCCCGCGCCCGCCCAGAAGGGCAGCCGGTTCGTGCCGGCCGGGCCCTCGCGGTTCCTGGACACGCGGGATGGCACCGGCGCCAAGAAGCAGCGGGTCGGGCCCGGTGGCGTCGTCACCCTCCAGGTCGCCGGAGTCAAGGGGATCCCGGCCGCCGGGGTGACCGCGGTCGTCATGAACGTGACCGCCGTCCACCCGACCGAGGCCGGGCACGTCACCGTCTTCCCCAACGGCCGACCGGCGCCCCAGTCGTCGAACCTCAACTTCACGGCCGGGCAGATCGTGCCCAACCTCGTGGCCGTGCCCGTCGTCAACGGGAAGGTCGACCTGCGCAACAACGCCGGCTCGGTGGACCTGATCGCCGACGTCACCGGCTACTACACCGACAAGGCCGGGGTCGGCTCCGCGCTGAACTCGATCACACCGTCCCGGTTCCTGGACACGCGGGACGGCACCGGCGCACAGAAGCAGCGGGTCGGACCGGGCGGGGTCGTCACCCTCCAGGTCGCGGGCGTCAAGGGCATCCCCGCCACCGGGGTGACCGCGGTCGTCATGAACGTGACCGCCGTCCACCCGACCGAGGCCGGGCACGTCACCGTCTACCCCAACGGGCAGGCGGCACCCGACGTGTCGAACCTCAACTTCACGGCCGGGCGGATCGTGCCGAACCTAGTGACCGTGCCCGTCGTCAACGGGAAGGTCGACCTGCGCAACAACTCCGGCTCCGTCGACCTGATCGCCGACGTCACCGGCTACTACGCAGCCACCGGCTCGACCTTCTCCGCGGCGGGCCCGGTCCGGCTGCTCGACACCCGCGACGGCACCGGTGCCCGGGCGGGCGCCGTGGGTCCGGGCGGTTTCGTCAGCCTCCAGGTGGCCGGGGTCTCCGGAGTGCCCGCGGAAGGCGTGACCGCCGTGGTCCTGAACGTCACGGTCACCAACCCCACCGAGGCCGGCCACCTGATCGTCCACCCGCACGGGCTCGCGCGCCCCAACGTGTCGAACCTCAACTACACGGCCGGGCAGACCGTCGCCAACCTGGTGGTGGTCCCGGTCGTGGACGGGCGGGTGACGTTCTTCAACAACTCCGGCTCCGTCGACGTGATCGCCGACCTGAACGGCTACTTCACGTCCTGACGCCCGCAGGTGCACGGGCGAAGGGCCCGTCCGATCGCGAGATCGGACGGGCCCTTCCACATGTCAGCCGGGGGTCAGTTCTTCTCGTAGAAGCCGAACATGTCCACGACGAGGTCGGTCTCGTCCCAGCCCTGGTTCCAGAAGTCGATGACGCTGCCCTTGCCGGCGCTCGCCTGGGCGAGGTTCGGAACGGTCGAGCCCGTCGTCCAGTTGAGCGTGGACGAGACGGGCCGCTCGGGCCAGCCCGCCGTGCCGTTCTCGTACAGGTCCCAGGTGTTCGGGTCCGGCGAGACCGACAGGAAGCCGTCTCCGCGGGGGTTGGTGACCGTGGCGTTCAGGACGTAGCCCTCGATGCCGGGGTAGCCCGTGTAGATCGGCAGGGGGACGTAGCCGCGGGCCGGCAGCGGGCCGTAGGCCCACGTGCGGGTGTCGAGGAGCCGGTTGGGGACGAGCGGCATGAAGGCCGCCTTGCTGTCGGGGCTGTAGTAGCCGACGACGTCGACCACCACGTCGGCCGGGGCCCAGCCGCCGTTGCGGATGCTGATCCTGCCGTCGGGCCCGATCGGCACGATCACCGAGTTGGCGACCGTCTGACCGGCCGAGAAGTTCACGCTGGACGTCGACGGCGCCGCCTGACCGCTCGGGAAGGCGGTCAGGTGACCGGCGTCCTTCGGGTTGGTGACGGTCATGTTCAGGGCCACCGCGGTGGCGCCCTTCGGAACGCCCCGGCGGTCGGCGATGTCCAGTCCGAACGTGCCGTAGCCCGGGACCTGGCCCTTGATCGTGCCGAGGCCCTCGCGCGTGTCCGCGAAACGGACCGGAGCCAGCGAGGTGTAGCCGCTGGACTCGGTGCGGCCGAAGTAGCCGGTGACGTCCGCGATCAGGTCGACCGATCCGGCACCGCTGTTGATCAGGTGCACATAACCCTCGTGCACCGGAACGATCACCAGGTTGGGGACGGTCTGGCCGGCCACGTAGTTCACGTTCGACGTGGTGGGCTCGAAGAAGTCCTTGCCGGGCTGGACCGCGACGTACCCGGCGGAGGTGGCGTTGGTGACCGTGACGTTGAGCGCCACGGCGGTGACGCCGGCCGGGATCTTGCCGACGCCGCCGATCTTCAAGGCGGTCATTCCGTACGGCCCGACCTTGGCCTTCGCCGCACCGGTCCCCTGGCGGGTGTCCAGCAGCCGAGTGGGCGCGTGGGGCGTGAAGTCGGAGCCCGCCGTGGTGATCTCGGTCTTGTTCACGGCCGAGACCTTGTTCGTCGCGTCCCACACCGAGACCGTGACGGTGTAGGTGCCGACCTCGGCGTAGCTGTGGCTGTTGTTCAGCACGGTGGAGCCGGAGGCGGTGACCCGGTCCGCGGTACCGTCGCCCCAGGCGATGCTGATGTCGAGCGAGGCGTCGGCGCTCGTGACGGTCGACTCCAGGTCGAGTCCGTGCGCGGTGTGGCTGGATCCGGCCAGCTCGACGGCCAGGGCCGGATTGCCTTCGGCGGCCTGAGCCTGAGGCTGAGCGTGTGCCTGCGCCCCTGCCTCTGCCCCTGCGGCCTTGTTCTTGCCGGCCGGCGGCGCCGTACGGACCGTACGGTCGGCGGGGCTGGCGAAGGTCAGGGCGGCGGCAGCCCGCGCCTTGTCCAGGTCCACGCCCGGAGCGGTCGGCCCGCGACCCGCGGCCGCGGGACCCGTCGGAGCGGGGCCCGCGGCCTGGGCCATGCCCGGGACCAGGCCGAAACCCGCCGCCACGAGGGCGGCGGAGACTACGAGTCGGCGGTTGCGCACCGAACCCCCATGCTTCTGTCGATGCTCGGTCGTCACGTCCGGAACCCCTACTTGGTCTCGTAGTAGCCGAGGCAGTCGACGATCACGTCGACCGGCTCCCAGCCCTGGTTCCAGAAGTCGATGACGTCGCCCTTGCCCCCGGACGTCTGGACCAGGTTCGGAACGGTCGCGCCCGCCGTCCAGTTGAGGGCCGAGGAGCCCGGACGCTCCGGCCTGACCTGGAGGCCCTTCTGGTAGTCGGTCCAGGTGTTCGGGTCAGGAGCGACCGAGAGGTGGCCCGCACCGCGCGTGTTGGTGACCGTGGCGTTCAGCACCCAGGCCGTGACGGGCTCGGCCGAATCGCCCATGAGCGGCAGCAGCAGGTACTCACGCGCCGGCACCGGACCGGCGGTGCGGTACCAGGCGTCCTGGCGGGTGTCGATCATCCGGAACGGCTCGTCCGCCGCCCGGAAGGCGGCGTTGCTGGTGGGGCTGTAGGAGCCGACGACGTCGATCACCACGTCGGCCGGCTTCCAGCTGCCGTTGCGGATGGTGATCTTGCCGTCGGGCCCGATCGGCACGATCACCGAGTTGGCGACCGTCTGACCGGCCGCGAAGTTCACGCTGGACGTGGACGGCGCCGCCTGACCGCTGGGGTAGGCGGTCAGGTGACCGGCCTCCTGCGGGTTGGTGGCCGTCAGGTTCAGCGCCACGGCGGTGGCACCCTTCGGGATCCCGGCCAGCCCGGCGACCTCGACGCCGAACGTGCCGTAGCCGGCGACCTGGCCCTTGGCGGTGCCCAGGCCCGAGCGGGTGTCGACGGCGCGGACGGGCGTCAGCGGGGCGTAGCCGCCCGCCGCCGAGTGGGTGAAGTAGCCGGTGACGTCCGCGATCAGGTCGACCGGCGCCCAGCCGCCGTTGACCAGGTGCACGTAGCCGTCGACGACCGGCACGATCACCAGGTTCGGGACGGTCTGGCCCGCGACGTAGTTGAGGTTGGACGTCTTGGGCGGGATGAAGTCCTTGCCGGGCTGGACCGCGATGTGGCCCGCCTCCGCGGCGTTGGTGACGGTGACGTTGAGGGCCACGGCGGCGACGTCGGCGGGGATCTTGGCGCTGCCGCCGACCTTCAGGGCCACCATGCCCTTCGCCCCGACCTTGGCCTTGGCCGCGCCGACGCCCTCGCGGGTGTCCAGCAGCCGGGTGGGCGCGTGCGGGGTGAACTCGCTGCCGTCGGTGACGTACGCGACCTCGTTCACGACCGTGACGCCGTTCGTCGTGTCCTTCACCGTGACCTTGACCGGGTACGTCCCGACCTCGGCGTACAGGTGGCTCCGGCTCTGTACGTCGGCCCCGGACGCGGTGTACTTCTCCGTGGTCCCGTCGCCCCAGGCGACGGTGACCTCGAGCGCGGCGGCCGCGCTCTTCACGTTGGTGACGAGCAGGACCTCGTGCGCGGAGTTGTGGTAGGCGTCCAGTTCGATCGCGAGGTCCGGGTTGCCCGCCACGGCAGCCCCGGACGTGACGACCGTACGGTCCGCGCCGCTGCGGACGGCCTTGGCCCCGCCCTGCTCCCCGGCCTTGCCCGGCGTCCCCGCGGACGCCGCCACCCCGAGGCCCCCCGGCGCCACCGGGCCCGCCGCCTGGGCGGTGCCCGGGATCAGACCGATACCGGCTGCCACGAGGGCAGCGGAAACTACGAGTCGGCGATTGCGCACCGGCCCCCCATTTTTCTGTTCACGTGTGTGGGTGTGCGAGGTAGGACAACGCCCCGGGTCCGGCCTTCGCGGCCGGGCCCGGGGCGTTGACGGGTTCCGCTACTTGGTCTCGTAGTAGCCGAACATGTCGACGATCAGGTCCGTGGGCTCCCAGCCCTGGTTCCAGAAGTCGACCACGCCGGTGGTGCCGGCGCTCGCCTGGACCAGGTTCGGGACGGTCTTGCCGGCCGTCCAGTTCAGGGTCGAGGCGGTGGGACGCGTCGGGTTGACCGCGGTCTCGTCCCAGTAGTCCTCGAGCCGGTTCGGGTCCGGGGCGACCGAGAGGAAGCCGGCGCCCTGGGTGTTGGTGACCGTGGTGTTCAGCACGTAGCCGGCGATGCCGGGCTCGTCGCCCGAGATCTCCAGGGCGAAGTACATGCGGCCCGGCAGCTCGCCGTAGATCGGGCTCTCGGGGTCACGGCTGTCGATCAGGCGGCCCGGCGCCGACGGCACGTAGGCGCCGTTGCTCGCCGTGCTGTAGTAGCCGACGACGTCGACGATCACGTCGGCCCCGGCCCAGGCGCCGTTGCGGACGCTGATCTTCCCGTCAGCGCCGACCGGCACGATCACCGAGTTGGCGATGGTCTGACCGGCCGAGAAGTTCACGCTGGACGTGGACGGAGCCGTCTGGCCGCTCGGGAAGACGGTCAGGTGACCGGTCTCCTTCGGGTTCGTGACGGTCACGTTCAGCGCCACGGCGCTGACGCCCTGCGGCACCCCGCGCAGGCCGCTGATCTGCGTGCTGAAGACCGCCTGGCCGGCGACCTGGCCCTTGGCGGTGCCCAGGCCCTCGCGGGAGTCGACGAAGCGGGTCGGCGTCATCGACGCGTAGCCGCTGGACGCGGACCGGGTGAAGTAGCCGGTGACGTCGGCGAGCAGGTCGATCGACTGCCAGCCGCCGTTGAACAGCTCCACGTAGCCGTCCTTGCCGACCGGCACGACGACCAGGTTCGGCACGGTCTGGCCGGCCTCGAAGTTCACGTTCGAGGTGATCGGCTGCTCGTGGCCCGAGCCGAAGACGGTGACGTGACCGGCCTCGGTGGTGTTGGTGGCGGTGACGTTCAGGACGACCGCGGTGACGCCCGCCGGAATGCCGCCGTTGCCGCCGACCTTCAGGTGGGCCGTGCCGCGCGCCGGGACCTTGCCCTTGGCGGCGCCGATGCCGCTGCGGGTGTCCAGGAGACGGGTCGGGCCGTACGGGGTGAAGTCCGAGCCCGCGGTCTGGATCTGGAAGTCGTTGACGACCTCGGCCTGGTTCGCGGTGTCCTTCACGGTGACCTTGACGGTGTACTCGCCGAGCTCCGCGTAGGTGTGCTGGTTCGTCAGCGTGGTGGACCCGCCGGCGGTGGTCGTGTCCTTCTTGCCGTCGCCCCACTCGATGGTGACGGCGAGCGTGGCGGGCGCGCTGACGATCTCCGTGTTCAGCGTGAGACCGTGCGCGGTCTCGGTCGCCGCGTTCAGGACGATCGCCAGGTCCTGGTTGCCCACGGCGGCCCCCTGCGCCTGGGCGGTGGCGGCCTTGTCCTGGGCCCCCGGCAGGCTCCGCCGGACCGTGCGGTCGGCGGGGCTGCTGAACTTCTGGTTGCTCGACGCCGCGGCCTTGTCCAGGTCGACGGCGGAGGCGGCCACGCGGTTGGCGGCCGGCTTGCCCGGGTCGGCCGCGTGGGCCATTCCGGGTATGAGCCCCGCACCGGCTGCGATGAGTGCGGCGGATACTACGAGACGGCGACTGCGCACCGATCCCCCCATTTTTGAACGTGCTCAGGATGTATCGGGTGCAGCCTACATAGCTTACGGCGCGGGTTCAGCCGGGTATTCGGGCGGGTGGGGGAACCGGGCCCGGATCTGCCCTGACCTGTCCCGTTCTAGGCAGCCGCCGACAACTTCGCCCCCTACCAGGCCAGCTGCGAGATCTCCTCGGCCACCACCGCGCACGCGTCCGCCGCCGGGTCGATGAGGGGGAAGTGGCCGACCCCGTCCAGCAGGGTCAGGCCCACCGTCTCCCCCGCCTTCGCCGCCGCGGCCACGTACGACTCCGCCACCGCGGGCGGGACCACGATGTCCTCGCGGCCCTGGACCACGGCCGTCGCGATGCCCGTCGGGAGCAGGGCCGCCGGATCGGCGCAGGGGAGACGGGCGGCGAACTGCTCCGGCCCGCCCAGCAGCTGCGCACTCGCGCCCCCGCACACCCCGAGCTCCTCGGCCACCGCGAAGTCCGCGATCGGGGCCAGCGCCACCACCCCGCGCAGCATCGGCGGGGAGGGCAGCCTCCACGGCGAGTCGTACGGGAGCACGTGCCGGGCCGCGCCCCACAGCGCGAGGTGCCCGCCCGCCGAGTGGCCGGTCAGGACCACCCGGCGGATGTCGGCCTGCGGCAGGGCGGCCGCGGCGAGGCCCGGGAGCGCGTCCAGCGCGGCGGCGACGTCGTCGAAGGTCTCGGGCCAGCGGCCGGCGACCGGGCCCTCGGAACCCTGGTGCGGCAGGGAGCGCCCGCGCCGGTACTCGACGTTGGCGACCGCGAAACCCTGCCGGGCCAGGAAGTCGGCGAACGGCGTGACGTGCTGCCGGTCGTACGGGGCCCGCCATGCGCCGCCGTGCAGTACGGCGACCAGCGGAGCCGGGCCCGCGCCCGCGCCGCGCGGGGCGTAGAAGTCGACGACCTGGTCCGGGTGTTCCCCGTACGCGGCGGTCGCGTCCGGCGCGACCGCCGGATGGGAGAAGGCCGAGGCGGCCTCGGCGGCGTCCCGTTCCACTGCGGCGGGGTCCGTCATCGGCTCAACCTCTCGGTAACGCGTGGGACAGCGGGGACAGATGTTCCGGTGGTCCGGCAGAGCGGGACCGTATCAGTCTGGAACGAGCCGTTCCGTGCGGGGCCCGGGATATGCCGGAGCGGGCGGAGCCGTAGCCCCGCCCGCCCGGTGATGTGACGTTTCGCTACGGGGTCACCCGAAAATGTGACCCAGTGTGCGCGCCGCACGCTCCGCGTCGGCGAAACCGACGTAGAGCGGGGTGAACCCGAAGCGCAGGACGTCGGGGGCGCGGAAGTCGCCGATCACGCCGCGCGCGATGAGCTCCGCCATGACCTCGCGGGCGTTCGCGGTGCGCAGCGAGACCTGGCTGCCGCGCTGCGCGTGCTCGGCCGGGGTGACCGCTTCGACCCTGCCCTGCGGGACGTACGCCGCCACGCATGCGAGGAAGAAGTCGGTCAGGGCGAGGGACTTGGCGCGCACCGCTTCCACGGACACGCCGTCCCACACGTCGAGCGCCGCCTCCAGGGCCAGCATGGACAGGATGTCCGGCGTGCCCACGCGGCCGCGCCGGGCGCCGTCGGCCGGGGTGAACTCCGGCGTCATGGCGAAGGGGTCGGCGTGGCCGTTCCACCCGGGGAGGGGGGAGTCGAAGGCGGCCTGGTGGCGCTCGGCGATGTACAGGTACGCGGGGGCGCCGGGGCCGCCGTTGAGGTACTTGTACGTGCAGCCGACCGCGAGGTCGACGGCGTGCTCGTCGAGGCCGACGGGGAGGGCGCCCGCGGAGTGGCACAGGTCCCAGACCGCGACCGCGCCGGCGGCGCGGGCGGCGGCTGTCAGGGCGGGGAGGTCGTGCAGCCGGCCCGAGCGGTAGTCGACGTGGTTGAGGAGCACCACCGCGGTGTCCTCGCCGATCGCCCGCGCGGCGTCGGACGGGTCCACCGGGACCACCTCGAGGCCGGTCATCCTGGCCGCCGAGGCGGCGATGTAGCCGTCGGTGGGGAAGGTGGCGGCGTCGACGAGCAGCCGGGTGCGGCCCGGCTCCGCCAGGCGGGCGGCGCCGACCAGGGCCTTGAAGAGGTTGACGCTGGTGGAGTCGCCGACCACCACCTGGCCGGCGGCCGCCCCGATGAGGGGGGCGATCTTGTCGCCGATCCGCTCGGGGGCGGTCCACCAGTCGCTCTCGTCCCAGGAGCGGATGAGGAGCTCGCCCCACTGCCGGGCGACGACGTCGGCGGTGGTCTCGGCGACGCCGGCCGGCAGCGCGCCGAGGCTGTTGCCGTCGAGGTAGACGACGCCTTCGGGCAGGGTGAAGCGCTCGCGGAGCTTGGCCAGCTCGTCGGCGGTGTCCAGGGCCTCGGCGCGGGCCTGGAGATCAGGTGTCCGCATCGGCTCAGACATGGCTGCGGGCCGTCCACAGTTCCGGGAAGACGTTCTTGGAGGCGCGCTTCTCCAGCCAGGTGACGCCCGCGGAGCCGCCCGTGCCGGTCTTGGCCCCCATCGCGCGGCGGGTGGCCACGAGGTGGTCGTTGCGCCAGCGCCAGACCAGCTCGGCGACGTCCGTGAGGACCTCGCCCAGCCGGTGCAGGTCCAGGTGCTCGTCCGGGGTGGCGTACAGGCCCGTCCAGACGGCCTCGACCTGCGCCGAGGGCTCGTAGCGCTGCGAGAGGTCGCGCTCCAGGACCTCGGCCGGGACCGGCAGGCCGCGGCGGGCCAGCAGGCGCAGGACCTCGTCGTAGAGGCTGGGCTCGTGCAGGGCCTTCTCCAGCTCCGCGTGGACGCGCGGGGCGCCGCGGTGCGGGACGAGCATGGAGGCGGACTTCTCGCCGAGCAGGAACTCCATCCGGCGGTACATCGCCGACTGGAAGCCGGAGCCCTCGCCGAGCGCCGAGCGGTAGGCGTTGAACTGGCCCGGGGTGAGCTGGGCGAGCGGGCGCCAGGAGGCGTTGAGGGCCTCGAGTTCGCGGAGGGATCGTTTCAGCGCGTCCATCGCGACCGGGACGCGGTCCTCGCGCAGGGCCTTCGCGGCGGTTTCCCACTCGTGGACTATGACCGTGAACCACAGCTCCATGACCTGGGTGGTGACCAGGAAGACCATCTCGCCGGGGTCGTCCGAGCGGAGGTGCTGGAGGTGGGTGAGGACGTCCGCCTGGACGTAGTCCTCGTACGGGGTCGTGCCGGCGAAGTCGAGGTTCGGGGTGTCCGAACCGGCTCCGGAGGCATCAAGGGTGTTCGACATCGCTGTCTCCTCGACACGTGCTTCCGGGTAGCGGTCCGCTCCTTCCGTGAGGCAAGTGGAGCCCCGGTCCCCTGCCCGCATCATAGGACGCGGTCGGGGCGGGGCTCCAGCGGGGAGTGGCGTACGTCACAATCCCGCCCTCGGAACCTACGCCTGCAGCGCGTCCGCGGCCGTCTGCGAGGAGTCGCGCAGGAAGGTCGAGCACCGCTCGTGCTCCTCCTTCTCGCCGATCGCCTCGGCCGCGCGGGCCAGGGCGTTCAGGGCGCGCAGGAAGCCGCGGTTCGGCTCGTGCTCCCACGGCACGGGCCCGTGGCCCTTCCATCCGGCCCGGCGCAGGGCGTCGAGGCCGCGGTGGTAGCCCGTGCGGGCGTACGCGTACGACTCGACCGTGCGGCCGGCGGCGAAGGCCTCGTCGGCGAGGGTCGCCCAGGCGAGGGAGGAGGTGGGGTGCGCGGCCGCCACCTCGACCGCGGGGGTGCCGGACGCCAGGGCCTCACGGCCGGGCTCGTCGGGGAGGTGGGTGGGGGCGGGGCCCCCGAGCAGGTTCTGGTGAATGGACATGCCCCCAGTCTGGGGTATCGCGGGGCGCGCACGCCGAAGGGCCCGGCCCGCCGTCGTGGACGGCGGGCCGGGCCCTTCACTGCGCGCGGCGTGCACGGACGCGGACGAACGTGCCCGCGTGCGCGCCTACTTCAGCTTGGTGCCCGTGGAGCGCAGGTTGGCGCAGGCCTCGGTGACGCGCGCGGCCATGCCGGCCTCGGCGGCCTTGCCCCAGGTGCGGGGGTCGTACTTGGACTTGATGCCGACCTCGCCGTCGACCTTCAGCACACCCGCGTAGTTGCTGAACATGTGGTCCACGACGGGGCGGGTGAAGGCGTACTGGGTGTCGGTGTCGAGGTTCATCTTCACGACGCCGTTCTCCAGCGCGGTGGCGATCTCCTCGGCCGTGGAGCCCGAGCCGCCGTGGAAGACGAAGTCGAACGGCGAGGCCTTGCCGTACTTCTCGCCGACACCGGCCTGGAGGTCCTTGAGGAGCTCGGGGCGCAGGACCACGTTGCCCGGCTTGTAGACGCCGTGCACGTTGCCGAAGGAGGCGGCCAGCAGGTAGCGGCCCTTCTCGCCCAGGCCCAGGGCCTCGGCGGTGCGGATCGCGTCCTCGACGGTGGTGTACAGCTCGTCGTTGATCTCGTGGCTGACGCCGTCCTCCTCGCCGCCGGTCGGGGTGATCTCGACCTCGAGGATGATCTTCGCGGCGGCGGCCTTGGCGAGCAGCTCCTGGCCGATGGCCAGGTTGTCGGCCAGGGTCTCGGCGGAGCCGTCCCACATGTGCGACTGGAAGAGCGGGTTCAGACCCTTGGCGACGCGCTCGGCGGAGATGTCGAGCAGCGGACGCACATAGCCGTCCAGCTTGTCCTTGGGGCAGTGGTCCGTGTGCAGCGCGACCGTGATGTCGTACTTCGCGGCCACGATGTGCGCGAACTCGGCCAGGGCGACCGCACCGGTGACCATGTCCTTGTTGTACTGGCCACCCAGGAACTCCGCACCACCGGTGGAGATCTGGATGATGCCGTCGCTCTCGGCCTCCGCGAAGCCGCGCAGCGCAGCGTGCAGGGTCTGGGACGAGGTCACGTTGATGGCCGGGTAGGCGAACTTGCCTGCCTTCGCCCGGTCGAGCATCTCGTTGTAGACCTCGGGGGTTGCGATGGGCATCTGTCCGCTCCTTGGATGTGCGGGGAGTGTGCTTATTGCGGGCCCTGACCTGGGGGCGACGTCATCGTCGCACCCATCTTTCCAGACTCCGCCCGACACTCCACCCCCGCTGTCGGCCAGTACGGCCGGAACCTGCCGGGATGTTTCACGTGAAACATCCCGGCAGCCCGAAAAGCAGCAGGTCAGAGCTTGATCCGGGACGTACGGGGACCTTCGGCCCCAGTTGTGCGGGGGCGGGGTCCGGGCGCCGGTGGCTAGGAGAGGCCCAGGTCCTCGAGGCGGTAGCCGGTGAGGTAGGGAAGACCCGCCTCGGCGATGGCTCCGGCCGCGCCGCGGTCGACGATCGTGGCGACGGCCACGACCTCGCCGCCGGCCTCGCGGACCGCCTCGACGGCGGTCAGCGGGGACCCGCCGGTGGTGGAGGTGTCCTCGACGACCAGGCAGCGCTTGCCCTTGACGTCGGTGCCCTCGATGCGGCGCTGCATGCCGTGGGCCTTCTGCGCCTTGCGGACGACGAAGGCGTCCAGCCGGCCGCCGCGCGCGGCGGAGGCGTGCAGCATCGAGGTCGCGACCGGGTCGGCGCCCAGGGTGAGGCCGCCGACGCAGTCGAAGTCCAGGTCGGCGGTGAGGTCGAGCATGACCTGCCCGACCAGGGGGGCGGCCTCGCCGTCGAGGGTGATCCGGCGGAGGTCGATGTAGTAGTCGGCCTCCCGGCCGGAGGAGAGGATCACCTTGCCGTGCACGACGGCCTTGTCCTTGATCTGCTGCAGAAGCTCATCGCGTACGTCGCTCATGCCCCTGAGCTTAATTCGGCTCTACGGGAGCCGCCGCCACGCCCACGTGGTGGAGACCTCCAGCGGGTCGACGGGGGTGACCAGGCGCGGGAGGGTGTTCAGCCCGTTCGGCGGACCGGACTGCGGTTCGACGCAGACGGCCTCGGCCTCCTCGTCGTAGACCACCACCCATTCCTCGCGGCTGGTGACCTTGAGCTCCAGGGCGCCGGGCCAGGTGAGGGTGACGTCGACGCCGTGCGGCATGCCGAAGCAGTCGTCCCAGGGGCCGGGCTTCGGCTCGGTGCGGTGGCCGGTGGGGAGGTGGTCGTCGCCGCGCTCCTCCTGCCACTCGGGTGCGAAGTCGAGGCGTACGTCCTCGCCGGTGCCGAGGTTGCGCCGGAACCAGGGGTGCCAGCCCGCCTGGGCCGGGAAGGAGTCGCCGTACGTCTCGACGCCCATGGAGAGCGTCAGCCCGTCGGGGGTCAGCTCGAAGCTCTGGGTGACCCGGCCGGGCCACGGCCACGGGTCGGCGAGGTCGAAGACGAACGCCGCCTCGGTGTCCGTGAGCCGGCCCTTGCGCCAGGCGGTGTCGCGGCCGAAGCCGTGGATGGCGTGCGGGGGGTGGTTGACCGGCAGTTGGTGGACGACGGCGCCGTCACGGAACCGCCCGTTCGCGGTGCGGCCGCACCAGGGGACCATCGGGAAGGCCCCGAAGTGCGGGCCCTGGCGCAGCAGCTCGGTCCCGTCGACCCGCAGGCTGCTGATCCGGCAGCCGTTCTCCTGGTCGATGGTCAGCTCGGCGCCGCCGGCGCTCAGTTGCGTACTCATGCGGTCGAGCGTAATCGGGGTCAGCGGCGACGGCGCAGGGCGCGGCCGATCACGATCGCCGAGGCCACGGCGAGGGCGGCGGCCGGGGCGAGCCAGCGGAGGTTGTCGCCGGCGGTGGTGGCGGCGGGTGCGGGGACGGGGGCGTACCGGCCGCGCGGCGGCGCGTGGTCGACCTCCTCGGCGCTGCGGCCGATCATGGTGCGGCGGGCGTGGGCGGCCTCGGCCGGGGGCCTCGGGAGGTCGCCGAGGTCGTCGAGGCTGTCGAACCCGCCGGCCAGGAAGGGGTCCAGGGAGGGCGGCGGCACGTCGGTCTCGAAGACCGAGGCGGTGACCTCGGTGATGTCGTCGTCCCCGGACCCGTCGGCGCCGCCGGCCTCGTCCTCTTCGGCGTCCGCCACGGGATCGCTCACCTCGGCCCCGGCGGCCTCGGAGGACCGCGGAGCCTCGGAGGACCCGGCGGACGGTGAAGCCTCGGAGGACCCGGATCCGGCAGCCCCGCCGGACCCCGCGGCCGCAGCGGGCCCGGCCCCGGCGGCCTCGCCGGACCCGCCGGGCTCCCCGGCCTCCGCGGCCCCGCCGCCGGCCGGCGCCCCGGCCCCGCCGTCGGCCGACGCCTCCGCGAGGCGCTCGGCGGTCTGGTCCAGGAGCCGCCGCGCGGCGGTGGCGGTGGCCTCGGGGGCGAACCCGGCGGCGCGTCCGTCGGCGGTGGCCCCGGCGGTGAAGTCGAGCCGGGTCCCGTCCCCCTCGGGGGTGAGCCGCAGCGCGAGGGTGAGCTTGACCGTCCCGCTGCCCCGGACCTCCGTGCCCTCGCCGTCGACGGCGAAGTGACCGGGGTCCCGTTCGGTGACGGAGAAGGCGCCCCGGTAGGTCACGGTGTGCCCGCCCACCCGGACCTTCAGCCGTCCGGAGAGCGGCCCGGACTCGGTGTCGGCGTCCTGCTGGAGCCCCGGCACGCACCGGGCCGTCCGGACGGGGTCGCGCAGCACGGCGCGGAGACTGTCTGCCGGTACCGGAACGAACGCCTGATGCTCCATGCGGTCGAGCCTACCGACGAGACCGCACCGGGTCACGAATACCGCGGGTGCGGCAGCGTCGACGGCGGAAGTCCCGGCATCCGGGTGCGCTCGGTGTCGCGCGCCGCGTCCTGGAGCGAGCGCGTCGACAGCGAGGCCAGGGCCGGCGTGTCGCGGTCCACCTTCAGCGCAGGCGCCTGTTCGCGGGAGGCCAGGACGAAGCCCCAGTCCTGCGGGGGCGCGCCGCTGCCGCCGAGGGGGGTGCGGTCGGGTCCGGCGGCGTAGCCCGTCAGGCGGCCGCCCGCGCTGTAGGGGGAGGTCCGCAGGCCGGCCGCGCGCAGGGTGGACTCTACGGTCCAGTAGGTGCGCGGGCGCGTGGCCATCGGCCCGGCGTGCACGGCGATCCGGCCCCCGGGCCGCAGGGCCCTCGCGGCCAGCCCGTAGAACTCCTGCGAGTACAGCTTCGTGCTGGGGGTGATGCCGGGGTCGGGGAGGTCGGAGACGATCACGTCGAAGCGGTCCCGGGCGGCCGGGCCGCGCAGCCAGCGGAAGGCGTCCTGCGTGACGACCCCGAGCCGCGGGTCCTCGTACACACGGGCGTTGAGCGCGGAGAGCATCGGGTCGGTGCGGGCGAGCCGGACCACGCCGGGGTCGAGTTCGACGACGGTGACGGAGGCCACGTCGCGGTAGCGCAGCACCTCGCGGGCGGCGAGCCCGTCACCGCCGCCGAGGACCAGGACCCGGGCGTGCGGGCCGGTCATGGCGGGGTGGACGAGGGCCTCGTGGTAGCGGTACTCGTCGTAGCCGCTGACCCGCAGCCGGCCGTCGAGGTACAGGTCGAGGGAGCGCGGGGAGCCGGTGCCGGGCCCGGTGAGCACCAGTTCCTGCACCCCGGTCTGCACGGCGACCCGCACCTCCTCGCCGTAGACGGCGCCGCGGGCGACCCGCTCGAAGTCGTCGGCGAGGACGGTCGCGCAGGCGAGCACGGACAGCACCGTCACGTTGGCGGCGACCAGCGTCCAGCGGGCCCGCCGGCTCAGGTCGCGGCGGAACAGCCAGAGCACGAGCCCGCCGCCGACGACGGCGTTGACCGTGCCGGTGAGCATGGCGCCGGTGAGCTGGCCGAGCACCGGCAGCAGCAGGAAGGGGAAGGCCAGGCCCCCGACCAGGGCGCCCACGTAGTCGGCAGCGAACAGGTCGGCGACGGCCCCGCCCGCGTCCTGTCTACGGATGCGCTGGATGAGGGCCATCAGGAGCGGGATCTCCGCACCGATGAGGACTCCGATGGCGAAGGAGAAGGCGACCAGGGCCGGCCGGGATTCACCCAGCCAGGCGAAGCTCGCGTACAGCGCTATGGCCGACAGCCCGCCGAGCAGCGCGAGCCCGGCCTCGATGGCGGCGAAGCCGAAGGCGGGGCGGTGCCGCAGCCGTTTGGCAAGCAGGGAGCCGACACCCATGGCGAAGACCATGACGGACAGCACCACCGACGCCTGGGTGACGGAATCGCCGATGAGGTAGGTGCCGAGGGCGAGCAGCTCCAGTTCGTATACGAGCCCGCAGGCGGCGCAGACGAACACGGTGGCCAGCACGAGGAGTCGGCCGGTCCGGGGCCGTACGGGCAGGGCGGCCGTGACGGCCGCCGCGCCCCGCGGCTCCGGAGCCGGGAGGACCCGGCGCGGGACGGAACGGTCGATCATGCAGCGAACCGTACGTCACCGCCCACTCGCATCCGGTCACCCACATGGGTGCAAGTGGCGCGCCGATCCGGCCAGTTGGCGTAATCCCGCGGCAATACCCGCGCCCCTCGGACCGCCGGGGGTGCACGGGGCCGCCCCGGCGCGTTTCCCGGTGGCGCGAGCGGAACCTAGAGCACCGCGTGCGTCTCCAGCGGAGGGGCCGAGGCCGCGGCGGCCGCCCGTACGCCGACCCGGGTCCGGGTGGCCACGAGCTGCCCTTCCTGCGGGTAGGCGTGCCAGGTCCGCCAGCGCACCTGGCCCTCGTAGTGCTGCGCCAGCATGGCGGTGAAGGCGTGCGGACTGCCCGGGAAGGTGCCCGCCAGTCCGTTCGGGTGATCGGCGACCAGGGCGAGCAGCTCCTGCGCCCGGCCCGCGAAGGACCCGCGGGACAGGGTCTCGACCCGGGCGGCGAACTCGTACTCCCAGTCGCCCACCCGCTTGGCCACGCCGAGCGGCAGCGGCGTACTGCTGCCGGGCATACAGGCGACCGTCTCCGAACAGAGCACCTCGCCCTCCTCCAGGAGCACCTGATGAGAGGCCCCGAGCAGGCGCAACTCGACCTTCGCACCGGACAGTTCGAGGTTCAGTACGGCCAGGGCGGGCAGCCGGTCCCGACCCAGGGCCCAGGCGAGATCGGCGGCACGCGTGTCGGTGTAGTTGGTCTGGAGGGTCGTGAGCATGAGTCGGCTCCGCAAACGCGCGAGGGAGATGGGCCGGGGCCCGCCAGCGGTAGTCAACGGGTGGGGGGACACCGGCACGGGTCCACAGGAAGTCCAGGGAGGTCCGAGGACTGGTCTACTCAACCGAGGGAATCATGAAAGGCACGGCACTCACAGCGTTTTTACCCAACTTGACGGGGTTTACATCCCCCCGGGGGCTCCACAGTTCACGTGTTCAACAACGTGTTCCCCGCGCGTCGTGATGCATGCGCGAAGGAGAGGGCGCCCGGCGCGGATTAGCCCGCCGGGCGCCCTCGTCCACGCGGTGCCAGCTGCCCCGTGTCAGCTGGAACCGCCGCACCCCCCGCCGCCGCCACCGCCGCAGGAGGACGAGGAGCCGCAGGAGGACGAGGAGCCGCAGGACGAGCCGCTGCCGCCTGCCGTCCACCAGCTGCTGCTACTGCTGCTCGAACCCGAGCCGGAACCCGAATAGCCCTGCCGGAACGAGCGGATCGCCATGGTCACGACGAAAGCGACGATCATGAGCCCGATCACGATGAAGACGAACACCATGTCCGCCCCCTCTCTCACGCCCCGGTCTTCCCGGGGGGACGGGATCCCCGCGTCCCGTGTGCAGGGGGGATGCCCGCAGGCCACGCGGCCCAAAGCACACTTGAGCAACTCCAGAGGTTCCCCCCAGGATGGCGGCCATGAGCGCACCCGTGAGCAGCGACCGCCCCTTCCTCAACCGCCGTCTGGCGGCCTTCGGCACCACGATCTTCGCGGAGATGTCGGCACTGGCCGCCCGCACCGGATCGATCAACCTCGGCCAGGGGTTCCCCGACACCGACGGCCCCGCCGAGATCGCCGAGGCGGCCTCCCGCGCGGTCCTCACGGGCCTCGGCAACCAGTACCCGCCGGGCCCCGGCGTCCCCGAGCTGCGCACCGCGGTCGCCGCACACCAGCAGCGCTTCTACGGCCTCGGCTACGACCCCGACACCGAGGTCCTGGTGACGGCCGGCGCCACCGAGGCCATCGCCGCCTCGCTGCTGGCCCTCCTCGAACCGGGCGACGAGGTCATCGCCCTGGAGCCGTACTACGACTCGTACGCGGCCTGCATCGCGATGGCCGGCGCCGTCCGCGTCCCCGTCACCCTGCGCCCGCACGCCGGGGGTTTCGCCCTCGACCTGGACGAGCTGCGCGCCGCCGTCACCCCGCGCACCCGCCTGCTGCTGCTGAACACCCCGCACAACCCGACCGGCACCGTCCTCACCCGCGAGGAGTTGGCCGCCGTCGCCGCCCTCGCCGTGGAGCGCGACCTCCTGGTCGTCACGGACGAGGTCTACGAGCACCTGGTCTTCGAGGGGTCCCACACCCCCCTGGCCGGGTTCCCCGGCATGCGCGAGCGCACGGTCACCATCTCCTCCGCCGGGAAGACGTTCTCCTTCACGGGCTGGAAGGTCGGCTGGGTGACGGCGCCCCCGGAGCTGGTGACGGCGGTCCGCTCGGCGAAGCAGTTCCTCACCTACGTCTCCTCCGGCCCCTTCCAGTACGCGATCGCCGGGGCCCTCGCCCTGCCCGACGCCTACTACGAGGGCTTCCGCGCGGACCTGGCCGCCAAGCGCGACCTGCTCGCCGACGGCCTCGCCGCGGCCGGCTTCGAGGTCTACCGCCCCCAGGGCACGTACTTCATCACCACGGACATCACCCCGCTGGGCGAAAAGGACGGCCTGGCCTTCTGCCGCGCCCTGCCCGAGCGCTGCGGCGTGGTCGCCATCCCGAACCAGGTTTTCTACGACGACAAGTCAGCCGGAGCCACGCAGGTCCGGTGGGCGTTCTGCAAGCGGACCGATGTACTCCGCGAAGCGGTGTCCCGCCTGCGCAATCTCTAGCCCCGGACCGGGGCGTCGTCGTTTTCCAGGTGTGCTTGCGGGGTGAGCGAGGCCGGTGTGAAGCTGACCGCCTGGAACGTGCCCGAAGCTCTCATCATCGGATGAGCGTACTCACGAAGAGCAGGAAAGTCGGGATACATGGCAACGGGCAGAGTCTCGGTGTCCGCGTCGCCCCTGGAGATGCGCGCCGTCAAGGCGGTGCGGGCCGCCGCACCGGCGACGGTCATCGCGCTCGGGGTCTTCGCCGCCGTACGCGGCGCCGGGGTACTGGTCCTCACCCTCGGCTCCTGGTGGGCCGGGAAGGACCCGCTCCGGGTCCTGGGCAGGTCCTGGGACTCCGTCTGGTACCTCGGGATCGCCGCCAACGGCTACGGGCGCACCCAGATGTGGCCGAGCGCCACCACCGGCACCGGCTCCATCCAGAGCGACTACGCCTTCTTCCCGCTCTACCCGGTACTGATCAGGCTGGTGGGCTCGGTGCTGCCCGGCGGACTGCTCCCCGCCGGCATCCTCGTCGCGTGGATCTGCGCCGCCGTCGCCGCGGTCGGCGTGTACCGGATCGGCGCGTGGGTGATCGGGCCGCGCGCCGGGCTGCTGCTCGTGGGGCTGTGGGCGGCGCTGCCGCACGCCGTGGTGCTGAGCCTGGCCTACACCGAGGCCCTGCTGGCCGCGCTCGCCGCCTGGGCGCTCTACGCCCTGCTGCGCGAGCGCTGGCTGTGGGCGGCGGGCCTCGCCGTACTCGCGGGGCTGACCCGGCCGACCGGGCTCGCCGTGGCGGCGGCGGTCTCGGTGGCGGCCCTGTACGCGATCCTCACCCGCCGGTCCCGGGCGCCCGAGGTGTGGGCGGCCGGCCTGCTGGCCCCCGCGGGCTGGGCGGCGTACGTCGTGGCCGTCGGGCTGCGGATGCGCGATCCCCTCGGCGGGTACTTCGCCGTGCAGCGGCACTGGGGCTCCCGCTTCGACTTCGGGGCCGGGGCGCTGCGCTCCGCCGAGCGGGTGCTGACCGGCGGGCACGTGCCGCTGGCCACGACCGTGACGGTGGTCCTGCTGGCCGCGGCCGGGCTGCTGGCGATGCTGCTGGTGCTGGACCGCATCCCGCTGCCGCTGCTCGCCTACACGGCGATACTGCTGCTGATCGCCTACGGCGGGGCCGGGTTCTTCGAGTCGAAGCCGCGGTTCCTGCTGCCGGCCTTCCCGCTGCTGCTGCCGGTGGCGGCCGTCATGGCGAGAGCCCGGCCGCGCACCGCGGTCATGGTGACCGCGGGGCTGGCCGGGCTCTCCTACGGCTACGGGCTGTACCTGCTGCTCGTGGCCCGCGTACCGCTCTAGGAACGGTCTAGTTGTTGCCGTCGCCCTCGTCGCCGCCGTCCGTGGAGTCGATCTCCTTCTCCAGGCCGAGCTGCTCGACGAGCCACTTGTCGAACTCGATGGAGGCGCGGACCCAGCTGACCGTGGAGGACACGAAGTGCTCCAGGTTCACGCCGGTGCCGATCAGCATCTGCGCCTCGCCGATCAGCCGGACGGAGCCGTCGTCGTGGGTGTGGCTGTAGACCTTCGGCCACAGGGTGCGGCGGTTCCAGTCGTCGATCGACTCGAGGAGCTGGGGCTTCTCGTCGATCTTGTGCGGACGGTCGTAGAAGGTCCGCACGGAGAAGACCTGCTGCTCGTCTTCCCCGCGGAACATGAAGTACGTGCGGAACTCCTCCCACGGCGCCGCGAGGTCACCCTCGTCGTCGACGACGTACTTGAGCTCCATCTGCTCCAGCAGCTGCTTGACCAGATCCTGATCGGGGACGACGGGCCCCGCCGGTCCTGTGGCCTGCGGCTCGGGCTGCTGCCCTCCGAAGTTCGGAATCGAGGCCGGGTCGATGCTCACCGTGTACTTCCCTTCGTGCGGATACCTGCATCCTCCCCCATCCCGCCCACCCCGTGTCCAGCCCGACGGCACACGATCCGCTCCGGGCGGACACGCGGTGGCGTCCGGGCAGGTCAGAGCGCCTTGCCGACCAGCAGGTCCTCGCCGGCGACGTCGACGCGCACGGTGTCGCCGTCCCTGACCTCGCCGGACAGGATCTCCTTCGCCAGGCGGTCGCCGATCGCCGTCTGGATCAGCCGGCGCAGCGGCCGGGCACCGTACGCGGGGTCGTTGCCCTTGACCGCCAGCCAGGCCAGGGCCTCCGGGGTGACCTCCAGGGTCAGGCGCCGGTCGGCCAGCCGCTTGGCGAGGCGGCCGATCTGGAGCTCGGCGATGTGGGCCAGCTCGTCCCCGCTCAGGGCGGAGAAGACCACCAGGTCGTCGAGCCGGTTGAGGAACTCCGGCTTGAAGCTCGCCCGGACCACGTCCAGGACCTGCTGCTTCTTCTGCTCCGCCGGGGTGGCCGGGTCCATCAGGAACTGGCTGCCCAGGTTCGAGGTCAGCACCAGGATGGTGTTGCGGAAGTCCACCGTGCGGCCCTGGCCGTCGGTGAGCCGGCCGTCGTCGAGGACCTGGAGCAGGACGTCGAAGACCTCCGGGTGGGCCTTCTCCACCTCGTCGAGCAGGACCACGGAGTACGGGCGGCGGCGGACGGCCTCGGTGAGCTGGCCGCCCTCCTCGTAGCCGACGTAGCCGGGCGGGGCGCCGACCAGGCGTGCCACGGAGTGCTTCTCGCCGTACTCCGACATGTCGATGCGGATCATGGCCCGCTCGTCGTCGAAGAGGAAATCGGCCAGGGCCTTGGCCAGCTCGGTCTTGCCGACGCCCGTCGGGCCCAGGAAGAGGAAGGAGCCGGTCGGCCGGTCGGGGTCGGCGATGCCGGCCCGGGTGCGGCGCACGGCGTCCGAGACGGCCCGTACGGCCTCGCCCTGGCCGATCAGGCGCCGGCCCAGCTCGTCCTCCATGCGGAGCAGCTTCTGGGTCTCGCCCTCCAGCAGGCGGCCGGCCGGGATGCCGGTCCAGGCGCCCACCACGTCGGCGATGTCGTCGGGGCCGACCTCGTCCTTGACCATGGTGTCCTTCGACGCCTCGGCCTCGGCCTCGGTGGCCTCCGCCAGCTCGCGCTCCACCGTCGGGATCTCCCCGTAGAGCAGCTTGGAGGCGGTGTCGAAGTCCCCGTCGCGCTGCGCGCGCTCGGCCTGCCCGCGCAGGTCGTCCAGGCGCTCCTTCAGCTCGCCGACCCGGTTGAGGGACTGCTTCTCCTTCTCCCACCGGGCGGTCAGGCCGCGCAGCTCCTCCTCGCGGTCGGCGAGGTCCTTGCGGATCTTGTCGAGGCGCTCCAGCGAGGCCGGGTCGGACTCGTTCTTCAGCGCCAGCTCCTCCATCCGCAGCCGGTCCACCGAGCGCTGCAGCTCGTCGATCTCCAGCGGGGAGGAGTCGATCTCCATGCGCAGCCGCGAGGCGGCCTCGTCCACGAGGTCGATGGCCTTGTCGGGCAGGAAGCGGGAGGTGATGTACCGGTCGGAGAGGGTGGCCGCGGCGACCAGGGCGCTGTCGTTGATCTGGACCTTGTGGTGGGCCTCGTAGCGGCCCTTGAGGCCGCGCAGGATCGCGATCGTGTCCTCGACGGACGGTTCGGCGACCAGCACCTGCTGGAAGCGCCGCTCCAGCGCCGGGTCCTTCTCGATGCGCTCGCGGTACTCGTCGAGCGTGGTGGCGCCGACCATGCGCAGCTCGCCGCGGGCCAGCATGGGCTTGAGCATGTTGCCCGCGTCCATCGCCGAGTCACCGCCGGCGCCCGCGCCGACGACCGTGTGGAGCTCGTCGATGAAGGTGATGATCTGGCCGTCGCTGGACTTGATCTCCGCCAGGACGGTCTTCAGCCGCTCCTCGAACTCGCCGCGGTACTTCGCCCCGGCGACCATGGCGCCGAGGTCGAGGGAGACCAGCCGCTTGTTCTTCAGGGACTCCGGCACGTCGCCCTTCACGATGCGCTGGGCCAGGCCCTCCACGACGGCGGTCTTGCCGACGCCGGGCTCGCCGATCAGCACCGGGTTGTTCTTCGTGCGGCGCGAGAGCACCTGCACGACGCGGCGGATCTCGTGGTCCCGGCCGATGACCGGGTCGAGCTTGCCCTCGCGGGCGGCCGCCGTGAAGTCCGTGCCGAACTTCTCCAGCGCCTTGTACTGGCCTTCGGGGTCGGGGGTGGTCACCCGCCGCCCTCCTCGCGCGTTCTGGAAGGCGTCCAACAGCTTCTTCGCGTCGGCACCCTGGGTGGAAAGGACCTCGCCGGCCGCGCCGCCCTTGGCGGCGAGGGCGATGAGCAGGTGTTCGGTGGAGAGGTAGTCGTCGCCGAGCTTGCCCGCCTGGGCGTCGGCCTCGGCGAGTACGGCGAGCAGCTCGCGGGTGGGCTGCGGGGGCGCGACCGTGGACCCGGTGACGCTGGGCAGGGAGGCCAGCAGCCGCTCCGCGCCGTCGCGTACGGCGGCCTGGTCGGCGCCGGAGGCCGCGAGGAGGTCGGTGAGGTTCTCGTTGTCCTCGCCGGCGAGGAGCGCCAGCAGCAGGTGCGCGGGGGTCAGGTCGGCGTGGCCGTCCTTGACGGCCCGGCTGGTCGCCGCGTTCAGCGCGTCCCGGCTCTTGTTGGTCAGCTCGGCATCCACAGGTGACTGCTCCTCTCTGGGGGGACAGAACTATGACATACACAACCTACGCAAAGTTGAGTCTATTCCACTCAAGGCGCACGGCTCAAGGCAGGCGGCGGTTCCCGGGGCGGGCCTGCCCCGTACCCTTCGGGCCATGTCCCATGACGTACTCAACCCGACGCCCGAGTACCTCGCCTTCTGGCGGGAGCGGCACGTCTGCACGCTGACCACGCCGCGCCCCGACGGGACGCCCCACGTCGTGCCGGTGGGCGTGACGTACGACCCGGAGGCCGGGCTGGCCCGGGTGATCAGCAACAAGCACAGCAAGAAGGTCCGCAACATCCTGGCGGCGGCGCCGGGCACGGCCCGGGTCGCGGTCTGCCAGATGGCGGGGCGCCGCTGGGCCACCCTCGAGGGGCACGCGGCGATCCGCGACGACGAGGCGTCGGTCGCCGACGCGGTGGCGCGCTACGCGGAGCGCTATGGGCGGACGCCCTCGCCCAACCCCGACCGGGTGGTCCTGGAGATCACCCTGGACCGGGCGATGGGCCGGGCCTGACGGCCGGGTCCGACGGCGGGGCCTGGCGGCCGGCTCGGGCGGACCGGGCCGCGGCCGAGCCCCGGCCCGATCCGCAACCAAATCTTGTCCGGCCGACGAATGGACGCGGACATCACAACGGCGCCATCGTGGTCAGGTCCACGATGGCGCCGTTGTGTGGGGGTAGCACCTGAGCGATCTGCAACGACGGGGGAATCGCGTCAGGCACTGCGGGGGGTGGCGGTGGTGATATCAGGTTCGAAGAGCTGGTGGTCGCGCTGATCGAGGTTGACGAAGACCATTCCGTAGCGCACCTCGCAGCGAACGGGCTGCGGCGCGCCGCGGGGGCGACGCAGGCAGCGGTACGCACGTACGTCCTCGTCCTCCTCGCGCACGATGACGATCGGCTGTCCGAACAGGGTGACCATCAACGAGTCGCCAGGGTGGGGGATGGCCGTGGCGAGGTCGATGAACTGCCAGCCGGAGCGGTAGGCAGAGGCCATTTCGCGGCGGAAGCCGCGGTCGTCGGGGGTCATCAGGAGACCTTCGCCGGTGTGGTGTTCCAGCCGAGATCAGCGGGAGCCGTGTTCCAGCCCAGATCGGTCTTGCCTACCGATTCGACGGGCGTGCTGGTACTGGTACCGGTGTCGGCCTGAACGCTTCCCGCGTCACCGTTGAAGGCGACGACTGCCCCATGGACCGCAACGACGGAGAAAACAACGGCAAGCACCGAGCGAAGCATTCTCTTATACATGGTCGGCTTCGTCCTCACTTGATGGAATCCTCTCCCCCGCGTGACTGACGATGGCTTATTCAGGCACGTCAGTGCCACAGGGACGATGCATCATGTTCTTACATGTTCAGGACCCTGGGGGGTGGAGATTTGCCCAAGAGCGACACAAACCCGACACATCCCCACCCGGTCACAGCCATGTGCCCCGAGGGAGCGCGACTCTACGCAGCCGCGCTGAGCACCGGCCGCGTCTCCCGCGGCGAGGCGGAGAACGCCCCCTGCCTGCTCGAATTCGCTCTGCTGAGGCCTGACCCTGATGACGCGAACCAGCTGCGCGCGGTTCCCCCGTCCGTCGCCCTCACCCAGCGGCTCCACCCGCTGGAGCGCGAGATCCGGGACCGGAGACGGAGCGCCGTAGATCTTGCCGACGCATTCGAGCCGTTCCTGACCATCAGCGCCCAGAGCCCTGCGACCACCCACGCCATCACCGTGCTGGAGGGCTTCGAGCAGATCAACGCGGCTCTCGACCTGGCCACCGCCGAGTGCCACACCGAGGCGCTGACCGTCCAACCGGGCGGAGCCCGGCCGAGCTTCATCCTCACGGAGGCACTGGAACGCGCTGCACCGCTGCTCAACCGGGGGGTGAGCATCCGCACGCTCTACCAGCACACGGTACGGCACAGCCAGGGCACGCTCGCCTACGTGGACCGGATCTCCACGGGGAAGGTGGAGATCCGCACACTCGAGGAGCTCATCGAGCGTCTCATGATCTTCGACCGCACGGTGGCCTTCATCCCCGCGAGCGACGACCGCACGGTGGCGCTGGAGCTGCGCCACCCGGGGCTGGTCGACTACCTCATCAAGGTGTTCGAGCAACTGTGGCGCCGGGCCGTGCCGTTGAGCGAGGAAGTGACCTACACGCACGCTCCGGACGGCGTCTCGGGCGTGCAGCGCACGATCGCCCAGCTGCTCGTCGAGGGGCACGTGGACGAGGCCATCGCGCGCCGCCTGGGGATGAACGTACGCACCTGCCGGGCACACATCGCCAAGCTGGCCGCCTATCTGGGCAGCGGCAGCAGGGCCCAACTCGGCTTCCTCATCGCGCAGTCCGGCATCCTCGACAGCCCGGAGCACGGGCAGCTCTGAATACCCACTGCCGGCCCACACAAACGGAAGGCCCCCACCCGGTTTCGGGTGGGGGCCTTCCGCGCAGCCGCGTTGGCTGAAAACAGTCGGTCCGCGCGTCAGTCCATCGGGCGCTTGGGGCGCCACACGACCAGGGCGTTGCCCGGCTGCGGAGGCTGGTACGGAACCAGGTCGCGCCGGTACGAGGCGTGCACCTGGGCCTCGCGGGCCCGGAGCGTCGCCGCCGCGCCGTCCACCGCCGCGGAGAGCTCGGCCACGCGCTGCTGGAGCGCGGCGACCTGGTTCTCCAGCTCGATGATCCGCTTGATGCCCGCCAGGTTGATGCCCTCGTCCTGGGACAGCGCCTGCACCGTGCGGAGCAGTTCGATGTCGCGGGCCGAGTAGCGCCGGCCGCGGCCGGCCGTACGGTCCGGGGAGACCAGGCCGAGGCGGTCGTACTGGCGCAGGGTCTGCGGATGCAGGCCCGAGAGCTGGGCGGCCACCGAGATCACGTAGACCGGGGTCTCATCGGTGAGCTGGTAGCCCCCGCCCAGGCGGGAGGACTGTCGTCGGCGGCCGTCCATGGTCATGCTCCCTTCGCGGACTCGAACAGCGCGGTGCGCGGGTCCTCGGACTCCGTCGCGTCGCGGTACATCTCCAGCGCCTCGCGGGCCTTGTCCGAGAGCTCGGTCGGGACCGCGACCTCCACCGTGACCAGCAGGTCGCCGCGGGTGCCGTCCTTGCGGACCGCTCCCTTGCCGCGGGCCCGCATGGTGCGGCCGTTGGGGGTGCCCGGCGGCAGCTTCAGCGTCACCGAGGGGCCGTTCAGGGTCGGCACCTTGATGTCGGCGCCCAGGGCCGCCTCGGCGAAGGTCACCGGGACGGTCACCGTCAGGTTGTCGTCCTTGCGGCCGAACACCGGGTGGGAGTCGACGTGCACGACGACGTACAGGTCGCCGGCGGGGCCGCCGCGCTCACCCGGCGCGCCCTTGCCGCGCAACCGGATCCGCTGGCCGTTGGAGACGCCCGCCGGGATCCGCACCTGCATGGTGCGCGAACTGCGGGCGCGCCCGCTGCCCTTGCAGACCTCGCAGGGGGTCTCCGCGATCAGACCGCGGCCCTTGCAGTCCGCGCAGGGGTCGGTCAGCGAGAAGCCGCCGCCGCTGCCCCGCGAGACCTGGCCGGTGCCGACGCAGGTCGGGCACACCCGGGGGGTGCCGTTCTTGTCGCCGGTGCCCGAGCAGGCCTTGCAGGGGGCCTGCGAGGACATGCGGAGCGGGACCGTGGCCCCGTCCACCGCCTCCGTGAAGGAGAGGGTGACCTCCGATTCGATGTCCTGGCCGCGGCGCGGCTGGGTGCGGGTGCCCGCACCGGCGCCGGCGCCGGCGCCGCGGTTGAACAGGCCGCCGAAGACGTCGCCCAGGCCGCCGCCGAAGCCGCCGGCCGCGCCGCCCGGCTGCTGACCGCCGAAGAGGTCGCCGAGGTCGAAGTTGAACGAGCCGCCGGCCCCGCCCGGCCCCGGGCGGAAGCCGCCGTTGCCGAACAGGGCGCGCGCCTCGTCGTACTCCTTGCGCTTCTTGGCGTCGCCGAGGATGTCGTTCGCCTCGGAGATCTCCTTGAAGCGCGCCTCGGCCGAGGCGTCGCCCTTGTTGGCGTCCGGGTGGAACTCGCGCGCGAGCTTCCGGTACGCCTTCTTGATCTCGGCCTCGGTGGCGTCCTTCTGGACACCGAGGACCTTGTAGTAGTCCTTCTCCACGAAGTCCTTCGTGCTCATCCCCGGTGTCCCTCCTCTCGTACTGCTACTGGTTCAGCTTCAGCCCTTGTCGGGGGCATCCGCGTCCTTGTCCGACGACGCTTCGCCGGACTCGGACTTGGGGGCCGCGCCCGGCTGGGGCTCGGCCACCGCGACCCGGGCGGGGCGGATCGTACGCTCGCCGATGCGGTACCCCGGCTGCAGGATCGCCACGCAGGTCGTCTCGGTGACGTCCGGCGCGTACGAGTGCATCAGGGCCTCGTGGATCGTCGGGTCGAAGGGCTCGCCCTCCTTGCCGAACTGCTGCAGCCCCATCTTGGCCGCGGCGGTCTCCAGCGATTCGGCCACCGACTTGAAGCCGCCGACCAGCTCGCCATGTTCCCGCGCCCGGCCGATGTCGTCCAGGGTCGGGAGCAGCTCCGTCAGGAGGGACGCGACCGCGATCTCCTTGACGGCGATCCGGTCCCGCTCCACCCGGCGGCGGTAGTTCTGGTACTCCGCCTGGAGCCGCTGGAGGTCCGCGGTGCGCTCGCCGAGCGCCGTGCGGGTCTGGTCCAGCTGCGCGAGCAGGGCGACGTCCTGGCCCGCGTCCTGAGTTCCTTCGTCCCCGGCCGGGGCCGCCTCCTCCTTGGCGGAGTCGGCGGCCTTCGGCTCGTCGGGCGTGCCGTCGACGGGGACTTCGGGCTTCTCGTCGAAGCCCGGGGTCTCCTCCGACATCAGGCAGCGCCACCCTTCGGCTTCTCGTCGTCGACGATCTCGGCGTCGACGACGTCGTCGTCGGCCTTGGCCTGGCCCTCGTCACCGGGAGCCGCACCGGCGGCACCCTGAGCGGCCTGGGCGTCCGCGTAGATGGCCTGGCCGAGCTTCTGGCTGACCGCGGCGAGCTTCTCGGTCGCGGTGCGGATCTCGGCGGTGTCCTCGCCCTTGAGCTTTTCCTTCAGCTCGGTGACGGCGGCCTCGACCTCGGCCTTGACCTCGGCCGGGACCTTGTCCTCGTTGTCCTTGACGAACTTCTCCGTCTGGTAGACGAGCTGCTCGCCCTGGTTGCGGGACTCGGCCGCCTCCTTGCGGCGCAGGTCCTCCTCCGCGTACTGCTCCGCCTCCTGGCGCATGCGGTCGACCTCGTCCTTGCCGAGCGAGGAGCCGCCGGTGACGGTCATCTTCTGCTCCTTGCCCGTGCCGAGGTCCTTGGCCGTGACGTGCATGATGCCGTTCGCGTCGATGTCGAAGGAGACCTCGATCTGCGGGACGCCACGCGGGGCCGGCGGCAGGCCGGTCAGCTCGAACATGCCGAGCTTCTTGTTGTACGCCGCGATCTCGCGCTCGCCCTGGTAGACCTGGATCTGCACGGACGGCTGGTTGTCCTCGGCCGTCGTGAAGATCTCGGACCGCTTGGTCGGGATCGTGGTGTTGCGCTCGATGAGCTTGGTCATGATGCCGCCCTTGGTCTCGATGCCGAGGGACAGCGGGGTCACGTCGAGGAGCAGGACGTCCTTGACCTCACCCTTGAGCACACCGGCCTGGAGGGTGGCGCCGATGGCGACGACCTCGTCCGGGTTGACGCCCTTGTTGGCGTCCTGGCCGCCGGTGAGCTCCTTGACGAGCTCGGCGACGGCCGGCATACGGGTGGAGCCGCCGACCAGGACCACGTGGTCGATCTCGGACAGCTGGATGCCGGCGTCCTTGATGACGTTGTGGAACGGGGTCTTGCAGCGGTCGAGCAGGTCCGCGGTGAGCTGCTGGAACTGCGAGCGCGTGAGCTTCTCGTCCAGGTGCAGCGGGCCCTCGGCGGAGGCCGTGATGTAGGGCAGGTTGATCGAGGTCTCCGTGGAGGAGGACAGCTCGATCTTCGCCTTCTCGGCGGCCTCGCGCAGGCGCTGGAGCGCCATCTTGTCCTTGGACAGGTCGACGCCGTGGCCGTTCTGGAACTGCTTCACCAGGTAGTCGACGACGCGCTGGTCCCAGTCGTCGCCACCGAGGTGGTTGTCACCGTTGGTGGCCTTGACCTCGACGACTCCGTCGCCGATCTCGAGGAGCGACACGTCGAAGGTGCCGCCGCCGAGGTCGAAGACGAGAATGGTCTGGTCGTCCTTGTCGAGGCCGTAGGCCAGGGCGGCGGCCGTCGGCTCGTTGACAATACGCAGGACGTTCAGGCCCGCGATCTCGCCGGCCTCCTTCGTCGCCTGGCGCTCGGAGTCGTTGAAGTAGGCCGGGACGGTGATGACCGCGTCCGTGACCTTCTCACCCAGGTACGCCTCGGCGTCGCGCTTCAGCTTCTGCAGGATGAAGGCGCTCATCTGCTGCGGGTTGAAGTCCTTGCCATCCAGGTTGATCTTCCAGTCAGTGCCCATGTGGCGCTTGACGGAGCGGATGGTCCGGTCCACGTTCGTGACCGCCTGGCGCTTGGCCACCTCGCCGACGAGGACCTCGCCGTTCTTGGCGAAGGCGACGACGGACGGCGTGGTCCTGGCGCCCTCGGCGTTGGTGATGACGGTGGGCTCGCCGCCTTCCAGAACGCTGACGACGGAGTTAGTGGTGCCCAGGTCGATGCCGACCGCACGTGCCATTTCGATTCCTCCAGCTGACTTGAGTGCAACAGGCTCAAGGATGCCCCACCGCCGCTCCTGCGTCAACAGAGCTGAGCCTGGTCGGCTCAACCTTTAGGCCCTCCTTACGCGCAACTCCCCGGCTTCCCGGCCCTCCGGCGCACGGTCCGCGGTTTCCGGGGGCCGGGCTCCGGGCCCGGCGCCGCACCCGAACGGGTCACCCGCGCCGCGCGGCGCCCCGGGACCGCCGGACGCATCCGGCACCGTGCAGGCATGCCCCTGCCGCTCACCCTCCCGTCCCCCCGGGCCCGGCCGCCACGGGCGCGGCCGGCCGGCCTGCCCGCGGCCAAGCGGGTGCTCGACCTGATCGGCGCGGCGGCCCTGCTGGCCCTGCTCGCGCCGCCGCTCGCCCTCGCCGCGGCGCTGCTGTACGTGACCCAGGGCGGCCGGGTCCTCGTACGGGAGCCCGCCGCGGGCCTGGCCGGCCGGCCGTTCCTGGTCTGGCGGCTGCGCACCGACGGCGCGGGCGGGGTCGGCGAGGCCGTGGAGCGGTGCGCCCTCGACTGCCTGCCGCAGCTGCTCAACGTGTTCCGCGGCGAGATGTCACTGGTGGGGCCGCGCCCGCAGCCCCGTACCGACCGGCCCGAGCGGCTCCTCGTACGGCCCGGAATGACGGGCCTGTGGCAGGTGAGCGCGCGCTCGGACCTACCGTGGGAGGAGATGCCCCTGCTCGACCTGCATTATGTGGAGAACCACTGGCTCGGGATGGACCTCGCGATCCTGGCGCAGACCCCACGGGCGGCCTACCGACATAGGCAGCCCTGAGCGACACAGATCACCGCACGCTCAGCTACATTGCGGCGTCGGGAATGGGTAACCTCAAGCCTTGACTTCATAAGTTACCGCTTAGTAAGTGCCGCCCGAGGAGCCCTCCCATGCAACTCGCCGCGATCATCGTGTCGCTGGTCCTGACCGTGGTCGGCGTCGCGCTGCTCGCCCGAGCCGTGGCGCAGATCTACCGCTTCGTGAAGCTCGGCCAGCCCGTGCCGGCCGGCAGCCGTACGGACGACCCGAAGGCCCGAACGCTCACCCTGGTCCGGGAGTTCCTGGGCCACAGCCGGATGAACCGCTGGGGCATCGTCGGCTTCGCGCACTGGTTCGTCGCGATCGGCTTCCTGACCCTGCCGCCCACGCTCGCGCAGGCCTACGGGCAGCTCTTCCGGGCCGACTGGACGCTGCCGGTCATCGGCGGCTTCCTGCCGTTCGAGATGTACATCGAGTTCATCGGCCTGATGACGGTCGTGGGCATCCTCGTCCTCATCGCGATCCGGCTGCTCAACCTGCCCTCCCGGGCGGGCCGCAAGTCGCGCTTCACCGGCTCCAAGGCCTGGCAGGCGTACTTCGTCGAGTACATCATCCTGACCATCGGCCTCGCCATCCTCGCGCTGCGCGGCCTCGAGGGCGCCATCCACCACGTGGACTCGTACGACCCTGCGTACTTCGTGTCGTACCCGCTGGTGCTGGCCTTCAAGGGGCTCTCGCTCGGCACGCTGCAGAACGCCATCTACTTCACCGCGATGATCAAGATCGGCACCTCGCTGATCTGGATGATCGTGGTCTCGCTCAACACCAACATGGGTGTCGCCTGGCACCGCTTCCTCGGCTTCCCGAACATCTGGTTCAAGCGGAACGCCGACGGCGCGACCGCGCTCGGCGCGCTCCAGCCGATGACCAGCGGCGGCAAGCAGATCGACTTCGAGGACCCGGGCGAGGACGACGTCTTCGGCGTCTCCCAGGTCGAGCAGTTCTCCTGGAAGGGCATCCTCGACTTCTCCACGTGCACCGAGTGCGGCCGCTGCCAGTCGCAGTGCCCGGCCTGGAACACCGGCAAGCCGCTGTCCCCCAAGCTCCTGATCATGTCGCTGCGCGACCACGCGCACGCCAAGGCCCCGTACCTGCTCGCCGGCGGCGGCAAGGACATGGAGGGCAACGAGAAGGCGACGGCGGAGCAGCTGAAGGACGTCCCGGCCGCCGCGATCGCCGAGGCCGAGCGCCCGCTGATCGGCACGGCCGAGGAGAACGGCGTCATCGACCCGGACGTGCTGTGGTCCTGCACGACCTGCGGTGCCTGCGTCGAGCAGTGCCCGGTCGACATCGAGCACATCGACCACATCGTCGACATGCGCCGCTACCAGGTGATGATCGAGAGCGCGTTCCCGTCCGAGGCGGGCACGATGCTCAAGAACCTGGAGAAGAAGGGCAACCCCTGGGGCCTGGCGAAGAAGCAGCGCGTCGAGTGGACCAAGGAGGTGGACTTCGAGGTCCCGATCATCGGGAAGGACGCGGAGGACCTCTCCGAGTTCGACTACCTCTACTGGGTCGGCTGCGCCGGCGCCCTGGAGGACCGGGCCAAGAAGACCACGAAGGCCTTCGCGGAGCTGCTGAACATCGCGGGCGTCAAGTTCGCGATCATGGGCGGCGACGAGAAGTGCACCGGTGACTCGCCGCGCCGCCTGGGCAACGAGCCGCTGTTCCAGCAGCTGGGCCAGGAGAACGTGGCCATGCTGAACATGGCCTTCGGCGAGGACGACGAGGACCCGTCGACGAGGAAGCCGAAGTCGGCGAAGCGGATTGTCTCGACCTGCCCGCACTGCTTCAACACCATCGCGAACGAGTACCCGCAGCTGGGCGGCGAGTACGAGGTCATCCACCACACGCAGCTCCTCCAGCACCTGATCGACGAGGGCCGCCTCACGCCGGTGACGCCGGTGGACGGCCTGATCACGTACCACGACCCCTGCTACCTGGGCCGGCACAACAAGGTCTACACGCCGCCGCGCGAGATCATGTCGGCCGTGCCGGGTCTGCGGCAGCAGGAGATGCACCGCCACAAGGAGCGGGGCTTCTGCTGTGGCGCCGGTGGCGCGCGGATGTGGATGGAGGAGCGGATCGGCAAGCGCATCAACAACGAGCGCGTCGACGAGGCCCTCTCCCTCAACCCCGACATCGTCTCCACCGCCTGCCCCTTCTGCCTCGTGATGCTCACCGACTCGGTGAACGGCAAGAAGAACGACGGTCAGGCGAAGGAACACGTCCAGGTCGTCGACGTCGCACAGCTGCTGCTGGACTCGGTGAAGGCACCGGGGCCGACGGAGGCGGAGCTGGCGGCGGAGGCCGAGGCGGAGGCGCGGGCCGAGGCGGAGGCCGCTGCGGCGGCTGCGGAAGCCGAGGCCAAGGCGAAGGCTGCTGCCGAGGCGGAGGCCGCTGCCAAGGCGAAGGCGGCGGAGGCCGAGGCGAAGGCTGCGGAGGCGGAGGCCGCTGCCCCCGAGGCGGCTGAGGCTCCCGAGGCCGTTGAGGCTGCTGAGGTTGCCGAGGCACCTGAGGCCGCCAAGGTCGACGAGGCGAAGCCCGAGGAAGCCAAGTAGGCCGCGGGGAGCCCCCGCACAGCTCGACGGAACGGCCGGTCCCCCACGGGGGCCGGCCGTTCCGCCGTGTCGGGCCGGGGCGGGCCGGGGCGGGGCGGGCCGGGTCAGGAGGACCGGCGTCGCAGCATCGCGAAGCCGAGGCCGGCCGCGCCCACCGCGGCCATCCCGCCGCCCGCGGCGACCAGCTTCGGGGTGTCGCCCGTCGGCTCGGAGACGCCCTCCGCGCCGGCCTTCACGCCGCCCTTCGGAACGACCTTCCCGACGACGGCGGGCTTGGCCTCGTCCTGCTTCCCGTCCTGCTTCGCGTCCTGCTTCGCGTCCTTCCGGACGGTGTACTGCTCGATCAGCCTGCCGTCGAAGTCGTACACCCAGCTGCTGCCGCCGCCCTTGCCGTCGATGACGACGAACTTCACGCGCTTGCCGTCCTGGACGAGCTTGTACGTCCAGCCGTCGTTCCGCGTGCTCGGGTGCTTCAGGTCGATGCTGCCCAGGGCGTTGCCGTTCGGCATCGAGAGGTCGACGCGCCTGCCGTGCGGGCCGTCCACCAGCTTGGCGATGCGGCCGTCGGGCAGGGTGACGCGCACCGAGCTCTCCTTCCTGACCTCCGGCCTGACCTGCGGCTTCGGCTTCTCCACCGGCTTCGGCTTCGCCCCGCCGTCCATCCAGGAGGTCACGGTGCCGTTCGGCTGGAGCACGACGTGCAGACCGTTGTTCTGGCCGTACGCGGCGGCGCCGCCCTTGCTGACCAGGGTGTCCAGCTTCGTGGAGCCGGCGAAGATGTCCGCCTCGAAGTGGTTCTCGCCGAGCTTGTAGACCTTGGCCACGGAGCCGTCGGGCAGCTTGACCGTGGTGACGAAGGCCCGGACCCCGGCGGTCGGCTTGGCGGGCGGCGGGGTGGGCTTCGCGGGGGCCGGCGGGACGGACGGGTCGACGGCGGGCTTGACGGACGGGTCCACGGACGGGTCGACCTGCGGCTGCTCCGTGCCGGGCAGCACCTCCGGCTCCGGAACCGCCGGGGAGTCCGCGAAGGCGGATCCGACCGGAAGGGCCAGGACGGCGGCCGTGCCGGCGGCGACGGCGGCGGTACGGAGGGTGGTGCGGCGGGTGCTGCGCATGATGGGTTGCTCTTCTCGTGCTCGTGCTCGTACTCGTACTCGGGCTCTGGCTTTGGCTTTGGCGTTTGCTCTGCGGGGCGTCGACAGACACGAAGCTACGGGCCGGATATGTGGGTATTCCGTAGGGAACGTAACGAAGACCCACAGAATCCGACGCAGCCATGTAAAACGGACACCCCACCGTCCCCTAGGGGATGTCACAGGTCAGCCGCAAAGGCACCCACTTCGGGCCGCCCGTCCACGGGGCGCGGCGGGACCAGGTACTTTCGATCACGTGGCTGGATTCAGGATCGGACGCGGCCGGGACAACAACCGCACCCCGCAACAACCTCCGCGGCAGCAGCCGTACGGGCAGCAGCAACCGCCTCCGTACGGCCAGCAGCCCTACCCTCCGGCAGGCCCGCCGCCGCAGCAGCAGTGGCCGCAGCAGGGCGCCGGGGGACACGGCGAGCCCGAGTACTTCGACCCGTACGGCCGGCAGCAGCAGCCGCAGGACCCGTACGGCCACGGAGGCCAGGGCGGCGGTCACGGCGGGCACGGGGGCTACACCAACGACAACCCGGGGCACACCCAGGTCTTCGCCGTCGGCGAGGACCCGTACAGCCAGGGCGCGACGTACCAGGCGGGCGCGGCCGCGGCCGCTCCGTCCGGCCCGCGGCTGCCGTGGAAGGAGCTCCTGCGCGGCATCGTGACGCGGCCGGGCCAGACCTTCCTGCAGATGCGCGACTACGCCGTCTGGGGGCCGGCGCTGATCGTGACCTTCCTCTACGGGCTCCTCGCGGTCTTCGGCCTCGACGACGCCCGGCAGGACGTGATCAACGCGACGCTCCCCAAGGCCGTGCCGATCGTCCTCTCGACGGGTGCGGCCTTCGTGATCTGCGGGCTGCTGCTCGGTGCGGTCACCCACACGCTGGCCCGCCAGCTGGGCGGCGACGGCTCCTGGCAGCCGACCGTGGGCATGTCCATGCTGGTCATGTCGCTGACCGACGCCCCGCGCCTGGTCTTCGCCGTGTTCCTGGGCGGCGACAACGGGCTCGTCCAGGTCCTGGGCTGGGCCACCTGGCTGGCGGCGGGCGCGCTGTTCACCTCACTGATCAGCAAGTCCCACGACCTGCCGTGGCCGAAGGCCCTGGGCGCGTCCGCGATCCAGCTGATCGCCCTGCTGTCGATCATCAAGCTGGGCACGATCTGAGCGGTGCGGCGGCCCGCCGGGCCGCCGCACGCACCACGTACGGGAGGGCCCGCTGCGCAACGACTGCGCGGCGGGCCCTCCCTCGTCCGGGATGCCGGGTCTAGGCGTCGAGGACCTGGCCCTCACGCTTCACGACGGGCGGCTCGACCGACCAGGGGAAGTTGATCCACTCGTCGGTCTTCTTCCACACGTACTCGCACTTCACGAGCGAGTGGGACTTCTCGTAGATCACGGCGGACCGCACCTCGGCGACGTGGCCCAGGCAGAAGTCGTGGACGAGCTTGAGCGTCTTGCCGGTGTCCGCGACGTCGTCCGCGATCAGCACCTTCTTGTTCGTGAAGTCGATCGCCTCGGGCACCGGCGCCAGCATGACCGGCATCTCCAAGGTGGTGCCGACGCCCGTGTAGAACTCCACGTTCACGAGGTGGATGTTCTTGCAGTCGAGCGCGTACGCCAGACCGCCGGCGACGAACACCCCGCCGCGGGCGATGCTAAGGATGATGTCGGGCTCGTAGCCGTCGTCGGCGATGGTCTGCGCGAGCTGGCGCACGGCCCGCCCGAACCCCTCGTAGTCGAGGTTCTCGCGTACTGCGTCACTCATGCGTCGTGCCTCACCTGGGTGCGGTGGAAGTTCTGGAAGGAGCGCGAGGCGGTCGGCCCGCGCTGCCCCTGGTACCGGGATCCGTACCGCTCGCTGCCGTAGGGGAACTCCGCGGGCGAGCTGAGCCGGAACATGCACAGCTGCCCGATCTTCATGCCCGGCCAGAGCTTGATCGGCAGCGTGGCGAGGTTCGACAGCTCCAGGGTCACGTGGCCCGAGAACCCGGGGTCGATGAACCCGGCGGTCGAATGCGTCACCAGGCCGAGGCGGCCCAGGCTGGACTTCCCCTCCAGCCTGGAGGCGATGTCGTCGGGCAGCGAGATGACCTCGTACGTGGAGGCGAGCACGAACTCCCCGGGGTGCAGGATGAACGCCTCGTCCCCCTCCGGCTCGACCAGCCGGGTCAGGTCCGCCTGCTCGATCGCCGGATCGATGTGGGCGTACCGGTGGTTCTCGAACACCCGGAAGAACCGGTCGAGGCGTACGTCGATGCTGGAGGGCTGCACCATCGACTCCTCGAACGGGTCGATGCGAACCCGTCCGCTGTCGATCTCGGCCCGGATGTCTTTGTCAGAGAGAAGCACGTCCCGAGGATACGCAGAGCGCGCGGGCCACCCCCAATCGAGAGCGGCACCCGCGCGCCCGGCCGTACCGGCGGCCGCGCGGACCTCAGCGCCTGACGGCGCCACCCACGGGCACGGCCTGCCTCAGCCGCGCGCACCGCGGACACCGCAACAGCCGCCCGGGCCCGATCCGGCCGGCACCGAGGTGCTGCAGCGGGAAGGAGGCGGTACTGAAAACGTGCCCTTCGGCACAACGGACGACGGTGTGCTCCATCGAGTCCCTTTCCCCAACGAGCCGTACTGCGACGAATCGCCACATTAGGGGATGATCGGGACCCACTCCAGCCGCCGCTCCGCACCCACACGGTACGCCCCAACTCCCGCCCGCACACGCCTCCCTGTACGCCACACACGACGACGACCCCGCGGCGGATTCACCGGGGGTCGATCATGGGGTAGAGTGGACAACGCTGGCGATCCAGGCAACTGGCACGCTGTGCGGATGTAGTTTAATGGTAGAACATGAGCTTCCCAAGCTTATAGCGCGGGTTCGATTCCCGTCATCCGCTCCATGACAAAGCCCCAGGTCAACGACCTGGGGCTTTTGTGTTGCCTGGGCCTTGCCCCTCGGGGGGCCTGCGGTCGGCATCGGTTCCGGCGCGCAACTTCTCGCTGCCGCACCGGGTTTCGAGAGCCGGCGGATCACGGCGGCCCCGGGAGCATCGTTCCGCTCGTCGTCGACGCTGCGCGGTACGCGTCGGTGAGCGCACGGCCCTCCGCGTCGGCCTTGAGACCGCTGCGGCCGCGCGGAGTCGTGGGATCACTCGCGGCACCGAGGCTCCGTCGGTGACGCAGGTCACATGCAACGCGGTGGTCCGTGCGGACACTACCCAGTGTGGACCACCAACTGTTCGCGGAAATCTATGACGCACACGCCCAGGCCGTGTACGCGCACGCCGTCCGCATGACCGCGGACCGTACCGGGGCCGAGGACATCGTCTCCCTCACCTTCCTTGAGGCATGGCGGCTCCGCGACACGCTCGACAGCGTCACCAGCCATCGGGCCTGGCTGTTCGGGGTCGCTACGAACGTCATACGGAACACCCGCAGGGCGGCACGCCGGCACCGTGACGCGATAGCCCGGCTCCCGCCCCCCGACGCGGTCCCCGACGTAGCGGACGCCGTCGTGTCCCGCATCGCCGATGCGGCTCAGGCCGCCGCGACTCTCGCCGTTCTGAAGCGGCTGCGGCGCACGGACCGCGAGGTCCTCCTCCTGCACGTGTGGTCCGGCCTCAGCCACGACGAGGTGGCGCAGGCGTGTGGGGTGCCCGTGGGCACCGTGCGCTCCCGCCTCTCCCGCACCCGCGCCCGCCTCCGCACACTCGCGGCCGCGCAGCTCGCGGAGCCGCCGACCTCCAGACGCGCCCCCGCGTCGCCAACCGCACGGGAGGGAAACCTGTGAACGCCGCCGACGACGCACTGCTCGACCCGCACGAGGGCGCGGAGACCCTCCGGCGCCTGCCGGGCCTTTCCGATGCAGACCTGCAATTCCGTGGACACCACCGGATCAAGGAGCACCTGATGCGCGAGACGGCAAGGAACATTCGACCCACCCGTACCCGGTCTCGTCGCCCCATGGCCCTCTTCCTCGCGGCCGGGGCCGCGACGTGCGCCGTGGCCCTGGCCGTCACCTTCGGGATGAACGGCTCCGACGGGCGCCCGCCCGTCGCACGGCCTGAACCTGCGGCCGTGCAGTTGCTGGACCGGGTGGCTCTTGCCGCTCAGGCGGCGCCCGCTCCGGCCGTCCGGGACGGCCAGTTCCTTTACACGAAGACGACCGGCCACTCCACAGCCCTGTCCGAGACCACGGGCGGAGGGATGGAGCCGTCTCGAACGGACGAATCGGCCGAGCGCTGGGTATCCGTGGACGGGACGGCCGGCACGCTCACCGTCAATGCGAAGGGCAGCACGACGGATCCCGTCCGGGGCAAGGACAGCGCCAGCCTCAACGGCCCCACCTACCGCTTCCTCGAAACCCTTCCGACCGACCCCGACCGCCTGCTGGAGACGATCTACGCCGACGCCCGCTCCCACCACGGCTCCGACTCGGGATCGACCACCGGTCCCGACCAACAGGCGTTCGTCGCGATCGGCGACCTGCTGCGGACCGTGGAGGCTCCTCCCGGGATCAGCGCCGCGCTCTACCGTGCTGCCGCCCGCATCCCCGGAGTCGTCCTGGTACCCGAGTCAACGGACGCGGCCGGCCGAGCGGGCGTCGCGGTGGCCCGCGTCCACAACGGCGAGCGCACCGAATGGATCTTCGACAAGGGCAGCTTGCGCCTGCTGGGTGAGCGCACGGTGCTCCTCAAGGACAGCGCGTGGGGGAAGGCCGGAACGCCGGTGACCTCCGTGGCCATTGTCGGCCGGGGCGTCGCGGACAAGGCCGGGCAGACACCGAGGCAGTAGCGGACCCGTTCAGGCCAAAGAACTCGATCATGTGGCCAACTCGCCCACATAAGCCGGTAGTTGGTGATCTCGGTCACCTGCATATCGGCGCCCCCTGGTTACTCTTCCGGCTCGGCTGGCTGGATTGATCCCAACCATCCGTCTGTGTTTGCAGAGTGAGGGGCCGTCAGGTCGCTCAAAACGGGGAGAGACTTCTATGCGTTTCGTTCGTATCGGCTTTGCCATGACTGCCGCCGTCGGCGCCATGCTCATCACAGCACCCTCGGCGGGGGCGGCCGCGCCCTCGCCGTCCGCACCTGCTTCCGGGACGCTCAGCCCGGCCGCAGAGGAGCAGGTGCGCAAGGAGATAGCCGCGTCCAAGCCTGTCATCGCGACCTACAAGGGCAAGCAGATCAACCTCGCCCAGGGCTGGCAGGGTGCTCAGGTCTGCGCCGAGGTGCTGAGCGGCCAGGTCAAGTGCTTCGACAGCCAGGCCGAGGCGGACGCGTCCCTGGTCAAGGAGAACGCCGCAGTCGCCAAGAAGGCGAACGAGATCGGCAAGGCGCTCGGCCAGCCGGTGACGGGGCAGGCACCCGCCTCGACGTTCGCGAGTTCTGACTGTACGTACGGGTGGGTCTGCCTGTGGGAGCACTCCAACTACACCGGCCGCCGCCTTCAGTGGAGTGCCAGTGGCACCAAGAACCTCAGCGACTGGAGCTTCCGCGACCAGGCCAGCGCCATCTGCGTGAACCGGGCCCAGTTCGGCGGGACGATGATCGACTTCCGGGACTTCCAGCCGGACCCGTCCATGTCCGCACCGGCCGGCAGCTGCTACGACCTGACCACTCTCAAGTACGTGCACGGCGGTACGTGGAACGACAAGACCGACGCGCTGACGATGTAACCACCCGCCATCCGGCTCCCGACACACGATTGACCGCGGCGATCGAGCCATGAGAAGCGGAGCGCGCACCGCTCATGGCCAGGAGGCCCAGGTCCGCAGACCTGGGCCTTCGGCGTTGTCCGGGGGGATCAGGGGCTTCGTTCCGGACGGGGGGCGCCTGGGATCGCGGGCTGGTCTACGCCCTCGGCAGCGGCTGGGACGAGCCCGGCGGGCCCGGGGCTCACAGGCGGCGTAGGAGGGACGCTCTGTCGACCTTGCCCGTGCGGGTCAGCGGGAGGGTGTCGAGGGCGGTGAGGCGGGTCGGGATCATGTAGGGCGGGAGGATCGTGCGCAGCGCGCGGACCAGGTCGGCCTTGCGGAGGGGTTCGCCCTCCGGGACGTAGAAGCCGGCCAGGGTGCGGCCGCCCGGGCCCGTGGGGGCCACCACCGAGGCCGCGCGGACTCCCGGGCACTGCAGGAGGGCGCTCTGGACCTCGCCCAGTTCGATCCGGTAGCCGCGGACCTTGACCTGGTCGTCGAGGCGGCCCAGGAACTCCAGGTTCCCGTCCGGCAGCCAGCGGGCGCGGTCGCCGGTGCGGTACATGCGCTCGCCGGGGCGTACGGCTCCCGGGTCGGGCAGGAACTTGGCGGCGGTGAGATGGACGGCGCCGGCGTAGCCCAGGGCCACGCAGGTGCCGGCGATGTACAGGTCGCCCTCCGCGCCGAGCGGGCAGGGCCGCAGGGCGGCGTCGAGGACGTAGTAGCGGACGTTCTGCATCGGCTTGCCGTAGGGGATGCTCGGCCACGCGGGGTCGACCTCGCCCACCCGGTAGTCGTTGGACCAGACGGTGCACTCCGTGGCGCCGCCGAACGACACCACCTCGGCGTTCGGGAACGCGGCGCGGATCTGGTCCGGGAGCGGCACCGGGATCCAGTCCCCGCTGAGCAGGGCCAGGCGCAGCGTGTCGCGCCCGGCGGGCTCGCGGGCCTGGACGAAGGGCATGGCCATGGCCAGGGAGGCGGGCGCCGAGTCCCAGATGGTGATGCCCTCCTGTTCGAGGACGTCCACCAGGGTGTCGGGCTCGGCGAGTTCGGCCGCCGAGGCCAGCCGGATGGTCGCACCGGCCGCGAGCACGCCGAACATGTCGTAGACCGAGAGGTCGAAGCAGAAGGACGTGACGAACAGGAGCTTGTCGGCGGGCCCGACCCCGTAGACGCGGTTCACCCAGTCGATGAGGTTCACCGCCGACCGGTGCGTGACCACGACCCCCTTGGGGGCGCCGGTCGAGCCGGACGTGAAGATCGTGTAGCAGACGTCGTCGGCCGTCGGACCGGTGGCGAGGGGGGCGTCCGGCCGGAGCGCGATGTGATGGCCGGTCCACAGGGGCTCGCGGCCCGGCCCCGTGCGGTCGCGGGACGGATCGGCGTGGATGACGGCGTCGTACCGCTCGGCCAGTTCGCCCGCGAGCTCCCCGGCCCGGCGGCGGTGGACGCTCGCACGGGCCGCCCCGGGCAGGAGCTCGGGGAGGCGCTCGACGAAGCGGGGCGGGACCCGCAGGCCGGGGTAGGCGCTGATGCCGGGATCGACGAGGTCGGCGAGGACGATGACCCCGTCGTCGGCGAGCAGCCCGAGGAGGGAGTCGAGGACGCCGGTCAGGTGGTCGAGGTCCGGCAGGAACTGCACCGTACTGGCGAGCACGATGACGTCGAACGGGCCGCTCACCCGCTCGGCGGCCTCATGGGCGAAGCAGACCGCGCCCTCGATCCGGGCCCCGGCGCGGGCCGCGGCCTCCTCGCTCCGGGCCACGGACACCGGTGAGGGGTCGACGGCGACGTAGCGGGACGCCCCCGGTGCCAGGGCCTCGACGATCAGCCCGGATCCGCATCCGATCTCCAGGACCGCGGGCCGTTCGGCGCGGGTCGCGGCCCGTACGAAGCCCGCCACGTGGTCCTGGTAGGCCCGAAGGTCATCCGTGGTGAAGGGGTGCTCCGAGCGGCGCGTGTTGAAGCCGGCGGCTTCGAGCGGGTCCGGGGAGCCGGACACGTGGTCGAAGAGGTCGGCGATCCGCTCGGGCCGGAAGGTGGCCGACCAGGAGAACTCCTCGGTGATGTCGGGGCACACCACGTGGCGCAGCGAGGGCACCTCCCAGCGGAACTCCTGTACGGCGGGCAGCGAGGCCCGGTCGGTCAGTACGGCGGCCACGTCGAGCTGGTCGAGCAGCCCGACCACCCGGGGGGCGGGCCAGGCCGGGTCGAGCGGGACGTAGGAGGCGCCGGCCTTGAGCACCGCGAGCATGCCGACGAGGGCCCAGGCGTCGCGCCGGCCGTAGACGCCCACGCTGGAGCCGCGGCCCAGTCCCCGCTCGCGCAGCAGCCGGGCCAGTCGGCTGGAGCGGCGGTCCAGCTCGCCGTGGGTGAGGACCTGCTGGTCGGAGGTCACGATCGCCGGGTGGTCCGGGTACCGGGCGGCGGACTCGGCGATCAGCTCGGGGATCGTGGCGTCCGCGCGGAAGGGCCGCGCGGTCTCGTTCCACGCGCTCCAGGGGGCGCCCGCGACGGACGCCGGCGCGGCGCTCACCGGGCCGGTGCCCGAAGGGCCTCGTGCTCCGCCAGCGCGTCGGCCAGTTCGTTCACCGTGGGGTGGGCGAAGAAGAGCCGCAGCGCCAGGCGTACGCCGAGCTGGGCTCCGAGCATGGCCATGATCTCGGCGACCAGCAGGGAGTTCCCGCCGGCCTCGAAGAAGTCCTCGTCGTCGCCGAAGTCGTCGTGCTCCAGTGCGTCGGCCCACTGGAGCCGCACCTGGGCGCGCAGCAGCCCGAGGTCCGGGCCGTCGTGGCCGGCGTGGCCTGCGTGGTCCGCGTGGCCGGCGTCGTCCGCGTGGCCGGCGTCGTCCGCGTGGCCGGCGTGGTCCGCGCCGCCGGTGTGGTCCGCGCCGCCGGTGTGGTCCGCGTGGCCGATGTGGTCCGGGCTCGCCACGCCGACCGATCCGAAGTTGTCCACCGCTGTCTCCCGCGTTCGCTCTCGGTGCTCTGCGTCTTCGACTGGCTCTCCGGAGGGCAGTCTCGCCGTCCGGGCGGGCGTATCGCCGAGGATCTTTCAGAGGTCAGTCAGGGTTGGCGGCCGCGGGCCGCGATGACTGGCCATCCTCACGTGCATGGGAACAAACACGAAAAGCCGCTGGTTCGTCGGTGTCCCTCACGATGGCCCCAAAGAGTGCGCGCTGTACGCCTTTCCGCACGCGGGCGCCGGCGTGACCACCGTGCGCCCGCTGTGCGTCGCGCTCTCCGGCGCCTTCGACGCCTACTCGGTGCGCCTGCCGGGCCGGGAGTCCCGGCTGGAGGAACCGGCGCAGACCGTCATGCCCGAGCTCGCCGACAAGCTCGCCGCTGAGCTGCGCGACCACGCACAGGGCCGGCCGGTGGTGCTGTACGGGCACTGCGCCGGCTCGACGATCGCCTACGAGGTGGCCCGGCGCCTGGGCCCCGACCGGGTGCGGGCGCTGGTCGTGTCCTCGAACCCGGCTCCCGGCAGCGTCCGCCGCGAGCCCACCTGGGCGCTGCCCCGGCCGGACTTCCTCCGGCAGGTGGTGGAGGACGGATACCTCCCCGCGCAGCTCCTCTCCAACGAGGAGCTGCTCGACATCGTCGAGCCGGCCCTGCGCGCCGACTACGAACTCGTCGAGACCCACGAGCTGGAGCTGTACGAGCGCGGCGGCGCCGAGCCCGTCGCGGTACCGACGGTGGCCGTGTACGGCCTCGACGACCACACCGTCGAACGCGCCCAGGTCGAGGCGTGGTCGGCGCTCACCACCGGACCGTTCCGGGTCGTGACGCTGCCGGGTGGCAACGACCTGCCGACCAGCCGGCCGGCGGACCTGGCGGCGGCCATCGGCGAGGCCGTGGCGGCCCTGGCCTGAACCCACGGCGCGGGCCCGGCCGGGTCTGGCAGACATCTGTCAGGCGGTCGGATGACCCGGGGATCCCTTCCTAGGGTGGCCCCACCAGTGACCCTGCGCAGGATGACCGAAAGGGACAGGAGCATGGCGCCCCTCACGCACGCGCAACAGCGCACCACCGACCGGTTGCAGGAGGTCGAGGCCGCGCTCCGGAAACGGGAGGGCGTGGCGCGGGCGGCCGTGGTCTGCCGCGAGGACCGGCCCGGGGAGCCCCGCCTGGTGGCGTACGTGGTGCCCGAGGTGGCGGACGCGGACGTGACCCGGCACGTGGAGAAGTGGCGCGCGATCTACGACGAGATGTACGGCGACACCGCGCCGGACAGCACCGGGATCGGCGAGGACTTCACGGGGTGGAACAGCTCCTACACGCGCGAGCCCATCCCCCTGCCGCAGATGCGCCAGTGGCGCGACGCCACGGTGGAGCGGGTCCGCGCCCTGGGGGCGCGCCGGGTGCTGGAGATCGGCGTCGGCTCGGGCCTCCTGCTCGGGCCGCTGGCTCCGGATTCCGAGGTCTACTGGGCCACCGACTTCTCGGAGTCGGTGATCGAGCGCCTCGGCGGGCAGGTCGGCGCGGATCCACGGCTGAAGGACAGAGTCACGCTGCGCTGCCAGCCCGCCGACTGCGCCGACGGGTTGCCGGCGGAGTACTTCGACACGGTCCTGCTCAATTCGGTCGTGCAGTACTTCCCCGACGCCGCCTACCTCTCGGGCGTCCTGGACACCGCGCTCGGGCGGCTCGCGCCGGGCGGCCGGATCCTCATCGGCGACGTCCGCAACCACGGCACGCTGCGGGAGCTGCTGACGGCCGTCCACCACGCCCAGCGCCCGGGTGACGAGCCGTCCGCCGTCCGGGCGGCGGTAGCGCGCGCGGTGCTCCGCGAGACGGAACTCCACCTCGATCCGGCCTACTTCACCGCCTGGGCGGCGAAGCGCGACGAGGTCGCGGGCGTGGACATCCGGATGAAGTCCGGGCCGGACGGGAACGAACTCACCCGCCACCGCTACGAGGTCGTGCTGCACAAGCGGCCGAGCGGGCCGGCGCCGCTCGCGGACGTCCCCGCCGTCATCTGGGGTACGGACGTGCACCAGGTGTCAACTCTCGGGGCCGAACTGGCCCGGCACGGCGGGCGCCTGCGGCTGACCGGGATCCCCAACGCCAGGCTGGTGCGCGAGGCCGCCGAGTGCGGGGTGCCCGCCACGGCGGACGGGACGCCGCTCGACCCGCACGCGCTGGAGGCCTGGGGCGAGGAGCACGGCCGCGCGGTCCTGTGCACCTGGTCGGCCGAGGCACCCGGCCGGTTCGAGGCGGTGATCGTCCCCGCGGACGGCGCGGGCCGCTACGGCGGGGTGTACCGGCCGCCCGCGGACACCCGGGACAGGCCGCTCGCCAACGCGCCCGCGCTGTCCCGCCGGGCGTCGAGGCTGCCGGCGGCGCTGCGGCGGCAGCTGGCGGCCGAACTGCCCGCCCCCTTGGTCCCGGACGACATCGTGGTCATCGCGCGCATGCCGCTGACCGCCCGCGGCGAGGTCGACCGCGCCGCGCTCCCCGAACCGGAGGAAACATGGCAGTGAACCCGTTCGACGACGAGGACGGCGCGTTCTACGTGGTGGTCAACGACGAGGAGCAGCACTCGCTGTGGCCCGCGTTCGCCGAGGTGCCCGGCGGCTGGCGGATCGCGGCCGGGCCGGCGGGGCGGGCCGAGAGCATCGCGTACGTCGAGGAGCACTGGACCGACATGCGCCCCCGGAGCCTGCGCGAGGCGATCCCGGCGCCCTGAGGCGGGGCGGGCCGGCGACCTGCGGCGGGGCCGGCCGGCGACCTGCGGCGGCACCGGCCGGCGTCCCGAGGGCGCGGCCCCTGCCCGCCGGACCGCCTTCCCCGCTCGACCGGCGCTCGTCCGGGCCGAGAGGTCCACGCGCTTTCGTGGACGGACCGGGATGTACGCGGGATGTACAGGGAGGGCGTGCTGTGGGCGGTCGAAACTCCGACGTCGTCTTCGTCCGATGGCCGGCGCAGGCGGATCTGAGAACCCGCTGCCGGCAGGAGGGGATGCCGCGACTGCTCGTCGTGGAGGCGGGCGCGCAGCCGCCGATCAGCAGCGACCCGGTCGAGGACTGGGTGCGCCCCCCGGTGTCCCGGGACGACCTGGAGGCCCGGGTCGCGGTCCTCCAGAACCGTTTCGACAGCAATCGGGTACCGACGATCGACTCGACCGGAACCCTGTGCTTCGGCCATCACTCGATCACCCTCTCCACCACGCAGACCGAGTTGATGCGGCTGCTCGTCGACCGCTTCGGCGACGTGGTGCACCGCACCGAGTTCGTGGAGCGCTTCGCCCTGCGGGCGCTGACGCTGAACCGGAACTCGCTCGATCTGCACATCATGCGGCTCCGCCGCCGGCTCCTGCCCGTCGGACTGTCCATCCGGACCGTGTGGGGGCGGGGCTACATGCTGGAGAACGCGGTCGCCGCCGGGGCCCTCCCGGTGACGGACGCCTCCGCCGTCTGACGGTGCGGCACAGGACAGGGGCCAGGGACCAACCGACCACTCGACACCGGAGATTACAGTGGACTCCTCGACGACCAGCACGCTCTACGAGGTGGGAGACCTGCCCCCGCTCGGGACCGTCCCCAGATCCATGTACGCGTCGGTCATCCGCCCGGACCGGTACGGAGACCCGGCGACCGCCTTCCGGACGGAGGTCGTGGACACGCCCGAGGTCCCGCCCGGGTTCGTGCTCGTCGCGGTCATGGCCGCCGGCATCAACTACAACAACGTCTGGGCCGCCAAGGGCCATCCCGTCGACGTGGTGGCGGCACGCCAGCGGCAGGGCAGCCCGGAGCCCTTCCACGTCGGCGGATCGGACGCCTCGGGAATCGTCTGGAAGGTGGGCGCCGGCGTAGGGCAGGTCAAGGTCGGCGATGAGGTCATCGTCTCGGCCGGCCTGTGGGACGAGCACGATCCGGACGTCCGGCTCGGCGTCGACCCCATGCTCGCGTCCTCCCTGCAGGCGTGGGGCTACGAATCGAACTGGGGCTCGTTCGCCCAGTTCGCCCTGGTCGCCGACTTCCAGTGCCTGCCCAGGCCCGCCAGGCTGAGCTGGGCGGAGTCCGCCGGCTTCCTGCTGACCGGCGCGACCGCGTACCGGCAGCTCAACGGCTGGGCGCCCAACACGGTCCAGCCCGGGGACGGCGTCCTCATCTGGGGCGGCTCCGGCGGCCTCGGCTCCATGGCCATCTCCCTGACCCGGCAGATGGGGGGCCGGCCCATCGCCGTCGTGTCCTCGCCGGAGAAGGCCAAGTACTGCCTCGACCTGGGCGCCGCGGGCGTCATCGACAGGACCGAGTACAGCCACTGGGGACGCGTGCCCCCGGCCGGCACCGAAGAGCACAAGCGGTGGACGGCCGAACTCCGGCGCTTCGGGCGGGAGATCTGGAACATCCTCGGCGAGAAGGCCTCGCCCAAGATCGTCTTCGAGCATCCAGGCAGCGACACCATCCCCACGTCGGTCTACGTGTGCGGCACCGGCGGCATGATCGTGATCTGCGGGGCCACGTCCGGATTCAACGTGGACGTCGACCTCAGATACCTGTGGATGAGGCAGAAGCGGCTCCAGGGATCCCATTTCGCCAATCCGCGCGAATGCCACGCCGTGACCCGCCTCATCGACATGGGCCTCCTGGACCCCCACCTGGGGCACACCTACGCCTTCGAGGAAATCGGCCAGGCCCATCAGGACCTGCTCGAGGGTGTGCAGGCACCGGGCAACTCGGCCGCACTGGTCGGCGCGACCCGGAGCCCCGGACAGAATTCCTAGGAGAGCGCTCAAGAAGTGGTGGTGCCGCAATCGCGAGAAAGCTGCACACCACATGAACAGACCGATCGATATCCGGGTTGTCTGGCATCATCGGGTCACGCCGTTCCGCGGGACTTTTCCCGAAGTCAGCAAGGGAATCCGCTTCCGCGGCCGGGCGTGACCGGATGTCCTCCGAGCAGGGGTTCCGCCTGGCCGGCCGAACAGGCCCTTACAACCACGGAGTCGACCTTGACCAGGACCGACCTGAAACCGGTGGTCTTTCCCACCGAGCGCACCTGCCCTTTCAGCCCCCCGCCGGGGCTGGCCGAGCTGCGGGACGAGCACCCGGTGAGCAGACTCGCCTATCCGGACGGCACCAACGGATGGCTGGTCACCGGGTACTCAGCGGCGCGTTCCGTGCTGAACGACCCCCGGTTCAGCTCGCGCGGAGAACACCGCCGGATGGCGGTCGGCGAGGGCGCACCGGGGCCGACGAGGCCCGGTGTCTTCATTTTCATGGACGCCCCGGAGCACACCCGTTTCCGGAAGCTGTTCACCGGCGAATTCACCGTACGGCGGACCAGGAACCTGGAACCGAAGGTGGAACGGATCACCGCGGACCGGATCGCGGCGATGCGCGAGATGGGCCCGCCGGTTGATCTCGTACGAGAATTCGCCCTGCCGATTCCCTCGCTGGTGATCTGCGAACTTCTGGGTGTTCCGTACGAGGATCACGCCTTCTTCCAGAAGCATTCGGAAACCATGCTCGACTACGACCGCTCGATGGAAGAGGTCGTGGAGGCCTTCCAATTGATGGCGGAATTCCTGACCGGGCTGGTCCGCCGCAAGCGCGACAGGCCCGAGGACGACCTGCTGAGCCGGGTCGCCGCCTCCGACCTCACGGACGAGGAGGCCGCGGGCTCGGCGATGCTCGTCCTCACCGCGGGCCACGAGACCACCGCGAAGATGCTGGGGCTCGGCACCTGTCTGCTGCTCTCCCGGCCGGACCAGCTGGCGCTGCTGCGCAAGGACCCGGCGCTGGTCAACGGCGCGGTCGAGGAGATGATGCGCTACCTGAGCATCGTCCAGTTCGGCATCATCCGGGGAGCACTGCAGGACGTCGAGCTGGAGGGCCGGCAGATCCGGGCGGGCGAGGTCGTGACCGTGGCCCTGTCCGCGGCCAACCGCGACGCCGGCGCCTTCCAGGATCCGGACCTCCTCGACCTGACCCGCAACGCCGGACGCCACCTCGGCTTCGGCTACGGCGTGCACCAGTGCGTGGGGCAGCAGCTCGCCCGCGTCGAAATGCGGATCGCCTTCCGCCAGTTGATCCGCGAGTTCCCCGACCTGCACCTGGCCGCCGCTCCCGAGGAGATCGAGACGGCCCACCTGTCGTCCATGTACGGCGTGCGGCGCCTTCCGGTCGGCTGGTGACGGCGATGAGGGTCGACGTCGACCGTTCGCAGTGCTGCGGCGCGGGGATGTGCGCCCTGACCGAACCCCTGGTCTTCGACCAGAGCCCGGAGGACGGGACCGTCGTGCTGCTCCTCCCGCACCCGCCCGAGGAACTGTGGGACAGCGTCGAGGAGTGCGTGCGGGTGTGCCCCTCCCAGGCGATCAGCCTCGACGAGCAGCCGTAGGGACCGGGTGGTCGGCCGCGACCGCCCCGAAGTGAGGATGCGTGATGAACGCCGACGACATTGCCATCATCGGGCTCGGCTGCCGCCTCCCCGGCGGGATCGACTCCCCCGGGGCGCTCTGGCAGGGCCTGCTGGACGGGATCGACGCCATCGCGGAGGTCCCCCCGCAGCGGTGGAGAGCCGATGACTGGCATGACGTCGACCCCTCCGCGCCCGGCAAGATGACGACGCGGTGGGGCGGGTTCCTCGACGACGTCGCGGGGTTCGACGCCGCGTTCTTCGGCATCTCGCCCACCGAGGCCGCCCAGATGGACCCGCAGCAGCGCCTCGCCCTCGAGGTCGCCTGGGCCGCGGTGGAGGACGCCAGGATCCGGGCCGACCGGCTCGCCGCATCGGCCACCGGCGTGTTCTTCGGAACCATGTGGCAGGAGTACCACCTGGCCACCGGCGCGTCCCCCGGCGAGATCCGCACGCACACCGCCATCGGCACGGACACCTCGATCATCCCGGCCCGCATCGCCTACGCCCTCGACCTGCGCGGCCCCGTGATGTCCATAGGCACCGGATGCAGCTCCTCCCTGGTCGCCGTCCACCAGGCGGTCCGGAGCCTGCGGTCCGGCGAGTCGGACCTCGCGCTGGCGGGCGGGGTCAGCCTCGTCCTCCATCCGCACACCACCGTGGCGATGTCCAAGTTCGGCACGCAGAACCCCGACGGGCAGTGCCGCGCCTTCGACGCGGACGCCAACGGATACGTCCGGGGCGAGGGCTGCGGCGTGGTCGTCCTGCGCAGGCTCGCGGACGCCCGGCGGCAGGGCGACCGGATCTACGCGGTGATCCGCGGCAGCGCCGTGAACAACGACGGCACCACCGACGGCCTGGCCACCCCGAGCGCCGACACGCAGGCCGAAGTGCTGCGCTCGGCCTGGCGGGAGGCGGGGGCCGCCCCGGGCACGGTGGCGTACGTGGAGGCGCACGGCACGGGGACCCGCCGGGGCGATCCGATCGAGGCGGCGGCACTGGGCAGCGTGTTCGGCGAGGGCAGGAAGGACGGGGACCCGCTGCGGATCGGGTCGGCCAAGACCAACTTCGGCCACCTCGAACCGGCCGCCGGGGTGCTCGGCGTGCTCAAGACCTCCCTGGCGCTCTTCCACGGCGAGCTGCCCCCCAGCCTGCACTTCCGCACGCCCAACCCGGACATCGACTTCGACGCGGCGAAGCTGGCCGTGGTCACCGAACGCCGGCCGTGGCCGCAGGGGCCGCGCCTGGCCGGGGTGAGCAGCTTCGGCTACGGCGGTACGAACGCCCACCTCGCCCTGGCCGGACCGCCGACGCAGACCGTCCCCGCCGGGGAGCCGGCGGACGGCCGGGAACCCGCCGGCGGCCGGGCTCCCGACGCGCGGACGCGGATCCCCTGGGTGCTGTCGGCGCGCTCCGAACCCGCCCTGCGGGAACAGGCCCGCCTGCTGCGCGCCCACCTCGCCGCCCACCCCGGCCTCTCGGCCGCCGACGTCGGCCTCTCCCTGGCCACCACCCGCGCCGACCACGCCTACCGGGCCGTCCTGCTGGGGTCGCGGACCGCGGACCTGGTCCGCGGCCTGGAAGCCCTCGCGTCGGGGGCCCAGCTGCCGGACCTGGTCGTCGGATCCGGCCGCGGGCAACGCCCGGTGCTGATGTTCGCCGGACAGGGCGCGCAGTGGGCCGGCATGGCCACCGAACTGCTGGACTCCTCACCGGTGTTCGCCGAACGGTTCGCGCAGTGCGAGGCGGCCCTGCGTCCGTACGTCGACTGGAACCTCAGCGAGGTGATCGGCGACGCGGACGCCCTGGAACGGGTGGACGTCGTACAGCCCGCCCTGTGGGCGGTGATGGTGTCCCTGGCCCGGCTGTGGAGCCACCACGGCGTCGACCCGGAGGTCCTGCTCGGCCACTCGCAGGGCGAGATCGCCTCGGCGTGCGTGTCCGGCGCGCTGTCGCTCGAGGACGCGGCGGCCGTGGTGGCGCTGCGGTCCCGGGCCATCCGCCGAGGCCTCGCGGGCCGGGGCGGCATGGTCTCGCTGGTGTGCTCGCGCGCGGACGCGCAGCGGCTGGCCGCGCGGTGGCCGGGCCGGCTGTCGGTGGCCGCCGCCAACGGTCCGCGGGCCACGGTGGTCTCCGGCGAACCGGAGGCGCTCGCGCAGCTGCTCGCGCACTGCGGATCCGCCGGGATCCGCGCCAAGCGGGTCCCCGTCGACTACGCCTCGCACTCGGCGCAGGTGGCGGCGATCCGCGAGGACATCCTCACCGACCTGGCCGGGATCCGGCCGCGTCCCGGAATGGCGGGCTTCTTCTCCACCGTGGACGTCGGCCGGATCGACACCGCGACCCTGGACGCGGGCTACTGGTACCGGAACCTGCGCTCCACCGTCGAACTCGACGCCTGCGTACGCGAGCTGGCCGCCGAAGGCCGCAGCGTGTTCATCGAGTGCACTCCGCACCCCGTGCTCACCATGGGCGTGGAGGAGAGCGCCGAGGTGCGCACCGTCGGAACGCTGCGCCGGCGGGAGGGCGGCCGGTTCCTGACGGCTCTGGCCGAGGCCTACGCCGCCGGGGTGGACGTCGACTGGAGCCGCGCCTTCGAGCGGGCGGACGCGCACGTCGTGGACCTGCCCACGTACCCCTTCCAGCACCAGCGGTACTGGATCGACGCCGAGGCGGCCGCCGGCGGGGGGACGCAGGACGCGCCGTTCTGGGACGCCGTGGGCCGGCAGGACCTCGACGGGGTGGCCCGCACCCTGGGCCTCGACCGGGACGCCCTCGCCCCCGTCCTGCCCGCCCTGGCCTCCTGGCGCAGGCGCCGCACCTCGGAGTCCGTCCTGGACGGCTGGGAGTACCGCGTCGGCTGGAAGCAGGTTCCCGCACCGGCGGTGCGCCCCGGAGACTGGCTGGCCCTCACGCCCGCCGGCGACGCCTGGGCGCGCTCGGTGGCCGAGGACCTGACCGGACGGGGACTGCGCGTCACCCTCATGGAGGTCGAACCCGGTCTGGAGCGCGGTGCGCTGGCCGCCCGCCTGCGCGGCACGGCCTGCGACGGCGTGCTGTGCCTGCCGGCCGCGCAGGACGGCCCGTACGCCGGGTACACGGGGGTTCCCGCCGGCTACGCCGCGGCCCTGACCGCCGTACAGGCGCTGGGGGACGCCGGTGTGGACGCCCCGCTGTGGTGCGTGACGCGGGACGCGGTCGCGGTGGCCGACGAGGCCGTCGACCCGGACGGGTCGCTGCTCTGGGGGCTGGGCCGGGTCGTCGCCCTGGAGCACTCGGAGCGCTGGGGCGGTCTGATCGACGTGTCCGCCGCGTACGACGGGACGGTCCTGGCTGGGGTGCTCACGGGCGGCCACGGCGAGGACCAGGTGGCCATCCGGGGTTCCGCGGCGCACGGCCGCCGGCTGGTCCGCGCCGCCGCGGGGCCGGCCCGCGCCTGGAGCCCCGCAGGGACGGTGCTGATCACCGGCGGAACGGGCGCGCTGGGCGCCGAGGTGGCGCGGCGGCTGGCCGGCCAGGGCGCCGAACGCCTGGTGCTGGTCAGCCGGAGCGGGCCGGACGCACCCCGGGCGGCCGCCCTCACCGCCGAACTGCGCCGGCTCGGGGCAGAGGTCGAGGTCGTCGCCTGCGACGTCGCCGACCGGGAGGCGGTCCGCGGGCTGGTCGGGCGGACCCGGCCGGACGCGGTGGTGCACGCCGCCGGGGCCCTGCACGACGGGCTCGTCCAGGACCTCACCCCCGAGCAGGTCGAAGCGGCGCTGCGGGTGAAGGCGCAGGGCGCGTGGAACCTGCACGAACTCAGCCCCGGGCCGGCCGCGTTCGTGCTCTTCTCCTCGTGGGGCGCGACCGTCGGCGTCCCGGGCCAGGGCAACTACGCGCCCGGCAACGCCTACCTGGACGGCCTGGCGGCGCTCCGCCGCGCCCAGGGGCTGCCCGCGACCTCGGTGGCGTGGGGCCCCTGGGACGGGGACGGCATGGCGCGGGGGTCGGTGAAGGACGTCCTCGACCGCCACGGCGTACCCCCGATGGCGCCGGATCTGGCCCTGCTGGCCCTGGACCGGGCGGTGGCCTCCCCGGAGCCCTGCGTCACCGTGGCGGACGTGCGGTGGGACCGCTTCCGCACGGTCTTCACCGCCACCCGCCCCAGTGCCCTGCTCGGCGACCTGCCCGACGGGCGGGACCCCTCGGGCGTCCGGGAGCCCGCGTTCCGCCAGCGCCTGGCCGCACTGCCCGCGGACGGCCGGGCGCGCGCCGCACTGGACGAGGTCAGGGCGCAGACCGCGCTCGTACTCGGCCACGCGGCGCCCGACGCGGTGGACGTCGGCCGCACGTTCAAGGAGCTCGCCTTCGACTCGGTCCTCGGCGTCGAGCTGCGCAACAGGCTCGGCGCGGCCACCGGGCTGCGGCTGCCCGCCACGCTGATCTTCGAGCACCCCACGCCCGCGCAGGTCGCCGCCCACGTCCTCGAGGAGTACCTGCGCGAGGAAGGCGGCCTGCCGGCCGGCGAGCCCGGCCCGGCCGGCGGGGAGCCCGCCCCGGCCGCCCGCCCCGCCGCCACCACCGCCGCCGCCACCGCCACCGCCCCGGCGGTGGTCCCCGAGGACGCGGCCGCGGGCGCGGCCGAGCCCATCGCGATCGTCGCCATGAGCTGCCGGTTCCCCGGGGGAGTACGCGATCCGGAGGGGTTCTGGCGGCTGCTCTCCGACGGCGGCGACGCCATCACCCCGTTCCCCGAGGACCGCGGCTGGGACCTGTCCGCGCTCTACCACCCGGATCCGGACCACGCCGGTACGAGCTACGTCCGCGAAGGCGGCTTCGTGGCCGCCGCCGACTTCGACCCGGAGTTCTTCGGGATCAGCCCCCGCGAGGCGCTGACCATGGATCCGCAGCAGCGGCTCCTCCTGGAGGGGTCCTGGGAGCTGCTGGAACGGGCCGGGATGGCGCCGGCCGCGCTGCGGGGCAGCGACACCGGCATCTACCTCGGCACCAACGGCCAGGACTACGCCTCGCTGGGCACCCCGCACGGCTCCGAGGGCTTCGGGCTCACCGGCAGCGCCGCCAGCGTGGTCTCCGGCCGCGTCTCCTACGCGCTCGGCCTCCAGGGGCCTTCGGTCACCGTCGACACCGCGTGCTCGGCCTCCCTGGTCGCCATCCACCTCGCCGCGCAGGCCCTGGCGAGGGGCGAGTGCACGCTGGCCGTGGCCGGCGGCGCCACCGTGATGGCCACGCCGAGACTGTTCGTCGGGTTCAGCCGCCAGCGCGGCCTCGACCCCCTCGGGCGGTGCCGCGCCTTCTCGGACGGCGCCTCGGGCACGGCCCTGTCCGAGGGCAGCGGGCTGCTGCTGCTGGAGAAGCTGTCCGACGCGCGGCGCAACGGGCATCCGGTGCTGGCCGTGATCCGCGGTTCGGCCGTCAACCAGGACGGCGCGTCCAACGGGCTCACCGCGCCCAACGGCCGGGCCCAACAGCAGGTCATCCGCAAGGCGCTCGCCGCGGCGGGGCTCGAAGCCTCCGACGTGGACGTCGTGGAGGCCCACGGCACCGGCACGACGCTGGGCGACCCCATCGAGGCACGCGCGCTGCAGGCCACCTACGGCGCCTCCGGCCGGCCGGTGTGGCTGGGCTCGGTGAAGTCCAACATCGGGCACACCCAGGCGGCGGCGGGCGTGGCCGGGGTGATCAAGATGGTGCTGGCCATGAACCACGGCACGGTGCCCCGTACCCTGCACGCGGCCACCCCCTCCCGCCATGTCGACTGGTCGGCGGGTTCCCTCCGGCTGGCCACGGACCCCGTGGCCTGGGACGGGGACGGCCCGCGGCGTGCGGGCGTCTCCTCGTTCGGCATCAGCGGCACCAACGCCCACCTGATCCTCGAACAGGCCGCCGAGGCCCGGGAACCGGTGGCCGGGTCCCGTCCGGCCCTGCTGCCCTGGGCGCTGTCCGCGCGGAGCCCGCAGGCCCTGCGCGAACAGGCGTCCCGGCTGGCCGTCCGGGTCGGGACGCACCCCGAAACCGACCCGGCCGACCTGGCGTTCTCCCTGGCCACCTCGCGCACGCCCTTCCAGGAGCGCGCCGTCGTCATCGGCCGCGACACCGGCGACCTGCTCGCCGGGCTGCGCGCGATCACCGACGGGGAGTCCTCGGCGTCGGTGGTGCGGGGATCGGCGGGCGACGGCCGGACGGCGTTCGTCTTCGCCGGGCAGGGAACCCAGCGCGCGGGCATGGGAGCCGATCTGTGCGAGGCCTACCCGGTGTTCGCCGCCGCGTGGCGGGAGATCTGCGCCGCGCTCGACCGGCACCTGCGCCTTCCGGTCGCCGCGGTCATCGACGACCCGGACGCACTGCGCCGTACCGAGTTCACCCAGCCCGCCCTGTTCGCCTTCGAGGTGGCGGTGTTCCGGCTCCTGGAGAGCTGGGGCGTCACACCCGACCTGGTGCTCGGGCACTCCGTCGGCGAACTGGCCGCCGCACACGTCGCGGGGGTCCTCTCCCTGGAGGACGCCTGCGCGCTGGTCGTGGCCCGGGGCCGGCTGATGCAGGCCCAGCCGGACACCGGCGTGATGCTCGCGCTCCAGGCCGGCGAGCACGAGGTGGCCCCGCTGCTGTCCGCGCGGGTGGCACTCGCCGCGGTCAACGGGCCGGAGTCCGTGGTGATCGCCGGCGACGCCGATGCGGTGGCCGAGGCGGCCGCACGGCTCCCCGGACGCCGCACCAAACGGCTCAACGTGTCCCACGCCTTCCACTCCGCGCACATGGACGGCATGCTCGACGAGTTCCGCCGGGTGGCCGAAGGCCTCACCTTCCACCCGCCGCGCATCCCGTTGGTGACGAACCTGACCGGGCGGGCCGTCACCGCCTGCGGTCCCGACCACTGGGTGCGCCAGGTGCGGCAACCGGTCCGCTTCGCCGACGCGGTCCGCACCGCGCTCGGCGAGGGCGTCACCCGGTTCCTCGACATCGGCCCCGACGGAACCCCCGCCGCCATGATCGAGGACTGCCTGGACCGCGACGCCGTCGTGGTGGCGACCCAGCGTCCCGACCGGTCCGGACCCGAGGCGCTGACCCTGGCGGTCGCCCGGGCGCACACGGCGGGTGCGCGGCCGGACTGGACCGCGCTCCTCGGCGGGCGGCGCCGCCGCGTCGACCTGCCCACCTACCCCTTCCAGCGCAGGCGCTTCTGGCCGGACGGCTCCGGCGCCGGGCACCCGTGGCTGACCGAGAGCACCGAACTGGCCGACGGCGGCTGGGTGCTGTCCGGCCGGGTGTCGGCCTCGACCCAGCCCTGGCTGGCCGATCACGTGGTCTTCGGCACCGTCGTCGTACCCGGCACCGCGCTGCTGGACATGGTCCTGGCGGGCGCCGGCCGGGCCGGGGCGGCCGGGGTCGGCGAACTGACCCTGTCGCGGCCGATGGTGCTGGAGGACGCGGTACACGTGCAGGTCAGGATCGGCCCCTCCGAAGGCGGACGGCGGCCGGTGACCCTGCACGGCAGGGCGGACGGCTCGGGTGCGTGGAGCACCCATGCCGAGGGCGTGCTGGTGGACGCGTTCGGTCCGGAGCCCGCCGACTGGTCGGTGCCCGCACTGCCCGCCGCCGACCCCTCCGGCTTCTACGAGGGCTTCGCCGCCCAGGGCGTCGACTACGGCCCCGCCTTCCGCGGGGTGGCCGATCTGCGCGGTCAGGGCCGGACCGCGTGCGGTGTGGTCCGGCTGCCGGTCGGCGGGGCGGGCGGATTCGGTGTCCACCCGGCCCTGCTGGACGCCGCCTTGCAGGTGATGCGCGCGGTGGTGCCGGCCTCCGCCGAGGCCCAACTCCCCTTCCAGTTCAGCGACGTCCGCCTGTACGCCACGGGGGCCACCGAGCTCCACGTCCGGGTCGACGTCCGGGACGAGGAGATCCGGGCCACCGTCACCGACCCGGGCGGGGCGCCGGTGGCGTACGTCGGCGCCCTGCGGCTGCGTCCGGTCAGCGCCGGCCTGCTGCGCGCCGCCCTCACCGTGCCCGACCTCTACCGCGTGGCCTTCCGGCCCGTGCCGCAGGTGCCCGCGGTCCCGGAGCCGGTACGGGTCCTGGGCCGCGGCCCGGTGTCCGAGGCCCTCGGGGTGGCGCCGTCCGAGACGGTCTCGGAGGACGGCCCGCGCCGGATCCTGATCGACGCCACCGGGGACGCCGAGGGAGTGGAAGCCGAAGGAGCGGATGCCGAAGGAGCGGCCGCCGCCCACGCGTCGACCGCGCACGCGTTGGACCTGCTGCGCCGGCTGCTGCCCCGCGAGGACACCGAGCTCGTGTGGATCACCAGGGACAGCGTGGCCGCACGCCCCGGGGACCGCGTGCGCGGCCTCGCCCAGGCGCCCCTGTGGGGGCTGCTGCGGGCGGCGCGGCGGGAGCACCCGGAGGCCGTGGTCCGGATCGTCGACTGCGACCGGATCGAGGCCGCGACCCTGCTCTCGGCGCTGTCGGTGTCCGGCGAGCCGGAGCTCGCCGTCAGGGACGGGGAGCTCCTGGCGCCCCGGCTGACCGCGGCCGGCGCGCCCGGTGGGGCCGGCGCGGCCGCCTCCGCGGCCGCCTCCGTGGCCGCCTCCGTGGCCGACGGAACGGTGCTGATCACCGGCGGTACCGGCGAGCTCGGCAGGGCGGTCGCCCGGCACCTGGTGACCGAGCACGGGGTCCGCGACCTCGTGCTGACCTCGCGCTCCGGCCCCGCACACCCGCAGGCCCGGAGTCTGGCCGCGGAGCTGGCCGAGGCCGGTGCGCGATCCGTGCGGGTGCTGGCCTGCGACGTCTCGGACCGGGCGCAGGTGGCCGGCGTACTGTCCTCGGCGGACGACTGGTCGGCGGTACTGCACCTCGCCGGCGTCATCGACGACGGCCTGCTGCTCGACTACGACGAGCGACGCCTGCGGAAGGTGCTGGCCCCCAAGCTCGACGGGGCCGCGCACCTGGCGGAACTCACCGCGGATCTGGGCCTGTCGGCGTTCGTACTGTTCTCCTCGATATCCGGCACCCTCGGCTCCGCCGGGCAGGGCGCGTACGCGGCGGCCAACGCCTACCTGGACGCCCTCGCCGCCCGCAGCGGCGGCACCAGCCTGGCCTGGGGCCTGTGGGAGCAGGCGGGCTCGGGAATGACCGCGCACCTCACGGAGGCCGAACTGGGGCGCCTGCGCCGCCAGGGCATCGCGCCGCTGCCCGTCGCCAAGGCCCTGCGGCTGCTGGACCGTGCGCTGCGCTCGCCGGACGGCAACCTCGTGCCCGTCAGGCTCGACCTGGCCGCGCTGGACGGCGAACCCCCGGCGCTGCTGCGGGTGCTGGTCCGGCCCTCGCTGCGCCGCGCCGGCGCGGACACGGCGGACGGCGGGCTGCGCAAGCGCCTGCGGGGCCGGACGCCCGAGGAACAGGCCGCCGCGGTCACGCGGCTGGTCCTGGAGGAGGTCGCCGTCGTCCTGGGGCTGCCCGGCCCCGGTGCGCTCAGGAGCAAGGCCGTACTGAGCGAGCTCGGCCTCGATTCGCTCATGGCCGTGGAGCTGCGGCGCAGGCTCGCGAACGCCGGCGGGGTCGCACTGCCGTCGAGCCTCGCCTTCGACCACCCGACCCCGGCGGACATCGCGGAACTGCTGATGCGGCGTTTGGGAGTCGGCCGCGCGGAGTCCGGGACGGCGGAAGCGGAACCGCAGTCGCCATCGGATCCGGCCGCGCCCGCACCGGCCCGGTCGGTCGCCGAGATCGGCGCCGAACTCGACGCCCTCCTCGAACTCTAGAAGCTCCCAGCGCCCAGCTCCCCCTCCCGCCTCCCGCCTCCCCGCACTTCCCGGAAGGAACCCCTGATGTCTGAACAGAGTCGGTTGGAACTCGCCCTGCCCGCGATCCGGGAGCTCAAGCGGCGGGCGACCGATCTGGAGGCGCAGCTGACCGAACCGGTCGCGATCGTGTCGATGGCGTGCCGGCTGCCGGGCGGGGTGGGGACGCCGGAGGAGTTCTGGCAGCTGCTGTCTTCGGGCGGGGACGCGATCGAGGGGTTCCCCTCGCGGTGGGACGGCTGGGACGTCTACGACCCGGACCCGGAGGCCGTCGGCAAGAGCTATGCGCGGACGGGCGGATTCCTGCGGGACGTCGAGCAGTTCGACGCGGGCTTCTTCGGGATACCGCCGCGCGAGGCGCGGCAGATGGACCCGCAGCAGCGCGTGGCCCTGGAGACCTCCTGGGAGGCCCTCGAACGGGCCGGATACCCCGCCGAGGCCCTCGAGAACAGCAACACCGGTGTGTACCTGGGCACGATGAACGGCGACTACGGCAGCCTCGGGCACGGTCTCGGGGACCAGGACGGCTACGTCAACACCGGCCGGGCGAGCAGTGTGCTGTCGGGCCGGGTCTCGTACGCCCTGGGGCTGCGGGGCCCCGCCGTGACGGTGGACACGGCGTGCTCCTCGTCGCTGGTGGCCCTGCACCTGGCGGTGACGGCGCTGCGCCAGCGCGAGTGCGATGTCGCGCTGGCCGGCGGTGTGACGGTGATGTCGACACCGTCGGTGTTCGTGGAGTTCTCCCGCCTGCGGGGCACCGCGGGCGACGGGCGGTGCAAGAGCTTCTCCGCCGACGCCGACGGGGCCGGCTGGTCCGAAGGCTGCGGCGTCCTGGTCCTCAAGCGGCTCTCGGCCGCGCAGGCGGACGGGGACCGGGTGCTGGCCGTCATCCGCGGCTCGGCCGTGAACCAGGACGGCCGGTCCCAGGGGCTGACCGCGCCGAACGGCCCCTCGCAGCAGCGGGTGATCCGGGAAGCACTGTCGCGCGCGGGGCTGTCCCCCGCGGACGTGGACGCCATCGAGGCGCACGGCACCGGGACTCCCCTGGGCGACCCGGTCGAAGCCGGCGCGCTGGCGGAGGTGTTCGGTCCGGGACGGTCCGCGGAGCGGCCGGTCTGGCTCGGATCGTCCAAGTCGAACATCGGTCATGCCCAGGCCGCCGCCGGCGTGGCCGGCGTGATCAAGATGGTGCTCGCGCTCCAGCACGAGCAGCTGCCCCCGAGCCTGCACGCCGAGCGGCCCAGCGAGCACATCGCCTGGGAGGGCAGCGGGCTGCAACTGGTGGGCGAGGCCCGCTCCTGGGCGCCGGAGGAGTCCCGGCCGCGGCGCGCGGGCGTGTCCTCCTTCGGACTGTCCGGCACCAACGCCCATCTGGTCCTCGAAGAGGCCCCGGCGCCCGCGGGCTCCCCGGAGGAACCCGCGGAGGTCTCCGGGGCCGGGGCCGGCGGGGTGTTCCCGGTCGTGGTGTCGGGCCGGGACGCGGGCGTGGTGCGGGCGCAGGCCCGGCGCTGGGCCGCGTGGTGGCGCGCACACCCGGAGGTACCCCTGGAGCAGGTCGCCTCCACGGCCCTGTGGCACCGCAGCTGGTTCGACCACCGGGGCGCCGTCCTCGCCACCACCCGCGACGAGGCCATCGACCGGCTCGAAGCACTCGCCGAAGGCGCCGATGTCCTCGGCGTGATCACCCCCGTCGAAGCGCCGGCCGACGAGGCCCTCCTGGCGGGCGGCACCGGCGGCGTGTGGGTGTTCCCGGGGCAGGGGTCGCAGTGGGAGGGCATGGGCCGTGCCCTGTACGAGCGCTCCCCGGTGTTCGCCGAGACCGTGGCCGCCTGCGACGCCGCCCTGCGGCCCTGGACCGGATGGTCGGTCACCGAAGTCCTCACCGGGCAGCGGCCGTTGGCCGGCGTGGAAGAGGTACAGCCCGCGCTGTTCACCATGAGCCTGGGCCTGGCCGCCTGGTGGCAGTCCATGGGCATCACCCCGCAGGCCGTCATCGGACACTCGCAGGGCGAGGTCGCCGCCGCCGTCGTCGCGGGGATCCTCACCGTCGAACAGGGCGCGCGGATCGTCGCCACCCGCTCCCGGGCCGTCGCCACCTGCCAGGGGCAGGGCGGCATGGCCGTCGTCGAACGCGGCGTGGACTGGATCACCGAACGCCTCACCGGCACCGGTCTGTCCGTGGCCGCGGTCAACACCCCGGGATCCACCGTGGTCTCCGGAGACGCCGACGCCCTCGACTCCCTGCTCACCCGGCTGCGGTCCGAGGACGTGTTCGCCCGCCGGGTACAGGTGGACTACGCCTCCCACAGCGCCCATATGGACCCCCTGCTGCCCGCCCTCGCCGAGGAACTCCACGGCCTGCAACCGGCCGCCGGAGACATCCCGCTCTACTCCACCGTCCACGGCCGCCTGCTCCACGGCACCGAGATGGACGCCGACTACTGGTGCGCCAACCTGCGCCGACCGGTCCGCTTCGACCAGGCCAGCCAGGCAGCCACCGCCGACGGCCACCACACCTGGATCGAGATCAGCCCCCACCCCGTCATGGCCATGGCCCTCGATGAGATCGCCCAGCAGCACGGCGGGACCACGGTGGCCACCGCCCACCGGGACCGGGCCGACACCACCGACGTCCTGTCCTCCTGGGTCCGCGCCGGACTCGCCCGGGGCACCGGATGGCCGTGGGAGCGCGCGGTACCGCGGACGCCGGTGGAAACCGCCCTCCCCACCTACGCCTTCGACCGCCGGCGGTACTGGCTCCCCGCCCCCGCCAACACCCAGGCCGACCCCTCGGCCTGGGGCGCGGACGGGCTCGACCACCCCTGGCTGACCCTTTCCACCCCGCTGGCCGACGACGACGGCCTCCTCCTCACCGGCCGGATCGACGCCACCGCACCCGGACAGCGCTGGCTGAACGACCACAAGGTGTTCGACACCGTGCTGCTGCCCGGCACCGGCATCCTCGACATGGTCCTCACCGCCGCCGCCCGGGTGGGCGCCGCCGGGATCGACACCCTCACCCTCACCACCCCCCTCGTCCTCCCCGAGACCGGCGGGCTGCGCGTACAGATCGCCGTCACCGGCGCCGACGCCGAGGGCTTCCGCCAGGCCACCGTCCACACCCACCCCGAGCCCGACTCCCGCCCCGACACGCCCTGGACCACCCACGCCACCGCCCGGCTCACCCCCCTGGCGGCCGGCGACACCGACGGCCACGGCTTCCGGCAGCTCCACGACTGGCCGGCGGCGGGCGCCACGCCCGTGGATCTGGACGGGTTCTACGACCGGCTGCGCGAGCGCGGAATCGACTACGGGCCCGCCTTCCAGGGCCTGGTGGAGCTGTCCCGCAGCGGCGACACCGCCTACGCCGTGGTCCGCCTGCCCGAGGCCGAGTCCGAGGCCGAGGCCGAGAGTGCGGCGGCCGGCGGCTTCGCGGTGCATCCGGCCCTGCTGGACGCGGCGCTGCACGCGCTCTCCGTACTGGACGCCGACACCGGACGGGTGCCGCTCCCCTTCGAGTGGGCCGGGGCCGAGCTGTACGCCACCGGGGCGACCGAACTCCGCGTCCGGATCGAGCGGGACCCCGCGTCCTCCGAGGCCCGGTTGTGGATGGCGGACGCCCACGGCGAACCGGTGGCCTATGTGGACGCGCTCGTGGTGCGTTCGGCGACCGAGGAGCAGCTGCGGCGGCGCACGGGCGGCCACCTCTACCGGCTCGACTTCCAGCCTGCCGGCACGACGCGCGAGGCACCGGCCGAGACCTGGGTCCTCGGCGGCTCCGGTGACCTCGCGCAGGTGGTCGGCGGACGGCCCGTCACCGACGCGGACGAGCTGCGCGCCCTCCTCGACGCCGGCGGCGAGCCCCCGGCCCGCCTGGTCGTCGACAGCACCACGCGGGAGCCGGGCGCTCTGGCGGACGCGGTGCGCACGACCACCGCCACGGCACTGCACACCGTGCGGGGTCTGCTGGCCGAGTCCCGACTGGACGGGACCGAACTGGTCTGGGTGACCCGGGAGGCCGTAGCGGCCGAGCCGGGCCACGGCGTCGAGGGCCTGGTGCACGCCCCGCTGTGGGGGCTGGTCCGGGCCGCGCGCGCCGAGTATCCGCAGCGGTCGCTGCGCCTGGTGGACACCGGTTCCGGGGCCGAGGACGCCGCCGCGCTCGCCAGGGCGGTGTCCGTCGCGGACGAGCCCGAGATCGCGGTCCGGGGAGGGGAGATCCGGGTCGCGCGGCTGGTCACGGTCGAACCGGACCCGGAAGACGCCACCGCGGGAGCCCCGGCACCGTCGGGAACCGCACTGGTCACCGGCGGCACCGGTGAGCTGGGCAGGGAGCTCGCCCGGCACCTGGTGCGCACCCGCGGGGTGCGGCGCCTCGTACTGACCTCGCGGCAGGGCGACCGGGCCCCGGGGGCTGCCGGCCTGGCCGCCGAACTCACGGCGGCCGGGGCCGACAGCGTACGGATCGTGGCCTGTGACGTCGCCGACCGGGAGGCCCTCGCCGGCCTGATCGGTTCCCTCGACGACCTCGATTCGGTGTGGCACCTGGCCGGAGTGCTGGACGACGGATTGCTGCCGGACCAGACCGCGCAGCGGCTGGAGCGCGTGCTCGCCCCGAAGCTGGACGCCGCGCTGCACCTGCACGAACTGACCCGTGGGCACGCGCTGTCCGAGTTCGTGATGTTCTCCTCGCTGGCCGGGGTGTTCGGCAGCGCCGGCCAGAGCACGTACGCCGCGGGCAACGCGTTCCTGGACGCGTTCGCCGAATGGCGGGTGCACGCGGGCCTGCCCGCCAGGAGTCTGTCCTGGGGGCTGTGGGAGCAGTCCGGCACGGGGCTCACCGCGCACCTCGGCCGGGCCGAGCTGGCCCGGATCCGGCGCATGGGCATCGAGCCGCTGTCCGTGGACGAAGGGCTGCGTGCGCTGGACGCGGCGCTGGCGACGCGGGCGGGGGGGCATCTGGTCCCGGTCCGACTCGGGCTGGCCTCGTTGCATCGCGGCCAGGACGAGGTGCCGGTGCTGCTGCGCGGCATGGTCAGGAGGCGGCTGCGGCGGGCGAACACGGTGGAGGCCCCGGCGGGCCTGCGCGCCAGGCTCGCCGCGCTCTCCCCCGACCAGCGGCGGGAGTCGCTGACGCTGCTGGTGCGGTCCGCGGCGGCGGACGTGCTCGGCCTGCCGGACGAGGCCGCGGTGTCGGCGCAGCAGGTGCTCAGGGACCTCGGCCTCGATTCGCTGATGGCCGTGGAGCTGCGGCGCCGGGTCTCGCAGGAGACCGAGGTGCCGCTGCCCGCGACGCTGGCGTTCGACTACCCGACCCCGTCCGCCATGGCGGAGTTCCTCCTGGAACGGATGGACCTGTCACCGGCGGCGCTGCCCGCCGGAGCCGTGGTCCGGGCCGCGGACCAGGACGACGATCCGGTCGCGATCGTGTCGATGGCGTGCCGGCTGCCGGGCGGGGTGGGGACGCCGGAGGAGTTCTGGGAGCTGCTGTCCTCGGGCGGGGACGCGATCGAGGGGTTCCCCTCGCGGTGGGACGGCTGGGACGTCTACGACCCGGACCCGGAAGCGGTCGGCAAGAGCTATGCGCGGACGGGCGGATTCCTGCGGGACGTCGCGGAGTTCGACGCGGGCTTCTTCGGGATACCGGCGCCCGAGGCCCAGGCGATGGACCCGCAGCAGCGGCTCGTGCTGGAGGCCTCGTGGGAGGCGTTGGAGCGGGCCGGCCTCCGCCCCGAAACCCTCGAGGGCAGCAACACCGGTGTGTACCTCGGCGCGATGGGGTCGGACTACGACCGCTTCCACAAGCACGACCTGAGTGCGCTCGACGCGTACGGCTCCATGGGCAGCGCCGGAAGTGTGCTGTCGGGCCGGGTCTCGTACGCCCTGGGGCTGCAGGGCCCGGCGGTGACGGTGGACACGGCGTGCTCCTCGTCGCTGGTGTCCCTGCACCTGGCGGTGACGGCGCTGCGCCAGGGGGAGTGCGACATCGCGCTGGCCGGCGGTGTGACGGTGATGTCGACACCGTCGGTGTTCGTGGAGTTCGCCCGGCTGCGCGGCACCGCTACCGACGGCCGGTGCAAGAGCTTCTCCGCCGACGCCGACGGGGCCGGCTGGTCCGAAGGCTGCGGCGTCCTGGTCCTCAAGCGGCTGTCGGCCGCGCAGGCGGACGGGGACCGGGTGCTGGCCGTCATCCGCGGCTCGGCCGTGAACCAGGACGGCCGGTCCCAGGGGCTGACCGCGCCGAACGGCCCCTCGCAGCAGCGGGTGATCGAGCAGGCGCTGTCCCGCGCGGGGCTGTCCCCCTCGGACGTGGACGCCATCGAGGCGCACGGTACGGGGACCCCGCTCGGTGACCCGATCGAGGCGGGTGCGCTGGCGGCCGTCTTCGGTCCGGGACGGTCTGCGGAGCGGCCGGTCTGGCTCGGATCGTCCAAGTCGAACATCGGTCATGCCCAGGCCGCCGCGGGCGTGGCCGGCGTGATCAAGATGGTGCTCGCGCTCCAGCACGAGCGGCTGCCCGCCAGCCTGCACGCCGAGCAGCCCAGCGGCCACGTCGAGTGGGAGGGCAGCGGCCTGCGGCTGCTGGACGCGGCGCGCTCCTGGCCGCGGGAGGAGTCCCGGGTCCGGCGTGCGGGTGTGTCCTCGTTCGGACTGAGCGGGACCAATGCCCACCTCATCCTCGAAGAGCCCCCTGCCGCGGAGCCCGTCATCGAGACGGCGGTGCCGGAGGGTGTGTTCCCGGTCGTGGTGTCGGGCCGGGACGCGGAGGTGGTGAGGGCGCAGGCCCGGCGCTGGGCCGCGTGGTGGCGGGCGCACCCGGAGGTCTCGCTCCACCGGGTGGCGTCCACGGCCCTGTGGCACCGCAGCTGGTTCGACCACCGGGGCGCCGTCCTCGCCACCACCCGCGACGAGGCCATCAGCCGGCTGGAAGCACTCGCCGAAGGCGCCGACGCGGAGGGCGTGATCGCCCCCGTCGAGGGACTGGGCGCAGCGGCGCTCGCCGCGGCCGGTTCCGGCGGCGTGTGGGTGTTCCCGGGGCAGGGGTCGCAGTGGGAGGGCATGGGCCGTGCCCTGTACGACCACTCCCCGGTGTTCGCCGAGACCGTGGCCGCCTGCGACGCCGCCCTGCTGCCCTGGACCGGATGGTCGGTCACCGAAGTCCTCACCGGGCAGCGACCGTTGGCCGGGGTCGAGGAGGTACAGCCCGCGCTGTTCGCGATGAGCCTGGGCCTGGCCGCCTGGTGGCAGTCCATGGGCATCACCCCGCAGGCCGTCATCGGACACTCGCAGGGCGAGGTCGCCGCCGCCGTCGTCGCGGGGATCCTCACCGTCGAACAGGGCGCACGGATCGTCGCCGCCCGCTCCCGGGCCGTCGCCACCTGCCAGGGGCAGGGCGGCATGGCCGTCGTCGAACGCGGCCACGAGTGGATCGGCGAACGGCTGGCCGACACCGGCCTGTCGATCGCCGCGGTCAACACCCCCACGTCCACCGTGGTCTCCGGAGACGCCCACGCCCTCGACGCCCTCCTCACCCGGCTGCGGTCCGAGAACGTGTTCGCCCGCCGGGTACAGGTGGACTACGCCTCCCACAGCGCCCACATGGACCCCCTGCTGCCCGCCCTCGCCGAGGAACTCCACGGCCTGCAACCGGCCGCCGGAGACATCCCGCTCTACTCCACCGTCCACGGCCGCCTGCTCCACGGCACCGAACTGGACGCCGACTACTGGTGCGCCAACCTGCGCCGACCGGTCCGCTTCGACCAGGCCGGCCAGGCAGCCACCCTCGACGGCCACCACACCTGGATCGAGATCAGCCCCCACCCCGTCATGGCCATGGTCCTCGACGAGGTCACCCGGCAGCACGGGGGCGTCGCCGTGGCCACCGCCCACCGGGACCGGGCCGACACCACCGACGTCCTGTCCTCCTGGGTCCGCGCCGGACTCGCCCACGCGGACGCGTGGCCGTGGCACCGGCTGGTCCCCCGGGCCTCGGTGGCGGACGGACTGCCCACCTATGCCTTCGACCGGCGGCGCTACTGGCTCCCCGCCCCCGGCGCCGCTCCGGCGGCGGCCCGCTCGGGTGGGGGCGTGGACGGCCTGGACCACCCGTGGCTCACGCTGTCGACACCGCTGGCCTCCGGCGACGGCCTGATCCTCACCGGCATCATCGACGCCACCGCACCCGGACAGCGCTGGCTGAACGATCACAAGGTGTTCGACACCGTGCTCCTGCCCGGCACCGGCATCCTCGACATGGTCCTCACCGCCGCCGAGCGGGTCGGAGCCGTCGCGGTGGACACCCTCACCCTCACCGCCCCCCTGGTCCTGCCCGAGACCGGCGGCCTGCGCGTACAGATCGCCGTCGGCGAGATCGACGGCAACGGGAACCGCCAGGCGACCGTCCACACCCACCCCGGCCCCGACACCCACCCCGACACGCCCTGGACCACCCACGCCACCGCCCAGCTCACCCACGACACGGCCGCGCCCGACCCGGAACCGGTCGACTGGGCGGCAGCGGTCGAGACCGCGCAACCCGTGCCCCTGGACGGCTTCTACGAGCGCTTCCGAGCACGCGGACTCGACTACGGCCCCGCCTTCCAGGGCCTCAGCGCCCTGTGGCGGCAGGGCGACGAGCTCCATGCCGTCCTCCGCCTGCCGGAGAGCCTGCGGCCCGACGGCTTCGGGATCCACCCCGCACTCCTGGATGCCGCCCTCCACACGATCCTCACCGCCGAGGAGGCCGGCGACGCCGCCGGTCCCACGCGCGGCAAGCGGGTCCTGCTGCCGTTCGAGTGGAGCGGCACCCGGCTGTACGCGACCGGCGCGTCCGTCGTACGGGTGCGCGTACGCCTCGACCGCACGCGCGAGCAGGCCGGGCTGTGGGTGACGGACGAGAACGGGGACCCGGTCGTCACCGCGGGCCTGCGCCTGCGGGAGGCCAGTGCGGAGGGCCTGCGGACGGCGACCCAACAGCACCTGTACCGGCTGGAGTTCCAGGAGCACCCGTCGCCCGCCGGTGAACCGGCGGACACCGTGGTCACCGCCGGACCCCTCGCGGCCGCACTCGGACTGCCCACGCTGGACAGCGGAACCGGACCGGCTCCCTCCCGCATCGTCGTGGACGCGACGCAACCCTCCGGCACCCCGCAGGAGTTCACCGCGGCGGCCCTGGCCCGCGCGCGCGAGCTGCTGGCCGGCCCCCGGCCGGCCGGCGCCGAACTGGTGTGGGTGACCAGCCGGGCGGTGTCCGTGGACGAGGACGAGACCCTCGACCTGGCCTCGGCACCCCTGTGGGGTCTGCTGCGCGCGGCGCGCGCCGAGGGGCACCCGGTGCGGCTGGTGGACGTCGACGCGGACGCCGATCCGGACACGGTCCGGGCGGCGCTGACCCTCGCCGAGCCGGAGTCGGCGGTCCGCGGCCGCACGGTACGCGTCCCCCGGCTGGTCCGGTTCTCCCCGCGCGACACGGCACGCGCCGACGGCGCTGGTACCGCGGACCGGGCACCGGGCACGGAACTGATCACCGGCGGCACCGGTGAACTGGGGCGTCAGATCGCACTGCACCTGGTGGGCGCGTACGGAGTGCGCAGCCTCGTGCTGGCCTCCCGCCGGGGCGACGGCGCGGACGGCGCCGCCGAGCTGGTCGCCGAGCTGACCGCCGCCGGGGCCGAGCGGGTGCGCGTGGTGGCCTGCGATGTCACCAGCCGCGACCAGGTGGCCCGCCTCGTGGAGTCCGTCCCGGACCTCAGCGGCGTCTGGCACCTGGCCGGCGTGCTCGACGACGGACTGCTCACGGACCAGACCCCGGAGCGCCTGGAACGGGTCTGGGCACCCAAGGCCCGCGCGGCATGGTGGCTCCACGAGCTGACCGCCGACCGTCCGCTGACCCGGTTCGTGGTGTTCTCCTCCGCCGCGGGTGTCCTCGGGAGCGCCGGGCAGAGCGGCTACGCCGCGGCGAACGCGTTCGCGGACGCGGTCGTGGTCGAGCGGCGCCGGCAGGGACTTCCCGGACTGAGCCTGTCCTGGGGCCTGTGGGAGCAGGCCGGTACGGGACTGACCGCGCACCTCGGCCGGGCGGAACTGGCCCGGATGCGCAGGCAGGGCGTGGCCGCGCTGACCGGCGCACAGGCGCTGGGCGCCCTGGACACCGCGCTGACCAGCCGGCGAGCGCACCTCGTGCCCCTGCGGGTGGATCTCTCGGGCGCCGAGGACGCCCGCTCGCCACTGCTGCGGGGCAGGACCCGGATACGGAGGCTGGCGGACGCCCGGACGGAGGGCGTCGACACCGGATGGTCCGGCCTGCCGGAACCGCAGCGCACCAGTGCTCTGACCGACCTCGTGCGGCGCGAAGCGGCCGTGGCGCTGGGCCGCACCGACGAGATCCGCCCCGACGCGGAGTTCACCGGGCTCGGGCTGGACTCCCTGATGGCCGTGGAACTGCGCCGCAGGCTGTCCGCCGAGACCGGGCTGTCCCTGCCCGCGACGGCCGTCTTCGACCACCCGACGCCCGCCGGCCTGGCGCGGTACCTGAACCGCTGCCTGACCGACCGCGGCGACGACACGGCGCGGGCGCGCGTGGAGCGCGCGGAGCGGCGCGACGTGCATCCGGCGACCGAGGGTCAGCGCAGGCTGTGGTTCCTGGAGCGGATGCGCCCCGGCACCGCCGAGTACAACGTGACGATGCCGGTCCGGGTCTCCGAGCCGCTGGACCGCGCGGCGTTCGCCGCCGCCGTCGAGTTCGTGGTGCGGCGGCACGAGGCGCTGCGCACCGGCCTGGAGAGCCGCGACGGTGAGCTGGTCCAGGTGGTGCACGAGGAGTTCGCCGCCCCGCTGCGCTTCGCGGAGACGGCCGGTCCCGCGGAGACGGCCGACCTGATCCGGGACGAGGCAGAGACGCCCTTCGACCTGTCGGGCCCCGTGCTCTTGCGCTGCCTGGTGCTGACCGGCGCGGACGAGCAGGTGGTCTGCTTGACCCTGCACCACGCGGTCATCGACGCCTGGTCGCTGGTCATGGTGCTGCACGAGCTGTTCGCCGCGTACGGGACGTTCCGCGCGGGCCTGGTGCCCGACGGCGCGGGCGACCCGCTCGTGCACCTGGGCGACTACGCCCGCTGGGAGCGGGACTCCCTCGAGCAGGGAGCCTTCGGGGCGGGTCTCGGCTTCTTCCGGGACGAACTGGCCGGAGCCCCGCGCCTGGAACTGCCGAGCAGCGCACCGGACTCCGGTGCGGGCAAGGTCGTCTTCGCCGTGCCCGACGCCCTTCGGGGCGAGCTGGAGGCCCTCGCCTCCGATGCGGGGGTCACGCTGTACACGGTGCTGGCCGGCGCCTTCGCGGTGCTGCTCTCCCGGTACAGCGACCAGCGGGACTTCAGCATCGGCACGGTGTGGTCCGGGCGCGGGCTGCCCGGCTCGGCGGAGATCGTCGGCTTCCTCGCCAACACCCTGCCGCTGCGCTGCGACCTCTCCGCCGACCCGGACGTGCCCGGTCTGCTGTCGGCGCTGAAATCGCGCGTGCTCGGCGTGATGGAACACCAGAACGTGCCGCTGTCCGAAGTGGTCAAGGTCGTCGACGCCGAGCGCAACGGCGAGGAGAACCCGCTGTTCCGGGCGGTGTTCAACTACGGCCTGGGAGCCGAGCCGGACGACGGCACGTGGCAGCCGTTCGCCGGGTTCTTCACCGGCAACGTCGCGGGGACCGCCAAGTTCGAGCTGACCATGAGCCTCGCACCCGCCGCCGGGGGACTGCGCGGGGAGCTGGAGTTCCGGTCACACGTACTGGACCGGGAATCCGCACGGCGCATGGTCGCCAACTTCGAGGCCCTGCTGGGCTCCTTCGTCCGGGACGGCGGTCAGCCGGTCAGCCGGCTGGCCCTGCTCCACGCCGGGGAAGAGGGCTCGTTCCGGCGGCACGCCGACAGCGTGCCGCCGCAGCCGGCCGCGTCCGGGCCGCGGTCCGCGGAGCCGGCCGCCGGCGGTGACCGGGTGTGGGAGACGGTGCTCTCGGCCTGGTCGCAGGTACTGGAGCTGGAACCGGACGAAGTGGACCCGGACAGCGGGTTCTTCGACCTGGGCGGAACCTCGCTGACCGCGGTACGGGTCCACGAACTGGTCCGCGACGGCCTGGACCGGGATTTCCCGCTCGCGACCCTGTTCCGCCACTCCACCGTGCGCCAGCTCGCCGCCTTCCTGCGCGACGACGCCCCCCGTGCGGCGGCCGCGGCGCCGGAGCCGGCGCCGGCTCCGGTTGCGGTGGCGGTGGCGGTGGCGTCCGGGGAGCGTCCCGACGGGGACGCGGTGGCGATCGTGGGCATCGCCCTGCGGCTGCCGGGGGCCGGTGACGCGGAGGAGTTCTGGGCGAACCTGCGCGGCGGGGTGGAGTCCGTCCGCCGCTTCACCGAACAGGAGCTCCTGGACGCCGGCGTGCCCCGGAGCGTCCTGGACGATCCCGCGTTCGTCCCGGCCAAGGGCTACGTGGCGGACGCCGACCTCTTCGACGCCGAGTTCTTCGGGTACTCGCGGTCCGAAGCGGAGAACATGGATCCGCAGCACCGGCTCTTCCTGGAGACCGCCTGGCAGGGCCTGGAGGACGCCGGCGTCGAGCCCGGTTCCCACCCCGGCCGCATCGGGGTCTTCGCCGGCGCCGGATTCGGCGGCTACAACAGCGGAACCGTGCGCGGCGACGAGATCACCGAACTCCACGAGTTCTACCGCAACCTCCTCGGGAACAAGTCCGACTTCGTGTCCACCAGGGTGGCGCACAAGCTGAACCTGCGCGGCCCCGCGCTGACGGTGCAGACGGCCTGCTCCACGGGCCTGGTGGTGGCGCACTTGGCCCGGCAGAGCCTGCTGCGCGGGGAGTCCGACGTGGCACTGGTCGGCGCCTCCGCGCTCACCTTCCCCCTGGAGTACGGCTACTACCACCAGGAAGGCTTCGTCTTCTCCCCGGACGGCTCCTGCCGTGCCTTCGACGCCGAGCGCCAGGGCACCGTGGTGGGCAACGGTGTGGTGGCGGTGGTACTGCGCCGGCTGTCCGACGCGGTCGGGGCCGGGGACCGGATCTACGCGGTCATCCGCGGCAGCGCCGTCAACAACGACGGCTCGGACAAGGTCGGCTTCACCGCGCCCAGCGTCAGCGGGCAGGCCGCCGTGATCACCGACGCCCTCGCGGACGCCGGACTGTCGGCCGCCGACATCGGCTACGTCGAGGCGCACGGCACCGCCACCGCCATGGGCGACCTGATCGAGGTCCAGGCGCTGCAGGAGGTCTTCTCCGCCGACCGCGACGAGCCGTGCGCGGTCGGTTCGGTGAAGTCCAACATCGGTCACGTGGACGTGGCCGCGGGTCTGGCGGGACTGGTCAAGGCGGCGCTCTGCGTCTACCACGGCGAGCTGGTTCCCACGGTCAACTTCCGGCGGGCCGACCCCGAGCTGGGTCTGGACCCGGCGGTCCTGCGGGTCAGCGACGACACCCGCCCCTGGGCGGGCACCCGCCGCGCCGGGGTCTCCTCGTTCGGCATCGGAGGCACCAACGCCCACCTGGTGCTGGAGCAGCCCCCGCAGGAGGCGGCGCCGCCCGCTCCGGCGCGGGCCGCGGCGCCCGTCGTGGTCTCCGGTCGGACCCCGCAGGCTCTGCGGGACCAGGCCCGCCAGTGGGCCGGCTGGCTGGCCGAACACCCCGGGACCGAACTCGCCGACCTCGCGTGGACCGCCGCCCGGCACCGCCGGCACTTCGGGCACCGGGCCGCCGTCCTCGCCCACGACCTGGACGAGGCGGTGCGCGGGCTGACGGCGCTCGCGGAGGGACACGTCGACGACGCGGTGTGCACCGGGGTGGCCGCGGAGCGCGGCAAGGTCGTGTTCGTCTTCGCCGGGCACGGTTCGCAGTGGCCGGGCATGGCCCAGCGGCTGCTCGCCGAAAGCCGGGCCTTCGCCGACACCGTCGCCCGCTGCGACGAGGCACTGCGCCCCTGGACCGGCTGGTCGGTCCTCGAACTGCTCCGGGACCCCGGGGCCAGCGCGCTGAGCCTGGACGACGTCCACGTCACCCAGCCCGCGCTGTTCACGGTCGCCCTCGGCCTGGCGGAGGTGTGGCGGTCCCTCGGTCTGGAACCGGAGGCCGTGGTCGGCCACAGCCAGGGCGAGGTGCCCGCGGCCGTGGTCGCCGGCGCGCTGACCCTGGAGGAGGGCGCCAAGGTGGTCGCCGTCCGCAGCCAGGCGTTCGACCGCATCGAGAGCGGCTCGGGCGGCATGGCCCTGCTCGGACTGCCGCTGGCCGAGGTGGAGGAACTGCTCGCCGAGTACGGCGGATCGCTGTCGGTGGCCGCGGTGAACACCCCGGGTTCGGTGGCGGTCGCCGGCGCGGCGGACGCGGTGTCCGGCCTGCTCGCGCAGCTGGCGGACCGTGACGTGTTCTCCCGCCGGATCAAGGCGGACCGGGCCGGCCACTGCAGTCTGGTCGACCCGATGCTGCCCGAGGTGGAAGCCGCGCTGAGCGATCTGCGGCCCCGCGCGACGACGGTCCCCCTGTACTCCACGGTGACCGGCGCGCCGATCGGCGGACAGGCCCTGGACGCCCGGTACTGGTGCCGCAACCTGCGCGAACCGGTGCGCATGGACCTGGCGCTCGACGCCCTGCGGGCCGACGGCTTCGGCGTGTTCACCGAGATCAGCGCGCATCCGCTGCTGGCCATCCCGCTGACCACGTTCGCCGCCGACAGCGGCGGAGTGGTCCTCGGCAGCCTGCGCCGGGACCACGGCGGCCTCGCACAGATCCTGCGCGGCCTCGGCGAACTGCACGTCCACGGCCACGCCGTGGACTGGACCCGGGTCCTCGACGGGCCCGGCCGCCGGGTCGGCCTGCCCGGCTACGCCTTCCAGCGGCAGAGCTACTGGATCGACGGCGGAGCCCGTACCCGGCAGGAGCGGCAGGCGCCCCCCGCGGACCTGGCGGCCCGGCTGTCGGCACTGCCCGAGGCCGACCGCGCCCCCACGGTGCTGGAGGCCGTGCAGGAGGTGCTCCGCGGCGTGCTCGGACTCGGCGAACCCATGCCGGTGGACGAGCGGTTCCAGGAACGCGGGCTGGATTCGATGATGGCCCTTCAGCTGCGCAACCGGCTCAGCGAGGTGACCGGCACCCCGCTGCCGTCCACGCTCGCCTTCGAACACCCCACGCCGCGAGCGGTCGTGGACTACCTGCTCGCCGGCGCCTTCGCCGAACTGCCGCCCGCAGGCCCGGCGATGGAACGCGCCGAGCGGCGCGACGTCCATCCGGCGACCGAGGGCCAGCGCCGGCTGTGGTTCCTGGAGCGGATGCATCCGGACTCCGCGCAGTACAACGCCGTTCTCCGGCTCGAGGCGGCCGGTCCGCTGTGTCCCGAGACCTTCGGCCTGGCACTGCGCGCGGTGATGGAACGGCACGAGGCACTGCGCACCGGACTGGAGCTCCGCGACGGCGAACTGGTCCAGGTGGTGCACCAGGAGTTCACCGTGCCGCTGCGCCACGAGCGGGCGGCCGGCCCCGACGAGCTCGACCGGATGCTGCGCGCGGAGGAGCGGATCCCGTTCGCGCTGGACGCCGAGACCCTGTTCCGCTGCCTGCTGGCGGAGTCCGGCGAGACGTGGACCATGTGCTTCACCCTGCACCACGCCGTCACCGACGGCTGGTCGCTGTCCCTGCTGCTGGGTGAGCTGCACGCGGCGTACCGGGCCCTTGCGGGGCAGGAGTCCCTGCGGCTCCCGGAGGTCCGCTACCACCTCGGCGACTACGCGCGGTGGGAGAAGCGGTCCCTCGAGGAGGGCGCCTTCGCGCGTTCGCTCGCGTACTTCGCGTCCGAGCTGGAGGGCTCCCAGCGCCTGGAACTGCCCGCTCGGGAGCCGGCCGGGGACGACCGGGGCGGCGCCGTGCACTTCACCGTGCCCGCGGAGCTGCGGACCGCCCTGGAGGAACTGGCCGCGCGCAACTCCGTCACCGGGTACACGGTGTACGTCAGCGCCTTCGCGGTGCTGCTCGCCCGGTACGCCGACCAGTACGACTTCGGCATCGGCACGATCTGGTCGGCGAGGGAGCTGCCGCAGGTCGCGCAGACCTTCGGGTTCCTCGCGAACACCCTGCCGCTGCGCTGCGACCTGACCGGCGCGGTGTCCTTCGAGGACGTCCTCGCCCGCACGCACACCCGGGTACGGGGGGTGTTCGAGCACCAGAGCGTTCCGCTGACCGAGGTCGTGCGCATCGCCGGGGGTGAGCGGACCGGCGAGGAGAACCCGCTGTTCCGGGCGGTGTTCAACTACGGCGGAACGGCGTTCCCCACGATCGGTTCGGGCGAGGCGGCCTGGCGGCTCCCGACAACGGGAAGCGTCTCCGGCAACGTCCAGGGCGCGTCGAAGTTCGAGCTGGGCCTGACGCTGACCGCCGACGGCGAGGTGCTGCGCGGGGAGCTGGAGTTCCAGGCGCACGTGCTGGACCAGGACGCGGCCCGCCGGATGGCCGCCAACTTCGAGACCCTGCTGGCGTCGCTGGCGGACCGGCCCGACCGTCCGGTCCGGGAGGCCGGGCTGCTCTGCGCCGCGGAGCGCCGGTGGCTCGCCGGGCACGGCGGCGAGGTCGCGGCCGGGCCCGCCGGGGAGAGCGCGTATGAACGGATCCTGGGACAGGCGGCGCGGACGCCCGACGCGGTGGCCGTGGTGGCGGACGGACGCGAGCTGACCTACGGGGAGGTGTCCGCGCGAGCCCGCGCGATCGCCCGGCGGCTCGCCGCCCTGGGCGTGGCCCGGGGTGACCTGGTCGGCCTCTGCCTTCCCCGCACGGCCGACCTGCCGGTGGCGATGCTCGGCACCTGGATGGCCGGGGCCGCCTACGTCCCGCTGGACCCGGAGTACCCGAAGGCGCGTCTGGACCACGTGGTGTCCGACAGCGGGCTCGCGGTGGTGATCTCGAGCGGCTCCCTCACGGACGCCCTGCCGGACGGCCTGCGGGTGCTGTCCGTCGAGGAGGCCGCCGGGGCCGCGCGGGACGGACGGCCGGACGGCGCACTGCCGGCCCCGCCGGAACCGTCCGACCCCGCCTACGTCCTCTACACCTCGGGCTCCACGGGCGCCCCCAAGGGCGTGGTCGTCGAGCACGCGCAGTTCGCGGGCTTCTGCCGGGCCATGGACGACCGCGTCGGCGGCGGCGCCGACGACACCTGGCTCGCCGTGACCAGCGTGTCCTTCGACATCTCCGGCCTCGAACTGCTGTGGACCCTGACCAGGGGCTACCGCGTGGTCATCGCCGGCGGAGAACTCGGCGCCTGGGCCGGATACCGCCGGCACGCGCCGACGCACCTGCAGTGCACGCCGTCCCTGGCCAGGATGCTGCTGGCGGACGCGGGCGGCCGTGAACTGCTCGGCGGGCTGCGGCTGCTCCTGGTCGGCGGCGAAGCCCTCGACCGCGGCCTGGCCGGCCGACTGCTGCGGACCTGCGGCGGCGACGTGCTCAACATGTACGGGCCCACGGAGACCACGGTCTGGTCCACGAGCTGGCGGGTCGAACCCGGCCCGGTCTCGCTGGGATCGCCCGTCCTCGACACCCGCTTGGCCGTGCTCGACGCGCAGCGGCAGCCGGTGCCGCGGGGCTGCCGCGGCGAGTTGTGGATCGGCGGGCGCGGGGTCGCGCGGGGCTACCTCCACCGGCCCGAACTGACGGACGAGCGGTTCGTGGTGGACCCGTTCGCGGGCGCGGGGCGGATGTACCGCACCGGGGACGTGGTCCGCTACCGCGAGGACGGCTCACTGGAGTACTGCGGCCGCGTGGACAGCCAGGTGAAGCTGGCCGGACACCGCATCGAGCTCGGCGAGATCGAGTCCGTGGCCGCCGGGTGCGCCGGCGTGCGCGAGGCCGCCGCCGTGGTACGGGAGGACGCCGGCTCGGCGGCCCTGTGGGTGTACTACTCCGGGGACGCCGACGAACGGGCCCTGGCCGAGCACGCCGCGGCGCGCCTGCCGGTGTCGATGCTGCCCGCGCGGTGGGTGCGGCGGGACGGCCTGCCGCTGACGCCGAACCGCAAGATCGACCGGCTGGCGCTGGCCGCCCTGCCCGCGCCGCAGCCGGAGCCCGCGGCGCCGGCCGCCGAGGGCGACCGGGTGTGGGAGACGGTGGTCTCGGCCTGGTCGCGGGTCCTGGGACTGGCCGAGGTCGACCCGGACAGGGGCTTCTTCGAGCTGGGCGGCACGTCCATGGCGGCGCTGCGGGTCCACGAGCTGGTCAGCTCCGGCCTGGACCGCGAGTTCCCGCTCTCGACGCTGTTCCGCTACTCCACGGTGCGCCGGCTGGCCGCGTTCCTGCGCGGCGACGCCCCCCGTGCGGTGGCCGCGGCGACGGCGCCCCGGGCCCGTGCGGACGAGGACGCCGTGGCGATCGTGGGCATGGCCCTGCGGCTGCCGGGCGCCCGGGGCGCGGAGCAGTTCTGGGCGAACCTGCGCGACGGCGTGGAGTCCGTCCGCCGCTTCACCGAACAGGAGCTGCTGGACGCCGGCGTGCCCCGGAGCGCCCTGGAGGATCCCGGGTTCGTCCCGGCCAAGGGCTACGTGGCGGACGCGGACCTCTTCGACGCCGAGTTCTTCCAGTGCTCTCCGGCCGATGCGGAGAACATGGATCCGCAGCACCGGCTCTTCCTGGAGACCGCCTGGCAGGGCCTGGAGGACGCCGGCATCCTGCCCGGCGCCGAGCCCGGCCGCATCGGGGTCTTCGGCGGAGTCGGCTTCGGCGGCTACGACCAGGGGGATCCCGAGGACGCCTCGGAGGTCTTCCGTTCGGCGATCGGCAACAAGAACGACTTCCTCGCGACGCGCCTGGCGCACAAGCTGGACCTGCGCGGCCCCGCGCTGACGGTGCAGACCGCCTGCTCCACCGGCCTGGTGGCCACGCATCTGGCCCGGCAGAGCCTGCTGCGCGGGGAGTCCGACGTGGCACTCGTCGGCGCCTCCGCGTTCACCTTCCCGCTGGAGCAGGGCTACCAGTACCAGGAAGGCTTCGTCGCCTCCCCGGACGGACACTGCCGGCCCTTCGACGCCGACGGCGCGGGCACGGTCCTCGCCAACGGTGTGGTGGCGGTGGTGCTGCGCCGGCTGTCCGACGCGGTCGAGGCCGGGGACCGGATCTACGCGGTCATCCGCGGCAGCGCCGTCAACAACGACGGCTCGGACAAGGTCGGCTTCACCGCGCCCAGCGTGAACGGCCAGGCCACCGTGATCACCGACGCCCTCGCCGACGCCGGACTGTCGGCCGCCGACATCGGCTACGTCGAAGCGCACGGCACCGCCACCGCCATGGGCGACCCCATCGAGATCCAGGCCCTCCAGGAGGTCTTCACCCCCGACCGCGACGAGCCCTGCGCGGTCGGCTCGGTGAAGTCCAACATCGGCCACACCGACGTGGCCGCGGGCCTGGCAGGACTGGTCAAGGCGGCCCTGTGCGTCTACCACGGCGAACTGGTCCCCACCGTCAACTTCCGGCGGGTCAACCCCGAACTCGGCCTGGACCCGGCGGCCTTGCGCATCAGCGACGACACCCGCCCCTGGGCGGGCACCCGCCGCGCCGGGGTCTCCTCGTTCGGCATCGGAGGCACCAACGCCCACCTGGTGCTGGAACAGCCCCCGCAGCAGGCGGCGCCCGCCCCCGCGCGGGGCACGGCGCCCGTCGTGGTCTCCGGACGGACCCCGCAGGCCCTGCGGGACCAGGCCCGCCAGTGGGCCCACTGGCTGACCGAACACCCCGGGACCGAACTCGCCGACCTCGCGTGGACCACCACGCGGCGCCGCCGGCACTTCGCCGAACGCGCCTCGGTGGCCGGACCCGACCTGCCCGCGGTCATCGAAGGGCTGAACGCCATCGCCCGTGACCGGCCGGACGCGTCGGTCACCCTGGCCACCGCGCGGCCGGGCAAGGTCGTGTTCGTCTTCCCCGGCCAGGGTTCGCAGTGGCCGGGCATGGCCCGGCGGCTGCTCGCCGAGAGCCCGGCCTTCACCGACGCGGTGGCCCGCTGCGACGAGGCACTGCGCCCGTGGACCGGCTGGTCGGTCCTCGAACTGCTCCGGGACGAGGACCGCATCGCGTGGGACCGCCTGGACGTCGCCCAGCCGGTGCTGTTCACCATGTACCTCGGCCTGGCGGCCGCCCTGCGGGACCTGGGCCTGGAAGCCCAGGCCGTGGTCGGACACAGCCAGGGCGAGATCGCCGCGGCCGTCGTCGCCGGCGCCCTGACCCTGGAGGAGGGCGCCAGGATCGTGGCCGTACGCAGCGCGGCCCTCGCCGCTCTGTCCTCGGACGGCGAGATGGCGACGGTGGAGCTCCCGCTCGCCGAGGTCGAGGCGGCACTGGCCCCCTACGGGGACGCCGTCTCGGTCGCCGTGGTGAACACCCCGGGATCCACGGTCATCTCGGGGGACCGCGCGATCGTGGAGGAGCTGCTCTACGCGTGGGACGACCAGGACGTGTGGTGCGGCAAGCTGAACGCCGCCTGTGCGTCCCACAGTGCGCACATGGACCCGCTGCTGCCGGGCCTGCGGGAGCAGCTCGCCCCGCTGCGCCCCCGTCCGTCCGGGATCCCGCTGTACTCCACGGTGCTGGGCCGGCGGGCCGCGGGTGAGGAGCTGGACGCCGCCCACTGGTGCCGCAACCTGCGCGAACCCGTCCGGCTCGACCTCGCCCAACAACAGCTGCTCGCCGACGGATACACGGTGTTCGTCGAGGTCAGCCCGCATCCCGTGCTGGCCATGCCGCTGGCCGACGGGGGCGCGGACCGGGACGCCGTGGTCCTGGCGGCCATGGAACGGGACCAGGGCGGCCTGGACCGGCTCCAGCGCACCCTGGGCGCCCTGCACGCGCACGGAGTCGGGATCGACTGGTCCGCGGCCGTCCCCGACGGCCGCCTTCTCGCCCTGCCCGGCTACGCGTTCCAAGGGCAGCGCCACTGGAAGGAACCCGCCCGCCGCAAGACGACCGACCAGCGGTTCTGGGAGGCCGTCGGCGCGGGCGAGGTGGACCGGCTCGCCGAGCTGCTCGGCGCGGCCGGGCAGCACCGGGACAGCGTCGTGGACCTGCTGCCGCTGCTCCGGCGCTGGCACGAGGGCCGCGACGGCCACACCGAGATCGCCGACTGGCTGTACGAGGAGGCCTGGCAGTGCGCCGAGCCCGATCCGGCAACGGCGGACGGCGACTGGGCCGTGCTCGGGGACACCGCGTCACCCGCCGCGGAGCTGGTGGCGGCCCTGCGCCGGGCGGGAGCCGGCACGCACCGGGCCGACGCGGATCCGGGCGCCCTGGGCTCCCTGCCGTCGGAGCTGCAGGGCGTGATCGTCCTGACGCCCCTGGACGGGGACGACACCCGGCAGGGCTTCCTCCGCACCGTGGCCCTGCTCCAGGGACTCGGGGCGAGCCACCCGAAGACTCCCGTATGGCTGGTCACCAGGGGCGCCGTCGGCGTGGACGCCGCCGACCCGGTCACGCGTCCCGAACAGGCGCTGCTCCACGGACTGGGCCGGGTCGCCGCCCTGGAACGCCCCGAAGGCTGGGGCGGCACCGCGGACCTGCCGGAACAGCCGCACCCGGACTGGGCCGCGCAGCTCGTCCGCGCCGTGCTCGCCGGTGACGACGAGGACCAGATCGCGCTCCGCGCCGGGGGCCGGTACGTGCGCAGGCTGCGGCGCACCACCCTCGCTCCGCGGTCGCCGTGGACCACCGGCGGCACCGCCCTGATCACCGGCGGCACGGGATCCCTCGGCCGGCGGCTCGCCCGCTGGCTGGTGGAACGCGGGACGCGGCGCGTCGTCCTCGCCTCCCGCTCCGGCGAGGTCTCCGCGCGGTTCCGCGAGGAACTCGAGGCGACCGGGGCGGAGCTCGTGACGGCGGCCTGCGACGTCGGTGACAGGAACCAGGTCGCCCGCCTGATCGGGCGGATCGACGCCGGCGGCCCGCCGCTGGCGGTTGTCGCCCACCTCGCGGGGGTCTCCGGGATGACGCTCCTGGACGATCTCGACGGGGACCGGGCCGCCGCGGAGCTCTCCGCGAAGGTGTCCGGTGCCTGGCACCTGCACGAACTGCTCGGCGACCGGCCGCTGGACGCGTTCCTGCTCTACGGCAGTGGCGCGAGCCTGTGGGGTGCGGGCGGCGGGACGACCTACGCGGCCGGCAACGCCGCGCTGGACGCCCTCGCCCGGCACCGGGTGGCGGGCGGCCGCACGGCCACCGTGGTGCACTGGGGCGGCTGGGCCGACGGCGGCATGGTGACGGAGGAGGTCGAGGAGCAGCTGCGGCTGCGGGGGCTGCGCATGATGGCCCCGGACCGCGCACTGGGCGCTCTGGACCTGGTGCTCGGAACGGACCGCGTGGCGCTGGGTGTCGCCGACATCGACTGGTCCCGGTTCACCCCCGCGTTCTGCGTCGCCCGGCGGAGTCCGCTGCTGCTGGGCGTCCCGGAGGCGCGCGCGGCGATGACCGGCAGGCGCCGGGAGAGCGGGCTCGAGGAGCGGCTGGCCGGCATGGGGCCGGACGCCCGGCTGCGTACGGTGCTCGAACTGGTCCGGGTCGAGGCCGCGGCCGCTCTCGGGCTGGCGGAGGTTCCCGCCGAGCAGCCCCTGCAGCAGCTCGGGATGGACTCGCTGATGGCGGTCGGCCTGCGCGCCAGGCTCGCCCGGCGGACCGGACTGCCGCTCGCCACCGACGTGCTGTTCCGGCACGGCAGTTGTGCGGGCATCGCGCGGCACCTGGTCGACGAGCTCACCGGGCGCCGGCCCGTCGCCGAGGCCGTGCCCGTCCCGTTGGTGCGGGTGCTCAAGCCGGCGCGGCAGCCCAGGGCGCGGATCCTGTCCATGGCGGGCATGGGGGGCACCACCACCTCCCACCTCCCGCTGGTCCCGCACCTTCCCGAGGACGTGGAGCTGCTCGCCATCCGGATGCCCGGCCGTGAGGGAGGCGGCGGGGAGGCCCCGCTCGGCGATGTGGACGTCCTGGTCGACCGGGTCGTGGCGGAGATGTCCGACCGCCTCGACGTGCCGGTCGTCCTGTACGGGCACAGCCAGGGCGCGTGCGGAGTGTGGGAGATCGCCCACCGGCTGGGCAGCCGGGCGGGGGGGCCGGAGCTCTCCCTCGTGGTCGCGTGTGCGCTGCCGCCGTTCAGCGAGGCGCCGCAGGCCCTCAAGCGGTTCCAGGAGGTGTCGACGGTGTGGGACACGGCGGCGCCGCAGGACCTGGTCGAGGCGTTCCGGGGGGTGCTGCCCGACGAGGTCCTCGCCCACGACGAGGTCTTCGCCGGCTACCTGGAGAACCTGCGCGCCGACTCCGCGATGTGGAACCGGTACCAGCTCGTGCTGGAGGCCGACCGCAGGGGTCCGCTGGACATCCCGCTCACGGCGGTGTCGGCCGCGGCCGACCCGGTGCTGCCGGAGGGCACGATGGCCGGCTGGTCCGCGCTGACCCGGGGCGCGTTCGCGGCCCGGAGCATCGAGGGCGCGCATGCGGCGCCGCTGGAGAACCCGGCGGCCATGGCCCGGCAGCTGGTCTCGGCCATCCCGGGCGGGCCCACCCTCCCCGCATGAGCGCACGTGGCGTCCGCCGTCGCCCGGCGGCGGACGCCACGGCGGCGGGGCATCACCCGTGTGCCCCGCCTCGTGGCCGGCGTGATGCGGGCCGGTACGGCGCGTGCCAGCGTCATACAGGAGGAATCCCTACCCCCCGCACCACGAGGAGCCGCCGTCATGGACGGTAAGAAGGGCAAGCGAAACGAGCCGGGCGAGGGCCGCGAGGCGCAGAGCCACCACCGCCCCGGGGACCCCGCGCACGCCCAGCCGGGCAGGCAGTCCCACAAGCAGGGCCAGAAGGAGGGCCCGAAGGAGGCCCCGCGCCGACGCGAGGACGACCTGCTGCGCGAGGAGGACCTGCACGACGAGACGATGTGACGGGGCGCCGCTCGACCGCGTAAACGCGTAGACCAGCCCGTCACAAGGGGCCGGCGGTCCTGAAGATCCGGTCCAGGTGGTGGTGGAGCACCGCGACGGCCGACTCCTCGGTCCGCTGCCCCACCAGGATGCTGGTGCCCATGGTCGCCGTCATCGCGAGCAGGCTGACCGCCTCCGTGCGCGCGTCCACGCCCGGGTCGGCCAGCCCGGCCGCCCGGGCCTGTTCGAGCAGGCCGGTGACGGCGTTCTCGGCGGCGTCGGGCTTGTCGATGAAGGGCTGGGCGGCCAGCGCCCCGTCGGTCACGGACAGGATCGAATACGAGCTGTACAAGAGGTGGAAGGTGCGGCTCTCCTCGTCGAGCGGGAGGGAGGCCAGCAGCAGCGCCTCGATGGTCGCGCGGGGGCCCGGGTCGGGGCCGATCGCGGCGAGGCGGGCGCCGACCCGTGCGGTGAAGCGGTCGGTCAGGTGCTGGAGCCCGTAGAAGAGCAGCTTCTCCTTGGTCTCGAAGTAGTACTGCACGAGCCGGAGCGACACCCCGGCCTCGGCGGCCACCTCGCGCATGCCGACGGCGTGCAGCCCCCGGCGCCCCGCGACCCGGATGAGCGCCTCGGCGATCTGGGCACGCCGTTCCTCGTGGTCCACGCGCTTGGGCATGCGCCGGTTTCTCCGCTCGTCGGTGGGGGCTCCACGGCCCGGAGCCCGGGCCGATTTTCATGGTACTTCCGTACCACCACCATGGCGCGGCCGCGTCCCGGGGAACGGCTCCTCCTGCCGACCGAGCGGACGGCCCGGCACCGGTGTTCACCGCAGGGTGAGCGCCGTCTCGGATGCCGCCCGGGTCAGCTTGTGCGGGTTGCGGACGTAGTAGAGGCCCGTGATGCGGCCGGCCTCCACGCGGACCGCCATGATGCCGTCCAGCTCGCCGTCCAAGTGCACGGCGAGGGCCGGGCTGCCGTTGACCACGGTGGGGCCCACGGTCATCGGGCGGTCGTTCTTGCCGAGGCCGCCGGACATGAAGCGGGCCACCTTGTCGGCGCCGGCGATCGGCCGCCGCGCGGCCTGCTTGATGCCGCCGCCGTCGCTCAACAGCACGACCTCCGGGGCGAGTACGTCGAGCAGGCCCTGGATGTCCCCGGTGACGAGGGCGCGTTGGAAGGACTCCAGGGCCGCCCGGGTCTCGCTCGCGGTGGCCACCTCGCGGGGGCGGCGGGCGTCGACGTGCCGGCGGGCCCGGTGGGCGATCTGGCGGACGGCCGCCGGCGTCTTGTCGACGGCGGCCGCGATCTCGTCGTAGCCGACCTCGAAGACCTCGCGCAGGACGAAGACGGCGCGCTCCGTCGGCGAGAGCGTCTCGAGGACGAGCATCAGCGCCATCGACACGCTCTCGGCCAGCTCGACGTCCTGGGCCACGTCCGGCGCGGTGAGCAGCGGTTCGGGCAGCCAGGGGCCGACGTACGACTCCTTGCGGCGCGTCATCGTGCGCAGCCGGTTGAGCGACTGGCGGGTCGTGATCCGGACCAGGTAGGCGCGCTGGTCGCGCACCTGGTCCAGATCGACCGCGGCCCACCGCAGCCAGGTCTCCTGGAGGACGTCCTCCGCGTCGGCCGCCGATCCGAGCATCTCGTAGGCGACGGTGAACAGCAGGTTCCGGTGGGCGACGAAGGCATCCGTCGCCGGGTCGGGGGCGTGCCGGTCCGCCTCCGGACCCCCCGGCCGGCCCGCTTCGGGCCGCCCGGCCCCGAGCGGCTCCTCGCGCCCGCCGCCGAGGCGCACGGCATCGGTGTACTCGCCCACGGTGTCTCCTCCGTCGTCAGGGTCCCGGCATGGAGACACCGCGGGACCGCCCCCTGTGACAGGGTGTGAGCGGGATCACTCCGGGCCTGCGGTGCGGCTCCTACCGGCCCGGTGCGGACGAACGGGAGTCCGCGGGCGGCTGCGGCGCCGGCCGCGAGGGCCGCGGGACGGGTCCGCGGGCGGGCCTCGGTGCCTGCGGGTCGGCCGGGAAGGGGGGTCCGGGGGGCGCGGGACGGCCGGCCGGATCCGGGGGGAAGGGCGGGCCCGGCGGAGCGGGCTTCGGCTGCGTCATGGGGACTCCCGTTGGTTCGTACGACCGGGCCGGGGCACGGCGGGCCGTCGCTACGGCCGCAGCCGGCTGAAGCCGACCTCGAAGCGTTCGACCGACACGACCCGCTGGCCCTCCCGCCGTGCCGTCTCCTCTCGGATCCGGCCGGCCTGCTCCTCGCTCTCCCGCATGGTCCGCTCGTCGTCCCACAGGGTCAGCGAGGCGGCCCTTCCCGAGGCGCGGTCGACGAGGTAGTAGACGCCCCGGAAGCCCGGCAGGTCCTCGACCTGCCGGACGATCTCCTCCGAATGCGCGGTCAGGTCCCCCTCGGCGGGTACCGGTGATCCCTGGTAGGTGCTCAGCCTCGCGAACATCTGCCGCAGTCCTTTCTCGGGCCCCCCGACCAGACTGCTCCGGCAGGTCACGCGCCGCATGCCGAGCGGCGCGACAATGGTGGGGTGCCGTACATAGCCGTGACCGCCCTGAGCCATACCGGGCTCGTGCGCGAGCACAACGAGGACAGCCTGGCCATCGGGCCGTGGACGCTGTGCGGGACCGCGACCGAGAGCCCCCAGACGCTCGTGTTCCCGCTCGGCAGGCCGCTCGTGGTAGCCGTCGCCGACGGGCTCGGCGGGCAGCCGGCCGGCGAGGTCGCCAGTGAGCTGGTCGTGCGCGAGCTGTCCCTGCTCGGCCCCGCCCTGGACGGCGGCGAGGCCGTCCGCAACGCCCTGGACCTCTGCAACCGCGCGGTGTACGCGGCCGCCGAGGGCCGCCCGGACCTGACCTCCATGGGCACCACGGTCGCCGGCGCCCTGGTCCTGGAGGAGTCGCTGCTGGTCTTCAACGTCGGCGACAGCAAGGTGTTCCACGCGACCGCGGACGGGCTGCGCCAGCTCAGCGTGGACGACAGCCCGCCGCCCGCGCCCGGGCACCGCACCACGTCGGCCGTCACCCAGGTGCTCGGCGGCAGCCGCGGACAGAGCGCGATCACTCCGCACGTGGCGGACGTCCCGCTGTCCCCCGGCGACCGCTACCTGGTGTGCAGCGACGGGCTGACCGACCCGGTGCCCGAGGAGACCATCGACGGACTGCTGCGGGTGCACGACGACGGCAAGGCCGCGTTCGAACTGTGGAAGGCGGCCATCGAGGCCGGCGGCCCGGACAACATCACGCTCGCCCTGGTCCGCATCGGCGAGTGAGCCCGGGCTCCGTCCCGCTCCCGCCGGCTCAGGGCCTGGCGCCCCGGGGCACGGCGAGCCCGGCGAGCCGGGCGCCCCCCGGCGCCAGCGACGACCAGGGGCCGGACAGGTCCAGCACCGCGATCGCGGACGTCGGGAACTTCACGGCGGCCTGCTCCAGCGCGGCGGCGTCCCCGTCACCGGCGAGCAGCAGGACCAGCTCCTGCGCGCCCGGGTTGTGCCCGACGAGCAGCAGCGTCCGCGCCTGCGCGGGGGTCTCCCGTACCAGGTCCAGCAGTTCCCCGGCGCTCGCCCCGTAGGCACGCTCCTCGTACGCCACCGGCGCGGTGAGCCCGGCCTCGGCCGCGACGAGGTCCCAGGTCCGGCGGGTGCGGCGGGCCGGCGAGCACACGACCCGGTCGGGCACGCAGCCGGCCTCGCGCAGCCAGCGGCCGGCGGCCGGCGCGTCGCGCAGACCGCGCGGGCCGAGCGGACGCTCGGCGTCGGGCACGTCCGGCGGCCAGGCGGACTTGGCGTGCCGCAGGACGACCAGCCGCCGGACCGTGCCCGCTGTCATGGGTGCCTCACGTGTGCAGGCGGCTGTTGGGGCCGTCCCGGTCGCCGGCGCTGTCGTCATTGAACCAGTAGTCCCCCGCGGCCAGATAGCGGAAGGAGTGCGCGCTCTCGGACGGCAGCTCGACCGTGACGGCCCGCTTGCCGTCCTTGCGCGGCTTGAGGGTGTGCGCCCCGGGCTGCCAGTCGTTGAAGTCGCCGACCACGCTCACCGGCCCGGGCGGCGTGTCCGCCGGAAGGACGAAGGTGACCTCGGTGCGGTCCTTGCGCAGCTTGCGCTCCAGCATGGAAACAGCTCCTGACTGCGGAGGCGGAAGGGATGGCGCCCATCCTCGGGGCCGGGCGGGCGGCCCGCATGCCGACGCCTCCGCGCGCGCCGAGGTATCACCCGTCCACCACGGTGCGCGACACGGTGGGCCCAACCGGACGGGCCGCTCCCGGCCGCCGCGTGTCCAATGGACGGGAAGCGGTTCCCGCGTCGGCCGTCCCCGGGAGTGCCATGAGTCCGCGCGCCGGACGGTTCGTCAGGAGCACCCTCTCGGCCGTCCTGATCACCCTCGCCTGCCTCCTCGTACCGGTCTGCCTGCTCACGGTCTGGGTGCACGACATCGTGCTCGACAACGACCGGTACGTGGCCACCGTCGCCCCGCTCGCCTCGGACCCGGCGGTCGAGGAGGCCGCCGTCCGCCGCATCGCGGAGGCCGCCGACATCCGGGTGGACGGCGCCCGGGTCACGGCGGACCTCGCGCGGTGGCTCGAGGAGCAGGGGCTGCCGCCGCGCGTGGGAGCGGCGGTCAAGGCGCTGGGCCCGGGGCTGGACTCGGCCGCCGACCAGGCCGTCTCCGAGGTGGCGGCCCGCTTCGTCGAGAGCGACCGGTTCGAGGCCCTGTGGACCCGGGCCAACCGCGCCGCCCACACGGCCGTGGTGCACGCGCTCACCGGCCGGGGCCGCGGCGCGGTCGGCATCGACGGCGGCACCGTCACCCTCGACCTCGGCAGCGCCGTGGAGAACGTCAGGGAGGAGCTGGTCAAGGCCGGCCTCGCGCCGGCCGAGCGGATCCCCGAGGCCGACGGGCGCATGGTGCTCTTGCCATCCGACGCCCTCGGGAAGATCAGGGGCGCGGTCCGCCTGCTCGACGTCCTCGGCAACTGGCTGCCCGTGCTCACGGCGGTCCTCGCGGCGGCCGGGGTCCTGCTCGCGCACCGCCGCCGCCGAGCCCTGGTGACCACGGCGCTCTGCACGGCCGCCGCCTGTCTGCTGCTCGCCATCGGCCTGGCCCTCGCCCGCCGCTCCTACCTCGAGCACCTCCCGGCGCAGGTCCAGTCCCCGGCGGCGGCAGCAGCGGTCTTCGACACCCTGGTGCGGTTCCTGCGGGTCAGCCTGCGCACCACGCTGGTCCTCGGGGTGGTCGTGGCGCTCGGCGCCTACCTGTCCGGCGGCGGCCGGCTGCCGCGCGCCCTGCGCGGGGGCGCCGAGCGCACGGCCGACTCCGCCGCGCGCTGGGGCGCCGCCCACGGCCTCGGCACCGGCCGGGCCGGCGGGTGGGTGGAGGCCCGCCGGCGCCCGCTCACCGCCGGGGCGGTGCTGCTGGCCGCCCTCGGGTTCGCGCTGTGGAACCACCCGACCGTGCCGGCCGTGCTGCTGCTGGCGCTCGTCCTGTCGGCGGTGCTCGCCGTACTGGCCCTGCTGGCGGCGGACGGCCGGGTCAGCGGCCGGGCGGCCGGGCGGACCGGGGATCCCGGGGACCCCGGGGATCCCGGGGATCCCGGGCTTCCTCGGCCGGGCTGAGGGGAGTACGCAGCCGGCGCGCCGGGGCCGGCTCGCGGGCCACCACGTACCCGACGGCGACCGCGACCGTGATCACGACGAACAGCACGATCAGCCAGGACAGCAGCACGAACACCGAGCCGAGGCTGCCGAACTGGCGCAGGCTGCGCTCCACCGCGAGGGGCATGTAGATCCGCGACGCCGCGGACAGCACCTGCTCCCCCGCCCCGGCCAGCACCGCACCCGGCAGCAGCGGGAGCCACGGGATCCGGCCGCCGAGCAGCAGGTGCTGGGTCCACCACCACAGCAGCGTGCCGCTGACCGTCGCGAGGACGAAGCCGAAGGCCAGGCCGGTGCCGAAGGCGTTCTGCACCGGCCCCTGGAACAGCAGGGCGGTGAGCCAGACCAGCAGCCAGGCCAGCCACCGCCAGGCCGCGAGGCGGGCCTTGGCCTTGGGCAGGTGCCAGGAGCGCTCGCACATCGACTGCAGGGCGCGGCTGCACGCGGTCGCCGACAGCAGGGTCACCACGAGCCCCACCACGCCGGTGCTCGCCGTGGCCGCGGAGTCGGTGGCGGAGTACACCGCCCGCACCTGGTCCAGAGCGGCGTCCTGGAGGCCGAGCGTCGTGCGCACGGAGGAGACCAACTGGTTCTGGAGCCAGGCGGGGGCGAGGGCGCCGATGACGAACAGGGCGGGCACCGCCCCGAGGAAGGCCTGGGCGGCGAGTCTGGTCGCACAGTCCAGCACGTTGACGGCTCCCAGCTGCTCGAGGAGCCTTCCCAGCAGCGGGGTGTGCCGGCCCATCCAGCCGCGCAGCCGGCCGGGCAGGACGAGGCGGCGGGGCCTGGCCTGCGGTTGCGGCACGGTGTGCTCCTCACGGGGGACGATCCGCCGACGGCGGTGACCACCCTTCCACGAAGAGTGACGCACTACCGCATACCGCGCATGCGCCGCACCCGCATCCCGAGTCCGCTCCGGTCGCGGGATGCGCTCCGGCCCGTTCTCCTGAAGCCATGGAAGGCAACGCGGCCCGGCGCCGCCGACGCGTCCTGGCCGGTCACACGCTCCGGTCCGTGGCCTGGGCGGTCCTGATCACCGCGCTGTTCTACCTGGCTCCCCTGGACCGCGGGTTCGGCGCGCTCACCGTCGTCACGCTGGCGGCGGGGCTGGGTCTGTTCGGGTGGCTGGTCGCCTGGCAGGTCCGGGCCATCACCCGTGCGGAGTATCCCCGGCTGCGGGCGATCGAGGCACTGGCCACCGCCGTGCCGCTGTTCCTGGTGCTGTTCTCCGCCACGTACTTCCTGCTCTCCCAGCAGGTGCCGGAGTCGTTCTCGGAGCCGCTCAACCGGACCGACACGCTCTACTTCGCGGTCACCGTGTTCGCCACCGTGGGATTCGGGGACATCGTGCCCACCTCCGAGCTCAGCCGCGCGCTGACGACCGTGCAGATGGTCGCCGATCTGATCGTGGTGGGCGTGATCGCCAAGGTGCTCTTCGGCGCGGTACGGATCGGGGTGCGCAGACGGGGGACGGCGGAAGGGAATGACCCATGACGCAGCCGCGCTCGGGCGGGACCGGACACGGGAAGGGCACCGGGAAGGAGGCCGGCACCGGGAAGGAGGGCGGGAGCGGGAGCGGTCCGCAGGAGCCGGACGTCCTGCGCCACCTGCTCCGCAGCCCCGGCTATCCGAAGCTGCTCGTCTTCTGCGCCCTCATCGGCATACCGGTGTCCCTCGCCGCCTTCTGGTTCCTCGTCGGCCTCCACGAGCTGGAGCGCGTGCTGTGGGCCGACCTCCCGCGGGCCCTGGGCCACGACGGCCCGCCCTGGTGGTGGCCGCTCCCCCTGCTGCTCCTGTCGGGCATCCTGGTCGGCCTGGCCGTCACGCACCTGCCCGGCGCCGGCGGCCACGTGCCCGCCGCCGGAATGCAGGTGGGCGGGTCCTCGCCGGCCGTGCTGCCCGGGGTCCTGCTCGCCGCGGCGGCCAGTCTGCCGCTCGGCGCCGTCCTGGGTCCGGAGGCCCCGCTGATCGCCCTGGGCGGCGGGCTGGCCCTGCTGTTCCGCGACCTCGCGCAGGCCCCGGCCACCCCGCAGAACACCGCGCTGCTGGGCGCGGCCGGGGCCGCGGCGGCCATCTCCGCGATCTTCGGCAATCCGGTGGTCGCCGCGGTGCTGCTGATCGAGGTGGCGGGGGTGGGCGGCCCCCAGCTCTTCGCGGTCATGCTGCCCGCCCTGCTGTCCAGCGGGGTCGGGTCCCTGGTGTTCACGGGCCTGGGGCGCTGGACCGGGCTGGGGACGGGCGAGCTGTCGCTGAAGCTGTCCGCGCCGCTCCCCCGCCTGGACGTGGCGGACGTCCTGTGGGCGCTGGCCGTCGCGGCGGCCGTGGCCGCCGCGATGCACCCCGTACGGGCCGGGGCCCGGCTCGTCGCCGCGTACGTCAGGGAACGGCCCCTCGTACGGACCGTGCCGTTCGCCCTGGGCGCCGGGGTCTGCGCCGCCGTGTACGCGCTGGCCACCGGGCGGTCCTCCGGCGAGGTGGCGTCCTCCGGCCAGGCCGCCCTGTCCGCGCTCGCCGCCGACCCGCAGGCGTGGGGGACCGGCGCACTGGTCGCCGTGCTGGCCTTCAAGGGCGCCGCCTACACACTGTGCCTCGGCAGCCTGCGCGGCGGCCCGGTGTTCCCGGCGCTGTTCCTCGGAGCCGCCGCGGGCGTGCTCCTCGCGCCCCTGCCGGGCCTGGGCGTGGTCCCCGCGATGGCCGCCGGCATGGCGGCGGCCACGGCCGCCACCCTGCGGCTGCCGGTGAGCAGCGTGGTGCTCGTGGTCCTGGTCCTCGGCAGTACCGCCATGATGCCCGTGGTGATCCTGGCGACCGTGGTCGCCTTCGTGGTCACCGAACTGCTGCCGCCCGGACGGCCCGTGGCCGCGTGACCGGTGGCCGCGGGACCGGTGGCCGCGGGAGGGGTGTCAGCACTGGAGACCGGCGGCGGCGGCCGCGGAGGTCTCCTCCAGCTTCTGGATCTGCGGCTGGAGCTTGGTGAGCGCGTCCTTGCCGGTCGTGTCGCCGGGCAGGCCCTCGTAGGCCTTCTTGAGGTCGTCGGAGGCCGCCTGCACCGCGGAGCGCTCCGCCTCCCGCAGCTTGCCCAGGTTGTCCTTCACCCCGTCCCAGTCCTCGCGCACGGCGTCGTAGGCGTCCTTGACCTGGTCCTTGGTCGCGGCCGCGGGGTCCAGGGCCTTCAGCTTGGCGTTGTCCGCCCTGAGTTCGGTCAGGTCGCTACAGGCCTCGGCCGCGGCCTTGGTGGCCTCCTCGGAGGGCGAGCTGTCGTCGGAACACGCGGCGAGGCCGAACGCCGCGCCGACGCAGAGCACGCCGATCACCGGGAATCGCTTCATGGGTGGGGCCTTCCTCACAGAGATGGGAACGGCCGTGCGGGGCAGTCGGCCGCACGGGGGCGCGAGCGTCCGCAGGGCGTTCGGCCGGGAAAACGCCGACGCGCGCCTACTCCATCCGGCGGACACCCGGCGAGAACCCCGTCCGCGCCGGGCCCCGGCCCCACCGGGACCCCAGAATTTGACTTATATTAATTTCACTGGCGGAAATTCGTTTAGGCGGTGCCGGAAGGGGAAGTCCGCCCTGCTCACGCAGCCTCTGTGTTACGGTGATCCCAGTTGCAGTTGTGGTTCCCAAAATACTTCTTATTTACCGGTGATCTTTCCGGCGGGGCAATCATCACAGCGACGCCGGTTTTCGCACAGTGCGATTCCGGGCAGTGCCCCAAAGGAGAATTCAGATGGCATCCGGCACCGTAAAGTGGTTCAACGCGGAAAAGGGCTTCGGCTTCATCGAGCAGGAGGGCGGCGGCGCTGACGTGTTCGCCCACTACTCGAACATCGCTTCTTCCGGCTTCCGTGAGCTCCAGGAAGGCCAGAAGGTCACCTTCGACGTCACGCAGGGCCAGAAGGGCCCCCAGGCCGAGAACATCGTTCCCGCCTGACGCCGACACGCACAGCAGGCCGGGGCCCGCACCTCACGGTGCGGGCCCCGGCCTTGTCGTCTTCCCGGTCGCCCGCGCTTGCTAGAGTCCCGCCCATGTCGACCCCTGACGACCTGCTCATCGATCTCGCGGCCATGGTCGAGTCGGAGCAAACCAATCAGATGTCCCTGACCGTCGTGGTCCACGGCGCCGTCATCACCGGCCGCCTCGCCCCCGAGAGCGTCTGGCGCCAGCGCGTCGCCGAGGTCCTCCAGGACTCCGACCAGCTGGCCCCGTTCGCCGAGGTGTTCAGAGAACCCGGCGGCTCCGCGGGCCGCACCCCGCCCACCACCGGGACACCCTCCCACCTGCACTTCCACGTGGCCCGCATCCTCCAGGGCACCCTGGGCATCCCCGAGACCGGCGGCATGTACCGCATCGCCCTGAAGGACGTCGGCGCCTGGACCGTCGGCGACTTCAGCTACTCGGACAGATAACCCCCCTCGCCCACCCCGCCCTTGTGCCCGACGGGCCTCCCGCGGAACGGCGTCATGCGCGTTCCGGTGCCGGAGGCCCGGAGGTACGGGGCGACGTATCGGGGCCGATCTGCGGGTGGGGCGCCGATGCCGGCCCGCGGCGGATGGTCCGGGTGGGGTACGTACCGGTTCTGGCGGGTATATCCCCTGAGACTGAGACAGCGCGAAAGAGCTCGGGAGACCGCGACGACGTATCCCCGGGACCCACCGGGGCCGCCCGTCGGAGGAGCGCAGCGCCATGCACCACACAGACCTGACAGACGTCTCGACCCACGAGGCCAGGGCCCTGTCCGTGGCCCTGTTCCGGAGGCTGGCCGAGCTGCAGGAGGGCAGCGCGGAGTTCAGCTACGTCCGCAACACGCTGGTCGAGCTGAACCTCAGCCTGGTGAAGTACGCCGCCCGGCGCTTCCGCGGCCGCAGCGAGCCGATGGAGGACATCGTCCAGGTCGGCACGATCGGCCTGATCAAGGCCATCAACCGGTTCGATCCGGAGCGCGGGGTGGAGTTCACCTCGTTCGCGATGCCGACGATCACCGGCGAGATCAAGCGGTTCTTCCGCGACACCAGCTGGGCGGTCAAGGTCCCGCGCAGGCTCCAGGAGCTGCGGATCGACGCCGCGAAGGCGCACGACGCGCTGGAGCAGGCCCTCGGGCGCGAGCCCACGGACTCCGAGCTCGCCGAGCAGCTGCACGTCACGCCCGCGGAGCTGGCGGAGGGCCGCAAGGCCGCCTCGGCGTACTCCGCGCGCTCTCTCGACGCGCCGGCCCAGGAGGAGGGCGAGCGGGACTCCGGCGCCGACCGGCCGTCCCTCGGCGAGGAGGAGCAGGCGTACGACCGGATCGAGTGCCTGGAGTCCCTCAAGCCGATCCTGGCCGGCCTGCCGGAGCGCGAGCGCATCCTGCTCTCCCTGCGGTTCGGGCAGGAGCTGACGCAGTCCGAGATCGGCGACCGGCTGGGCCTGTCCCAGATGCACGTGTCCCGGCTGCTGACCCGCACCCTGGAGCGGCTGCGCTCCGGCCTGCTCACCGACGAGCCCGCCGAAGCCGGGGACCTGGTCCAGGGCCCGGCCCGAGCCGGCGGCCAGGCTTGAGGGTCCGGGTCAGGGGGCCGGCCTGCGGCCCCGATGACCGTTGCGGCCCCGAGGGGCTCTTGCCAGGCCCGGGCCACGACGGCCCTCAGAACCCTCAGAGCCCTCAGAGCCCTCAGCGCCCGTCCTGACCCGCTCGGGGCGCCGCGACCTCCAGCCAGACCGTCTTGCCCGGCCGCCCGTCCGGCGAGGGCACCGCGCCCCAGCTGCGGGCGAGCCGTTCCAGCACGATCAGCCCGTGGCCGCCCGGCAGTGTGCGGTCGCCGGGCGGCCGCCGCCTGGGGACCTCGGGGCTGTCGTCGCTGACCTCCACGCGCAGCCGCTCGGGGCCGTGCCGCAGCACCAGCTCCCGGGGGCCGCCTCCGTGCAGGCAGGCGTTGGTGATCACCTCGGAGACCAGGAGCAGCACGTCCTCCACGGACTCCGCCCCTCCAGGCCACTGCCAGTCGGCCAGCGCCTTGCGGGTGAAGTCCCGGCACCGCCCCACGACACCGGTCGTGGCGCCGCCGAGAACGAGCCTCCGCGTCTGCTCGGCCACAAGGCCTCCCGTCTCCGCGCCTCTCCGCGCCGCATGTACCCCTACCCGGGGCTGCCAATCCTAGGGCGGCCGCCACGGCCCGCCTTCCCCAGGAATTTCACATGTCGGAAACAAGATTCCGCCATGCGGTAATCTAAGATCCAATCCACCCACCCAGGAGGAAAATCCATGACCGAGAGCCGCGTCGCCCTGATCACCGGCTCCTCTTCCGGGATCGGCGCGGCCGTCGCCCGCCGGCTGAGCGCGGCGGGCATCCGCGTCGTCGTCAACTCGGCGCGCAGCGAGAGCGCCGGAAAGGCACTGGCCGCGGAGCTGCCGGGCGCCGTGTACGTGCGGGGCGACGTCGCCGACGGGCAGGACGCCCGGCGGATCGTGCAGAGCGCCGTCGACGCCCACGGGCGGCTCGACATCCTGGTCAACAACGCGGGCGTCACCCGGTTCGTCCCGCTGGACGACCTGGAGGCCGCCGACGCCGGCGCCTGGCGCGAGATCTTCGACGTGAACGTCATCGGCGCCTGGCAGATGATCACCGCCGCCGTGCCCCACCTGCGCGCGTCCGGGGCCGCCTCGATCGTCAACATCTCCTCGGTCTCCGCCACCCGGGCCCTGGGCAGTTCGGTGCCGTACGCGGTCAGCAAGGCCGCGGTCAACCACATGACCCGCCTGCTCGCCTCCCAGCTCGGCCCCGCCATCCGCGTCAACGCCGTGGCGCCCGGCCTCATCGACACCCCCTGGTACGAGGGCGCCGAGGAGGTCTGGGAGAGCTCCCGGGAGTGGATCACCGAGAACACGCCCCTGCGCCGGGTCGGCACCCCCGAGGACGTCGCCGAGGCCGCCCTCTACCTGGTGGACGCCGCCTACACCACGGGCGACGTCCTCACCGTCGACGGCGGCCGCCACGTCGTCTGAGTCCGGGTCCGGGTCCGGGTCCGGGTCGCCCGCGGACGCGGGCGGCCCGCTATTCCACATCGTGGACAACTACTCTCGTTTCATGAACGCAGAAGCCCACGACCCCGCCGCCGCGAGGGACGCTGTGAAGGACGCCGACCGGAAGCACGTCTTCCACTCCTGGTCGGCCCAGGAGCTCATCGACCCGCTGGCCGTCGCGGGGGCCGAGGGCTCGTACTTCTGGGACTACGACGGCAACCGCTACCTCGACTTCTCCAGCGCCCTCGTCTACACGAACATCGGCTACCAGCACCCGAAGGTCGCCGCGGCCCTGCAGGAGCAGGCGGCGCGGCTCTGCACGGTCGCGCCCGGCTTCGCCGTCGACGTCCGCTCCGAGGCGGCGCGGCTGATCGCCGAGCGCACCCCGGGCGACCTCGACAAGATCTTCTTCACCAACGCCGGGGCCGAGGCCGTGGAGAACGCGGTCCGCATGGCCCGGCTGCACACCGGCCGGCCCAAGGTGCTGTCCGCGTACCGCTCGTACCACGGCGCCACCTCCGCCGCGATCAACCTGACCGGCGACGCCCGCCGCTTCGGCAACGACAGCGCGACCGCCGGCGTCGTGCACTTCTGGGGCCCCTTCGCCTACCGCTCGCCCTTCTACGCGGCCACCGAGGCCGAGGAGTGCGAGCGGGCCCTGCGCCACCTCGAGGACACCATCGTGTTCGAGGGCCCGCAGTCCATCGCCGCGGTCATCCTGGAGACCGTCGGCGGGGCGCCGGGCGTCCTGGTGCCCCCGGCCGGCTACCTGCCCGGCGTGCGCGAGCTCTGCGACCGCCACGGCATCGTCCTCGTCCTCGACGAGGTCATGGTCGGCTTCGGGCGCACCGGCCGCTGGTTCGCCGCCGAGCACTGGGACGTCGTCCCCGACCTGCTCTGCTTCGCCAAGGGCGTGACCAGCGGGTACGTACCGCTCGGCGGGGTCGCCATCTCGCCCGCCATCGCCGAGACCTTCGCCCGCCGCCCCTACCCGGGCGGGCTGACGTACTCCGGGCACGTGCTGGCCTGCGCCGCCGCCGTGGCGACGATCAACGTCATGGAGGAGGAGGGCATCGTCGAGCGGTCCGCCCGCACCGGCGCCGAGCTGCTCGGTCCCGGGCTGCGCGCGCTCGCCGAGCGGCACCCCTCGGTCGGGGAGGTCCGGGGCCTGGGCACCTTCTGGGCCCTGGAACTCGTCCGGGATGGCGCCACACGCGAACCGCTCGTGCCGTACAACGCCTCCGGGGCGGACAACGCGCCGATGGCCGCGTTCGGCGCCGCCTGCCGCAAGGGCGGGCTCTGGCCGCTCCTCGCCGGCAACCGCGTCCACGTCGCGCCGCCCTGCAACATCGCGCCGCAGGACGTCGCCAAGGGGCTGGCGATCCTCGACGAGGCCCTCTCGGTCGCCGATGCGCACATGCTCTGACCTGCGAATCTGTGGGGTCGCCCAAGACGTGGGTGCTGGTGTTCGGATGATCCGTACGGTGGTTAACCCGCCGTACACATGCTGCAATCCGTGAGTACGAACAAGCACCTACGGACCGGGATGCACGTCAGTCCCGGGGCGGTCCTGCCGAGGGCCGAACGGCGGGGGGCGGGACGTCTTCGGGCGGCCGCTGGACGCCGGGCGTACGGGATCCAGACGACCGGACTCCGTGTTCCCGAAGCCGAAGGAAGACAGCACATGAGCAAGCACGTCCTCGCGCAGAACCAGTACGGCAAGGCCGAGAACCGCATCGTCAAGGTGACCCGCAAGGGCGGCGACGGCTCGTGGCACGAGATCCGCGACCTCAACGTGTCGGTCGCGCTCCGCGGCGAGTTCCGCGACGTCCACCTGACCGGCGACAACGCCAACTGCCTGCCGACCGACACCACCAAGAACACGGTGTACGCCTTCGGCAAGGAACACGGCATCGAGTCCCCCGAGGCCTTCGGCATCCTGCTCGCCAAGCACTTCGTCTCCTCCCAGCAGCCGATCCGCGAGGCGCAGATCCGCATCGAGGAGTACGTGTGGGACCGCATCCCGGTCCCGACGCGCAAGGAGCAGCACTCCTTCGTCCGCAAGGGCCAGGAGGTGCGCACCGCGCAGATCACGTACAGCGAGACGACGGGCCTCCAGGTCATCTCGGGCCTCAAGGACCTGACGGTGATGAACTCGACGAACTCCGAGTTCCACGGCTTCATCAAGGACAAGTACACGACCCTCCAGGAGGCGTACGACCGCATCCTGGCGACCAAGGTCACCGCGCGCTGGGCGCACTCGGCGCTGGCCGCCGACGACGCCTCCACCGACTGGGACCAGGCGTACAAGAAGGTCCGCAAGAACATGCTGGAAGCCTTCGCGGAGACCTACTCGTACTCGCTCCAGCAGACCCTGAACCAGATGGCCGAGCGCGTGCTCGACGCCTGCCCCCGGGTCAACGAGGTGCGCCTGAACCTCCCCAACAAGCACCACTTCCTCGTCGACCTGGAGCCCTTCGGCCTCAAGAACGACAACGAGGTCTACTTCGCGGCGGACCGGATGTACGGCCTCATCGAGGGCACCGTCCACCGCGACGGCGTACAGCCGGTGATCGCGACCTCCGACTGGATCGTCGCCTGACACCTTCCGTTTGCCGCTCCGTTCGGCCCGGACCCCGCTGCGGGGTCCGGGCCGTTCCGCTGAGTGGACGAGTTCCAGCCGCGGTTCCGGTTCGGTAGCCGAAACAGACCCTTGTGCCGATGGCCGCACCCAAGGAGGCTGTGCTGCCGACGAGTTGACCACGATGGGGCGAGGGGGCCGGTAGTCCATGCCGAGGGCGATCAGGGAATGGCGGGGCTGGACGGGCGCCGCCCCCTTCTGGCTGAACTCCTTCCTGCTGCTCCTGGCCCCGTTCACCGCCGTCACCCTCTTCGGCCAGCTCGGTGTGATCGCGGCCCTGGCCGCGCTGGGCGGCCTGGCCCGCCACCTCTGGTGCGGGGACTACGGCCACCCGGCGGTCCACCTCGCAGCCGTCCTGATGGGCGTGGCGACGGCGACGCTGGTGACGACCTGAATCACCCGTTCGGGCGTAGGGCGGCCCCTCCCCGGGCCGGAGCGGCCGGACCTGCCGTCAGCTGGGCGAACGCACGGATCAGGGGTGCGACACGCCCGTGACGTTCTGTCAGTCTCCCGTGTTGCACCGGGTGCCGGTGGGCAGAGGAGGTATCCACTGCTCCTATGACCCGGCCGCCCGAGCCGGACGGAGGGACCCCGCATGCCCCGCGCCAAGTCGGTCGTCGCCGCGCTGACGGTGGTCCTGCTGGCCACCGGCATCGGAGTGCTGCAGCGCACCGAGGGTGCCGACCCCGCGGTCGCGGCCACCGACGACGCCCTGCCCTCGCGGGCGCTGGGGCTGTCCGACCACCGGCGCCTGGCCCGGCAGGGGCAGTGGTCCGGTGAGCACGCCCCCGGGCACGGGGGCCCGCCGCCCGGGTCGGCGGCGGGACCGCCCCGGCCGGTCACGGGACCGCTGGCGGCCGCCCGGCCGCTGCGGCTGCGCGTACCGAGCCTGGGCATCGACGTACCCGTGTCGTGGACGCCCGCACCGCCGGACGGGCCCGGGGGTGCGGGCCGGACCGACGGGCGGACCGACGGGCGCGAGGAGCGCGAGGGACAGGGCGGTCAGGCCGGGCAGGGCCGCCGTGAGCGGCCGGCCGAGGTCTCCTGGCACGGCCCCGGTCCGGCGCCCGGAGCGGCCGGCACCGCCGTGATCGGGGGGCCCGGCCTGGACCTCTCCGGGCTCCGGCGGGGCCGGACCGTCGAGGTCGCCCGTGAGGACGGCCGGACGGCCGTGTTCACCGTCATCAGCATCTCCCCCGGCGCGTCCGGCGGCCGCGAGGACCGGCCGGGGCGGCCCCAACTGCGGCTGGTCGGCGGTGAGACCGCCGTACTGGCCCGCCTGACGGGTCAGCGCCGGGGCCGCTGACCGACCCCCGCGTCAGCCCTGGGGACGCTGTTCGTTCCGCCGGTCGGGCGCTTCTGGCAACCGGGCCGGGAGTTGCCCGGCGTGTCGGGGCACACCCCTCGCATGAGCGGGAGGCAGCACGTGCGCGCGGCCCTGACCAGGGCCCTGACGAAGGTCCTGACAGCGGCCTGCGTCGTGCTGCTGTGCGTGTTCGGTGCCGGTCCGGCCGCGGCGACGGTCGCCGAGTCCCGGCCCGCCTCCACCGCCCCCGCCGAACCCACCGAGGGCCAGTCCGACCCGGCCGCCGAACCCGAGTCGCGGGCGGCCGTGCGGTCGCCGGCGCGCGGGACGCCCGGTGTACGGCGCACTCCGCTGCCGGTGTTTCACGTGAAACATGCCGAGGCCCGGCCCGTGGCCGCCCCGGTATGGCGGACGGCGGTGCCGCCGCTGTCCGCGCGGACGGTGCGGAGCGTGGTGCTGCGCTGCTGAGCGGGCCGAGGCTCCGGAGCAGCGCAGTCCCCCCCACACCCCCCTGAGCACCGTGAGGTTCCGCCATGCCCATCGACGCGTACGCCGCCCTGAACGCCATGCTCCGCGCCGAAGTCACCCGGTTCACGCCGCCGGTGCGCAAGAGCGCCGACCCGGCCGTGTCGCAGAGGACCGCCGGCTCGGCGCCCGAGCCCGAGAGCGAACCCCAGCAGAGCGCAGCCGCGGACTCCGCCGCGTAAGAGGGAAGGCGCCGGCTCCCACGCCCTCGGCAACGGAGAGTGGTCACGTGAGGTTCGACCACGGGCAGGGGAACCGGCGCCACCACCAGTCTGCGCCCGGCGGCAGCCCGGCCGCCTCGGGCAGAGGTACCGGCCCGACCCGGCCGAAAGAACGGCTACTTGCGGTTGTACAGCCGCATCGTGACGGGCCCGAAGACCAGGACCAGAAGTCCCGCCCACCCCAGTGACCAGGCGATCTCGGGGGCGGGCCACTCGCCCGCCATCAGACCGCGCACGGCGGTGGTGAGGTGGGTGACCGGGCTGTTGTTGACGAAGGCCTGCAGCCAGCCCGGCATCGTGCTCGGGTCCACGAAGATGTTGCTGAGGAACGTGAGCGGGAACAGCACCATCATGCTCACGCCCATGACGGACTTCTCGCTGCGCAGCAGCAGCCCGAACATCGTCCACACCCATGAGAAGGCGAACGAGAAGACGATCAGCAGCACCACTCCGGCCAGCACGCCCATGACCCCGCCCGCCGGGCGGAAGCCCAGGAGCAGGCCGACGGCCAGCATCACGGCGGAGGCGATGGCGTAGCGCAGCATGTCCCCGAGCAGGTAGCCGACCATCGTCGACGGCCGCCAGATGGGCAGCGTGCGGAAGCGGTCGAAGACGCCCTTCTCGATGTCGGTGTTGACGGACACCCCCGTGTACATGGTGATCATCACGATCGACATGACGAGGATGCCGGGCAGCAGGGTCTGGATATACGTCCCCGGGGAGCCGGCCAGCGCACCGCCGAAGAGGTACGTGTACATCAGCACCATCATGATCGGGAACGCCGTCACGTCGAAGAGCTGCTCGGGGACGTGCTTGATCTTCAGGACCGCCCGCCAGCCGAAGGTGAGCGAGGTCGACAGCGCGCTCGGGCGCGGCGGGCGCCGGCCGGAGACCAGGAGGGCGGCGAGTTGATCGGCGCGCGGGGCCGTGAACTCCGGCTCGGGGGCGGTCGTACCGGTCGTCCCGGCGGGGCCGGCGGCCGTCTCCTCGGCGGCGGGGACGCTCATGTCGTCACCCCCTTGTCGTCGGTGAGCGCGAGGAACACCTCGTCGAGGCTGGGCTGGCCGAGCGCGAAGGTGTCGACCACGATCCCGGCCCGGGCCAGCTCGGCCAGGGCCGCGGCGGCCGACCGGGCGTCGTCGACGCGGGCGGTGAGCGCGACGGGGTCGGGATCCGGCGTGACGGACTCGTCGAGTACGGCGGCCAGCAGGCGCACGGCTTCCTCCCGCTGGGCCGGGTCGCGCAGCCGGACGTGCACGCTGCCCGAGCCGACGGAGGCCTTCAGCTCGCCCTTCGTACCCTCGGCGATCACCTTGCCGTGGTCGATGACGGCGATCCGGGAGGCCAGGTGGTCGGCCTCGTCGAGGTACTGGGTGGTGAGCAGGACGGTGGTGCCCTGCGCGACCACGGCCCGCACGATCTCCCAGACCTGGTTGCGGCTGCGCGGGTCGAGGCCGGTGGTCGGCTCGTCGAGGAAGAGCAGGTCGGGGGTGTTGAGGATGGAGGCGGCGATGTCGATGCGCCGTCTCATGCCGCCGGAGTACTGCTTGACCTGGCGGGCGGCAGCGGCCGAGAGCCCGAAGGCCTCCAGCAGCTGGCCGGCGCGCTCCCGGGCGGCGGGCCGGGAGTGGCCGAGCAGCCGCGCGAGCAGCACCAGGTTCTCGGTCCCGGTCAGGTCCTCGTCGACGGAGGCGTACTGGCCGGTGAGGCTGACCCGGCTGCGCACGGCGTCCGCTTCGCGGGTGACGTCCTTGCCGAAGACGCGGGCCTCCCCGCCGTCCGGGCGCAGCAGGGTGGCCAGCACCTTCACCACGGTGGTCTTTCCGGCTCCGTTGGGGCCGAGGACCCCGTAGACGGTTCCCGCCGGCACGGCGAGGTCCACCCCGTCGACGGCCCGGGTCTCCCCGAACACCTTGACGAGGCCGGCGGTCTCGATCGCGTGGCCGGCGCGATCCGTGGGACTCATTCCTCGCGCGTGTAGTAGCGGTAGAAGGCGGTCACGCCGACGCCGATGCCGACGAAGAGCCCGATGACGGTCGCCCGGAGCACGCTGGAGTTGGTCAGGCTGTGCAGGTAGCCCGCGGCGATGCCGGTGAAGACTCCGTACGCGGCGGCGTGGACCTCGCGCCTCATCCGGGGGCCGACCCGGCCCAGGGCGAACATGATGCCTGCGAAGATCACCCCGCACAGGATCCCGTAGAAGACGTTGCCCGCGTCCACCGGACCCATCTGGCGGTGGATGAAGGCGGCCCAGACCCCGTAGACGAGTCCGGCGAGCAGGGCCCGTGTGAGGGCGTTCCTGGCGGTGTGGTCAGTGGCCGTCGCGGTCGGACGGTAGTGGTGCCGCCGGGAGGCGGTGGGTGCCGCATGTGCCATGACGGGCTCCTCTCTCCCATCCTCCAGGGCACACCCGCCGCCCCCGACCGGCAAGTGGATCAACCGCCCCGGGCCGGTCAGGCGGGGCGCACCGCCCGCCGGAAGCCGCCGCGGGGGCCGGGAGCGGAGGTATCCGGAATTCCTCCCGCCAGGGCGCCGCGCCACCCGCCCGCAGCAACACCGCTCGCGCCGGGCACCGCCCCGGCATTCCCTGGTGACGTGCGCACCATCCTGTCGGCGGTACTGATCGCGCTCGTGGCCCTGCTGGTGCCCGCGAGCGCCGTCGCGTACTGGGCCGACCGCGACCTGGGCAACGCCGACCGCTACACCGCCGCCATGTCCCCGCTCGCCGCGGACCCCGCCGTCCAGGGCGTCGTCGTCACCCAGGCCAGCCGCGCCCTCGCCGGGCAGATCGACGCGGGCCCCTTCCAGAGCGGGGTCGACGCCCTGCTCGGCGAGGCCCTGCGCTCGTTCGCCGGCACCGAGGCCTACCGCACCGCCTGGGACGCGGCCAACCGCGCCGCCCACGCCGCCTTCCTCCAGGCGCTCACCACCGGCCACGGCGACGCCGTCACCATCGACCTGGCACCCGTCGTCGCCCAGGTCAAGGAGGAGCTCGTCGCCGACGGCGTGCCGTTCGCCGACCGCATCCCGGTGACCCACCTCTCCGTCAAGGTCATGGAGTACGACAACCTCGGCGCGCTCCGGAAGGGTTTCCGCATGCTCCAGATCGCGGGCGTCTGGCTCCCCGTGCTGACCGTGGTACTGGCCGCCGCGGCCATCGCCGTCGCCGTGCGCCGCCGGCGGGCCGTGGCGGCCACCGGGCTGGGGCTCGCGGTCGGGGCCGCCCTGCTGTGGATCGCCGTCGACGTCTGCCGCCGGATCACGCTGGACGACCTGCCGGCCGACATCGACCGGCAGGCCGCCGGTGCGGTGTACGACGCCCTCACCGCGTTCCTGCGCACCACCGCCTGGGTGGTGCTGGCGGTCGGGCTCGCCGCCGCGCTGGGCGGGTGGCTGACGGGCCGGCTGCGCCGCACCCCATAAGCTCGGAAGGTACCCAACGTACGCAGAACGACGCAGAAGAACCCAGAAGAACCGATTCTCGAGCGGCGGCACGGAAGCGGAATGAGCACCGAACGCACCGAACACATAGCGTCCGGGCGGGGCCGGCCCCATCCACTGGCCCCACCCGCATGGCTGCTCGGCGGACTGCGGCCGAGCGCCGCACCGATCCCCTGGGCCGCCGCGGCGCGCGCCGCGCTCGCGCTGTCCGTCCCGCTCGCCGTCGGATTCGCCCTCGACGAGCCCGAGTACGGCGCACTCGTCTCCATGGGCGCCCTGTCCGGGGTCATCGGCGACACCGCCGACGCCTACCGGATGCGGATCCTCAACATCGCCGTGCCGCAGCTCGTCGGCGCCGTGGGCGTCACCCTCGGCACCCTGGTCTTCGGACACGGCTGGCTGGCCGTCAGCGTCCTGACCCTCGTCGCCCTGGTCTCCGGCATGATCTCCTCGATCGGCACGGTCGCCTCCGTCTCCGGACTGCTGCTCCTGCTCAACGCCGTGATCGGCGCCGGGCTGCCGCTGCCGCAACCCTGGTGGACGGCCCCCCTGCTGCTGACCGCGGGCGGCCTCTTCGTCCTCCTGCTCTCCCTGCTGGGCTGGCCGCTGCGCGGCCGCCTACCCGAGCGCACCGCCGTCGCCGCCACCTACCGGGCGCTGGCGGACTCGCTCGAGGCGGCCGGCGGCCCCGCCTCCGTCTACGACGAGCGCCGCCGGCAGGTCACCCAGGCCCTGAACCAGGCCTACGACCTCGTGCTGGGCCGGCGGGCCCGGGTGCACGGGCGCAGCCCCTCGCTGGTGCGGATGCTGGCCCAGCTCAACGTGGTCATCCCGCTGGTGGAGGCCGCCCCCGCCGCACACCTGCGCGGCCGCCCGCTGCCGCCCGAGGTCCCGGCGGCCGTACGGGACCTGGCCGACGCCGTCGAGGAGGGCCGCACCGGCACCCCCGTACTCGACCTGCCCGCACCGCACACCCCGTCCGAGCGGGCCGTCGACTCGGCCCTGCGGCACGCTGCGGCCGTCGTGCACCTCGCCGAACCGGACCTGCACAACGTCGACGACCGGCTCGGCAGGCCCGCCGCCCTGGGGGTCCGCGCACGGCGCGCGGTGCGCGACATGATGCTCTCCGAGGCCTCCTGGCGGTACGGGCTGCGGCTCGCGCTCTGCATCGGGCTCGCCCAGTCCCTCGTCTCGCTGGTCGAGGTCGAACGGTCCTACTGGGTCGCGCTGACCGTCACCTTCGTCCTCAAGCCCGACTTCGGCTCGGTGTTCTCGCGGGCCGTGCTGCGCGCGCTGGGCACCGCCGCCGGGCTGGTGGTCGCGGCCGCCGTGCTCGCCGAGGTGCCGCGCGGCTGGTGGGACGTACCGGTGATGGTGGTGCTCGCCGCGCTCATCCCCGCCTTCTCGGTCAAGGGGTACGCCTTCCAGACCGCCGCGATCACCCCGGTGATCCTGCTCCTCTCGGACCAACTCAACCACCAGGGCTTCGACCTGATCCGGCCGCGCCTGCTGGACAGCCTGATCGGCTGCGCCATCACCCTCGTCGCCGGCTACCTGCTGTGGCCCGAGAGCTGGCACGCCCGGATCGGGGACCGGCTCGCCGACACCGTGTACGACGCCGCCCGGTACCTCGAACGGGCCTTCGCCCCGGCCCCCGACGAGGCCGCGCTCGCCGAGGCCCGCACCATCCGCGTCCAGGCCAGACGGCGCATCTACCGAGACCTGTCGGGCGTGCGCAGCGAGTTCCAGCGGGCCCTGACCGAGCCGCCGCCGACGGGGGCCCGGGCCGCCGCCTGGTGGCCGCTGGTGGTGGCCGTCGAACGGATCGTGGACGCGACCACCGCCGCCCGCGTCCGGGTCAACCACGGGGCCGAGCCGCCGACGGCGGACGAGGTGGAATCCCTCGCGGACCGGCTGCGCGAACTGGCCGAGCGGGTGCGCAGCAGCACCACCCCGGTCCGGGCCGACGCGGAGCCCGCGGGCGAGGCGTCATCCGGCGTCCTCGGCCCGGTCCACCAGGAGGTGGCGGCGGCCCGCGCCCTGGTCCGGCCGACCGCCGACCGCTGACCGCCCGCCGGCCGGGGCGGCGGCGCGGCTCGCCCGGATGGACCTGTGCCCGGGCCCCCGGGGCCACGGCGGGGGAGCATCGGTACATGCACCGCGCCCCGGCCGTGATGGTCCTCGCCGCCGCCCTGGCGGCCCTGGCCGGATGCGCCGACGTGGAGGGGCTGCGCAACCAGGGCGACCTCGGCACGGTGCACGCCCCCCGGAGCCTGTGGAAGGACATCCGCCCCGCACCGCCCGACCCCGGCCAGAAGCCGGGCACGGCCGCCGCCGTGCCCGGACTCCCCAAACCGCCCGGGCCGGGCATGCGCGGCGTGGACGCGCTGGACGTCGTACGCGCCGACATCGCCTCCGCCACCCGGCAGGACGGCGGGACGGGCAGGCTCGTCGACCCCCGGGCGGTGCAGCGGCTCGCGCTGTGCACCCAGGAGCCGGGCGGGGGCCCCGACTGCCCGGTGCGCCCCGGCGTGCTGCACGACCTGACGGGCAACGGCCGGGAGGAGCTGATCACCGCCCTGGACATCGACGGCCGGCTCAGCGAACTGCGCGTCTACACCCTCCGGGACGACGGCTCCGTCGCCCGGATCCTGGCCCGGCGCGCGGTACTGGAGGGCGTGGAGGTCGCCGCCGAGCACCTGGCGGTGCGCGAGCCCACCTCGAACCCGAAGTACGTGGCGGTCTCCGACTACGAGTGGGACCCCGAGGCCGGGGTCATGAGCCTCTCCCAGCTCACGCTCGACGAGTGCCCGGCCCTCACGGACGTCCCCCTCGGCGAGGACGGGGCGCGATGCGCGCGCTGAGCAGCCTGCGCTGGAAGATCGCCCTGACGACCACGGCCGTGTGCTGCATGGTCGCCGCGGCGCTCGGGATCCTGGTGCACAACGTCGTCGCCCGGCAGATCGTCGGGGAGGTCCGCGCGAAGGCGGAGGCGGACCTCGACCATGCCCTCGGCCACTACGAGTACGGCACCTCGCACGGCGACGTGGACGTCGCCCTGGACCCGCCCGACCTGCCGGGACCACTGCGCGAACTGGTCGCACGGGGGGACACCGGCAGCATGGTCGGCCACCGCGGCGAGCAGCCCGTCATGTGGGCGGCCGGCCCCGCCGACGAGCAGGCCCTCGCGATCTGGATCCCGTTCGGCAACACCCGCGACCGGCTGCGGGACATCGACACGGCGATCCTCGCCTCCGCGGGCCTGGCGGCCGGCGTGGTCGCGCTGGCCGGCCTCTTCCTGGCCGACCGGATCAGCCGCCGGCTCGCGACCACGGCCGCCGTGGCCCGCCGGATCAGCTCCGGGGACCTGGACGCGCGGGTGAACTTCCCGGCCGACGGCGGGGGCGGCGACGGGGGCGACCGGCGCCCGGCCCGCTCCCGGGACGAGGTACGGGACGTGGCGCAGGCCCTGGACTCGATGGCCGAATCGCTCCAGGCCCGGCTGGACGCGGAGAAGCGGTTCACGGCGGACGTCGCGCACGAGCTGCGCACCCCGCTCACGGGCTCGCTGGCCGCGGCGGCCCTGCTGCCGGAGGGCCGCCCCAAGGAGATGATCAACGACCGGCTCAAGGCCCTGCACCGCCTCACCGAGGACCTGCTGGAGATCTCCCGGCTGGACTCGGGCGTCGAACGGGCCGAACCGGCCCAGGTGGAGCTGGGCCGGGCGGTACGGCGGGCGGTCTCCGGGAGCGGGCACGAGGCGGTGGTACGGGTCCTGCGGGACACGGTGGTGCTCACCGACCGGCGCCGCCTGGACCGGATCCTGGCCAACCTGCTGGTCAACTCGCACAAGCACGGCCGTCCACCGGTCGAGGTGACGGTGGAGGGCCCGGTGGTGGTGGTGCGCGACCACGGCCCCGGCTACCCGGCCGAGCTGATCGAGCAGGGCCCCCAGCGGTTCCGCACCGGGGACCCGGGGCGCGGTCGGGGCCACGGGCTGGGGCTCACGATCGTCGTCGGCCAGGCCGCCGTCCTGGAGATCGGGCTGACCTTCGCCAACGCCCCCGACGGAGGCGCGGTGACCACCCTCAGGCTGCCCGTCGGACGGCTGCCGGAGGCGGGCTGAGGGTGGTCACCGGCCACCGGCCGGCTCAGACGCCGATGTTCTTGCCGTCCTTGCGCCAGACCGACACGACGGCCGGACGGACGATCTTGCCGGGGCCGTCGGGCCACACGGACTGCGGCTTCTCGACGGACGCGCCGTCCAGCTCGCCCGGGTGCTGCACGGCCACCAGGACGCGCTTGTCCTGGATGATCGGGCCGCAGGTCTCGGCGCCGCGCGGGACCGTCAGGAACTGCTTCAGCTCACCGCGGCGCTCACCGGCCGTCGCGACGCCGAACAGGCCGTCGTGGGAGCCGAGCTGGTTGCCGTCGGTGGAGATCCACAGGTTGCCGTGCGGGTCGAAGGCCACGTTGTCCGGGCAGGAGATCGGGCTGACCTTCTCCTTCGGGAAGCCCGCGAAGTAGGTGGCCGGGTCGTTCGGGTCGCCGGCGACCAGGAACAGCCGCCAGGCGAAGCCGTCGCCGGCCGGGTCGTCGAAGTTCTCGGCGAGCTCCAGGATCTGGCCGTGCTTGTTCAGGTTGCGCGGGTTGGCCTCGGTGGCGCCTTCCTTGCCGGCCTTGCCCCGGTCGGTGTTGTTGGTCAGCGCGACGTAGACGCGGCCGGTGCGCGGGGAGGGCTCGACGTCCTCGGGGCGGTCCATCTTCGTGGCGCCCACCTTGTCGGCGGCCTGGCGCGTGAAGACGTACACCTCCTCGGCGGTCATGCCCTCGACGTGCGAGACGTTGCCGGTGGCGAGCTTGATCCAGACGCCGGAACCGTCGAACTCGCCGTCCGAGGGCAGTTTGCCGGAGCCGTCGAGCTCGGCGGGCGGGGTGTCACCGGTCAGCTTGGCGACGTAGAGGGTTCCCTCGTCGAGCAGCGTGAGGTTGTGCTCCTTCGCCGCCCGCGAGTTGCCCTTCTTCATCTGCTTCGAGGAGACGAACTTGTAGAAGTAGTCGAAGCGCTCGTCGTCGCCCATGTAGACGACCGGGCGGCCGTCCTCGGTCAGGCGGGGCTGCGCGGCCTCGTGCTTGAAGCGGCCCAGAGCGGTGCGCTTGCGCGGGACGGAGTTCGGGTCGTACGGGTCCAGTTCGACGACCCAGCCGAAGCGGTGCGACTCGTTGGGCTCCTGGGCCACGTCGAAGCGCTTGTCGAACCGCTCCCACTTGCGCTCGGTGGCACCGGTGGTCATGCCGTAGCGCTTCAGGCGGGCGGCCTGGACGGGGTCGGTGACCTGGCCGGCGTTGGCGAAGTACTGGTTGAAGTTCTCCTCGCCGTGGAGGGTGGTGCCCCACGGGGTGGTGCCGCCGGCGCAGTTGTTGAGGGTGCCGAACACCTTGGTGCCGGTGGGGTCGACCGAGGTCCTCAGCAGGGCGCCGCCCGCGGCCGGGCCGGTCATCCGGAACTCGCTGGTGGTGGTCAGCCGGCGGTTGAGCTGGTGGCGGGAGACCGCGGTCAGCTTGCCGCTGCGGTGGTCCTCCTGGACGACGACCACGGACAGGCCGTGCGCGGCCCAGGCGATCTCGACCTGCTCGCGGGTCGGGTTGGCCGGGTCGTACGCCTTGAACATCAGGTGCTCGTCGGTGTACTCGTGGTTGGCCACGAGGAGCTGCTGGCGCTCGTACGCGTCACCGAGCGGGAGCAGGCTGAGGAAGTCGTTGTTGTAGCCGAACTGTCCGGCCTGCGCGGCGGCGGTCTGCTTGTCGGCGTTGAAGCCCGGGGCACCCTTGATGATCGGGTCGCCCCAGCGGATGACCACGTTCTGCTCGTGGCCCTCGGGGATGGTGACCTGGTCGGCGGTGTTCGGGGCGACGGCCTTGAAGCGCAGGCCGCGCGCGGCCTCGCCGCTCCTGCCCGCGCCGGCGGCCTCGGCCTCGCCGGCCGGGACGGCGTTGGCGGACTGGCCGGGGCCGCTGAGGGTGATGGCGGTACCGGCGGCGGTGGCGACCGTCACGACGGCGGCGGTGCGCAGCATCGAGCGGCGGGAGTACGCGCGGGCTATGACGTCTCCGGCGTACTCGTTGTCGCTGGTGTTGGGCACCTCGTGGAAGCATGCGTCGCCGCAGCGGTAGCGGCAGGTGAGGGCGGAACGGCCGCCCCCATGCGGGTTGCCGATGAGCGGCAGGAGCTTGCGCACGAGTGTCCTCCGAGTAGCTGCGTGGGCGCCGACAACGTGTCGGAACGATCCAGCGGTGAGGCTAGGCCCGGGTGGCGCCGCAGCGGCGGCGGGCGGATGAACGATCGGTGAACCCGGTACGTCGGGGCGGGAGTTCGGACGGGCCGTGGGCGTGACGGGGGGCCGGACGCCACGAAAGGCGCCCCTCCCGAAGATCCAGCCGGGCGGCCGATAACCTTACGTGTCCACTCTGGGCAGGGATCAACCGCGCAGCACGGACAAATGACGCACGCACACATGCGAAAGGCCTGGCCCATGGGTATTCGGAGCTTGTTGCGCAAGGTGTTCGGACGGTCTGCGGAACCGGTACCGGAAACGTCGGGCACGCCCTCGGCGGCCCTCCCGAGCCAGGCGGAACGCACTCCCCTGGACGCGGCGGCCGAACTGGTGGCCGCCTCTTTCGACAACCCCACCGTTCCGCCGCAGTCCGCACCGCGGGACCGCGAGCCGGGCACGGTCCTGACGGCCCCGGCCCCGGACCCCTCCCCGGTCGCGGACCCCACGGTGCCGGAGGCCCGCCGCCCGCTGCCTCCGGCGGGCGCGCAGTCGGGGCCGGCGAAGCCGGAGCCCGAGTCGGCGGCGGAGCCGGAGCCGGCGGCCGCCGAGGCGGAGCCCGTCGCGGAATCCGCGCCTGCGGCCGCCGAAGCGGAAGCCGCGCCGGTGGCCGCCGGGGCGGAGCCCGTCGCGGAAGCCGCGCCTGCGGCCGCCGGGGCGGAGGCCGAGGCCGCCGCGCCCGTCGCGGAGCCCGAAGCCGAACCCGCGGCCGCCGAGGCCGAGATCACGGCCGAGCCCGTCGCGGAGCCGGCGGAGCCCGTGGCCGCCGAGGCCGCCGCGGAGCCGGTCGCAGAGGCCGAGCCGGTGGCCGCCGAGGCGAAGCCCGAGCCCGTCGCCGCCGAGGCGGAGGCCGTACCGGAGCCCGTCGCGGAGGCCGAGCCCGTCGCCGCCGAGCCCGTCGCCGCCGAGGCGGAGGCCGAGCCCGCGCCGGAGGCCGAGCCGGTGGCCGCCGAGGCCGAGGCCGACGCCCCCGCGGCCGAGCCCGAGGCCGAACCCGCGGCCGCCGAGGCCGAGATCGCGGCCGCGCCGGAGCCGGAGCCCGCGGCCGCCGAGGCCGAGGCGGACGGGCCCGCGCACGCCGCGGCCTCGGTACGCCGGCGGGCGCCCGGAGTGGCCGGGGCCTACAAGGCCGCCGGTCAGGTGCTCCGCAGCAGGGGCAGGGCCGGGGCGCGCGCCAAGGTGTACCTGGTGCTGGACCGGTCCGGATCCATGCGCGGGTTCTACAAGGACGGCAGCGCCCAGTACCTCGCCGACCACGCCCTGGCCCTCGCCGCGCACCTGGACGAGGAGGCCACCGTGCACACGGTGTTCTTCTCGACCGAGCTGGACGGCACCGCCGACCTGGCTCTGGACGGCCACGACGAGGCCTGGGTCGAGGCCCGCCACGCCGAGCTCGGCCGGATGGGCCGTACCAGCTACCACGTCGCCGTGGAGGCCGTCGTCGAGCGCTACCGCAAGGACGGCGGCGAGGGCCCGGCCCTGGTCGTCTTCCAGACCGACGGCGCCCCGGACAACCGGCAGCCCGCCAAGGCCGCCCTGGCCGAGGCGGCCACCGCCGCCCCCGGCCTCCACTGGCAGTTCGTCGCGTTCGGCGACCACGACAACAAGGCCTTCGACTTCCTGCGCAAGCTGGACGCCGAGAACGCCGGCTTCTTCCACGCCGGCCCGGCCCCGCGCGAACTGACCTCCGCCGCCCTCCTCAAGGGCATCCTGGAGCGTTTCTAGCCGGAACACGCCGAAGGGCCCGGGATCAACCGATCCCGGGCCCTTCGTCACATCTGGTCCAACTACCGCGCGGCGTCCGGGTGGACGGCCTCGGCGACCGGCTTGGCGTCGGCCGGCTTCGTCTCCACCGGCTTGCGCAGCGCGATGTTCAGCTCGCGCAGGCGGGCCTCCTCCAGCACCGTCGGCGCACCCATCATCAGGTCCTGCGCGTTGCCGTTCAGCGGGAAGGCGATGGTCTCGCGGATGTTCGGCTCGTCGGCCAGCAGCATCACGATGCGGTCCACGCCCGGGGCGATGCCGCCGTGCGGCGGGGCGCCGAGCCGGAAGGCGCGCAGCATGCCGGCGAACTCGCGCTCGACGGTCTCCGCCTCGTAGCCCGCGATCTCGAAGGCCTTCAGCATGACCTCGGGCTCGTGGTTGCGGATGGCGCCGGAGGACAGCTCGATGCCGTTGCAGACGATGTCGTACTGCCACGCCAGGATGTCCAGCGGGTCCTTCTCCTCCAGGTCCTTCATCCCGCCCTGCGGCATGGAGAAGGGGTTGTGGGAGAAGTCGATCTTGCCGGTCTCCTCGTCCTTCTCGTACATCGGGAAGTCGACGATCCAGCAGAACCGGAAGACGTTCTCCTCGAACTGCCCGGCCCGCTTGGCGGCCTCGACGCGGACGCCGGACATGATCTTGGAGACCTCGTCGAACTCGCCCGCGCCGAAGAACACGGCGTGGCCGGCGGCCAGACCCAGGCGCTCGGTGAGGACCTTGACGTTCTCCTCGGTGAGGAACTTGGCGATCGGGCCGGTCAGGGCGCCGTCCTCGCCGACGCGGACCCAGGCCAGGCCCTTGGCGCCCAGCGAGATCGCGTATTCGCCGAGCCCGTCGAAGAACTTGCGCGGCTGCGCGGCGGTGTCCGGGACGGCCAGGGCGCGCACGTGCTTGCCGGCGAAGGCCTTGAACTCCGAGCCCTCGAACACGTCGGTGATGTCGACGAGTTCCAGCTTGGCGCGCAGGTCGGGCTTGTCGTTGCCGTACTTCAGCATCGACTCGCGGAACGGGATCCGCGGGAAGGGCGAGGTGACCTCGCGGCCGCCGCCGAACTCGGTGAAGAGCTCGGTCATCAGGCGCTCGATCGGCTGGAAGACGTCCTCCTGCTCGACGAAGGACATCTCGACGTCGAGCTGGTAGAACTCGCCCGGCGAACGGTCGGCGCGGGCGTCCTCGTCGCGGAAGCAGGGCGCGATCTGGAAGTACCGGTCGAAGCCGGAGATCATCAGCAGCTGCTTGAACTGCTGCGGCGCCTGCGGCAGGGCGTAGAACTTGCCCGGGTTCAGCCGGGAGGGGACGACGAAGTCACGGGCGCCCTCGGGGGAGGTCGCGGTGAGGATCGGGGTCGCCATCTCGTTGAAGCCGAGGGCCACCATCTTGTGCCGGATCGCGGCGATGACCGCCGAGCGCAGCATGATGTTGCGGTGCATGCGCTCGCGGCGCAGGTCGAGGAAGCGGTACTCCAGGCGCCGCTCCTCGTTCACACCGTCGTCGGTGTTGATGGTGAAGGGCAGCGGGGCGGCCGCGCCGAGCACCTCGACCTCGACGGCCTCGATCTCGATCTCGCCGGTCGGCAGCTCGGGGTTGATGTTCTCGGCACCGCGCGAGACGACCTTGCCGTCGACCCGGACGACGGTCTCCTTGGAGAGCTTGTCGAGGACCGCGGCGGCGGCGGTGCCGGGACGGGCCACGAGCTGCGTGATGCCGTAGTGGTCACGCAGATCGATGAAGAGGATGCCGCCCAGGTCTCGACGGTTGTGCAGCCAGCCGCTCAGCCGGACGTCGGCGTTGACGTCAGAGGCGCGGAGCTCGCCGCAGGTGTGGGACCTGTACCGATGCATCAGTCATCCAGTTCTTCGCGATACCAGGGTGGATTCAACCCTCACAAGGTTACCGTCCGGGCGGGGGGCCGGTCGGGCACGCCCGGCGGGCCCGCGCGAGCGCGCCCGGCGCACGGGGCGAACAGGCACGTGGGACGGATGACCTGTAAAGATGACCGAGTGCGCACCGAGGACGTCCTGGCCGCCATCGCGACGGGTCTGTGGCGATGGGACAACGCCTCCGGGACGGTCACGCTCGACGGCGAGGCCGCCCGGCTCCTCGGGCTGCCCGCCGACCCGGTGGTGCTGCCGGAGGTCGCCGTCCGCTCGCGGTTCCACCCCGTGGACTGGAACGAGATCAACGGCATCGTCACGCTGGCCGTCGCCGAGGGCACGCTCGCCGAGGCCCGGCTGCGGATCATGGACGAGGACGGGCGGGTCCTGCGGACCGTGCGCAGCCGCTCCAAACCGGTGGAGAACCGCACCGCCGACGGCCGCGTCGACTACGAGCTGATCGGCACCATCCAGGAGATCGCCGAGCCGCAGCCCGGCACCACCGCCGCGCACACCCCGATCACCGGCGACTGGCGGCGCTCCCGCGAGGCCTTCCTGCTGGACGCCGGCCGGGCGCTGGCCGAGGCCCGCTCCACCGAGGAGGTGCTGCGGGTCGCGGCCTCCCTGTCCATGCCCGGCTTCAGCCCCGACGGACTGGCCGTCTTCGGCGTGGCCGGCGACCGGCTGTCGATCATCGGGCACCACGGGCACGACGTCGGGGACGAGGCCCCCTTCGCGGACATGCGGCTGGACACGGACTACCCGGCCACCGAGGTCGTCCGCACCGGCCGGGCGATCTACCTCCCCAGCCCGGAGGAGTACAAACGGCGCTTCCCGGCCACCTGGCCGCTCGTCCAGCGCTTCGGACGGGCGTCCTGGGCCTTCCTGCCGCTGATCGTCGCCGGACGCACCATGGGGGCGTGGATGGCCGCCTTCAAGCACCCGGTGTCCTTCTCCCCCGACGAGCGGTCCGTCCTGACCACCGTGGCCCGGATGCTCGCGCAGGCCCTCCAGCGCGCCGGGGTGGCCGAATCCGAGCGGGAGCTCACCACCGGCCTCCAGCGGTCGATGATGCCCCAGCTCGGCCCCGAGATCCCCGGCATGCGGCTCGCCGCCCGGTACGTCCCGACCGGCGGCGGGCTCCAGGTCGGCGGCGACTGGTACGACATGATCCCGCTGCCCTCGGGGCGCTTCGCGCTGGTCATCGGCGACGTCCAGGGCCACGACGTGCGCGCCGCCGGGCTGATGGGGCAGCTGCGGATCGCGGTGCGGGCCTACGCCTCGGAGGGCCACCGGCCCGACGCGGTGCTCTCCCGCGCCTCCCGCTTCCTCGCCGGGCTGGGCTCCTCGCAGGACTCCGACGGGGACGAGGACCCGGACTTCCAGAGCCCCCGGTTCGCGACCTGCCTGTACGTGGAGTGCGATCCGCGGACCGGCCTGCTGGAGGTGGCCCGTGCCGGCCACCCCGACCCCGCGATCCGGATGCCCGACGGCACCGTCCTGATGCGCCCCACCGCGGGCGGGCTCCCCCTGGGCATCGTCCCCGACACCGACTACCCCACCACCCGGTTCACCCTGGAACCCGGCGAGACGATGATGCTGTGCACCGACGGCCTCATCGAGACCGGCGGGCACGACCTCGACACCGGCTGGGCGCGGCTGCGCGCGATCCTGGAGTCCGAGACGCACGGCGCGGAGTCCCTGGAGAAGCTCGCCGACCTGCTCGTCCAGGCCGTGCACGGACCGTCCTCGCACCACACCACCGGCCCGCTGGCCGACCGCCGCGAGGACGACATAGCCGTCGTACTGCTGTGCCGCGAGGGCGACGGCGCCGGCTGCGGCCCCGCGCCGCGGCACCCGGTCCGCCCGGCGCGCCGCACGATGCTGACCGTGGCCCAGGCCGAACCGGAACGGATCGCGGGCGCCCGGCAGCAGATCCGGGAGCTGCTGCACGACTGGGCCGACACCGATCAGGCGGACTCGGCGGTGCTGATGGTCTCCGAGATGGTGACGAACGTGCTCCTGCACACCGACGGCGACGCGCTGCTGGTCGCCGAGGCCCTGGGCGAGCTGGGCGAGCGGAGGCTGCGCGTCGAGGTCGCGGACGCCAGCGACGAGCTCCCGCACAAGCGGCACCCGGGCGAGATGGCCTCCAGCGGCCGCGGGGTGCTGCTGATGGAGATGCTGGCCGACTCCTGGGGCGTGGACCCGCGCGGCGAGGGCAAGTCCATCTGGTTCGAGCTCTACGAGCGCTCCAAGCGGCCCGACTCCTGACGGGGCTTCGCCGCCTAGTCGCGTGCGTAGGAACCGAGGCCGACCAGGCAGTACACGTACTGGTTGATGACGGCGCCGTTGAGGGTGTAGCGGTGGGAGAAGGCGTACTGCGTCTTCGGGTAGTCCTCGCAGCGGTCCATGTCGGAGGTCATCGGGATGCTCCCGATCACCCGGTAGTGCGCGTCGGCGGCCGAGCAGGGCACCTCCTCCACGTCGTCGACGCGCTGCGCCGTCGTCGAGTCCGGCAGGGTGCCGTTGAGGCAGGTGCCCCGGTCGTACGGGGTGGGTGCGGCCTCCTGCGTCGGCTCGGGGGCCTGGGCCGGGGCGCTGTAGGTCGGCGAGGCCGGGGCCGGACTGTAGGACGGGCTGTAGGACGGGCTGTACGAGGACGAGGGCTCGGGGCCCGCCGAGTAGCTCGGTGTCGCGGAGCCGGAGGCCTTGCCGTCGGCGCTGTCCCCGGAGCCGGTCGCGGCGACGGCGACGAGCACGGCCGCGATGAGGCCGCCCACCACCAGGCACCCCAGGGCCGCGGGCCTGCCGCCGCCGGTCCGGCGCGGCGGGACGGGCGCGGCGGCGAACGGGTTGCCGCCGCCGGGCCCGGACGGCTGCGTGGCGAAGGGGTTGCCGCCGCCGGGCCGGGCCGACTGCGCCGCGAAGGGGTTGCCGCCGCTCTGGCCGGCGGGCTGCGTCGCGGAGGGGTTGCCGGCGCCCGCCGGTACCTGCTGCGTCGGCGCCGCGAAGGGGTTGCCGCCGCCGGGCCGGGCCGGCTGGGGCGGCGTCGGAACGGGGACGGTCTGCGCCGACGCGGGCGCGGCGGGCGCCGGCCGGGCGGGCGCCGGCTGCCCGGGCCCCGCCACGCGGACCCGCACGGGCACCTCGCCGCCGCCGGCCCGCACGCGGACGAGCTCGCCGTCCCGGGTGCCGGACGGGATGCGCAGCCGGGCCGGCCCGGTCGGGAGCGTGACCGTGAGGATCACCCCGTGGGCCGCCTGCTGCGGAGTGATCGTTACGTCGACTTCCTGCGACGACACCATCTGCTCCTCAGGGCCGGGGCGTGCCGGGACGGATCTCCTTCGGATTGTGGCCCGGCCAGGTCGGCGGACGCAGCCGTTCCGTCAAGACGGCGGAGCCTGGCGGGGGTTGGACGGCAGCGGGGGCCGCCGAGGGCGACGGCCCCGTCCTGCGGGCGGTCCTGCGCGCAGGGCCTAGGAGTGCTGCTCCGCTGACTTCGTCCGCTCCCGGGCGGTGGTCGGGACGGTGCCCAGCCGGCCGGCCTGGAAGTCGTCGAAGGCCTGCTGGAGCTCGTGCCGGCTGTTCATCACGAACGGGCCGTAGTGCGCCATCGGCTCCCGGATCGGGCGGCCGCCGAGGAGGACGACCTCGAGGGCCGGGGCGTTGGAGTCCTGGGACTCGTCCGCCCGCACCGTGAGCGAGCCGCCCTCGCCGAAGACGGCCGTCTGCCCGGTGTGGAGCGGGCGGCGGTCCTCGCCGACCGAGCCGCGCCCGGCCAGGACGTACGCCAGGGCGTTGAAGTCCTCGCGCCACGGCAGGGTGATCTGCGCGCCCGGGGTGACGGTCGCGTGGATCATCGTGATCGGGGTGTGGGTGATGCCCGGGCCCTCGTGGCCGCCCAGCTCGCCCGCGATCACGCGGAGCAGCGCGCCGCCGTCCGGGGTGGTCAGCAGCTGGACCTGGCCGCCGCCGATGTCCTGGTAGCGCGGGGGCATCATCTTGTCGGACGCCGGGAGGTTCACCCACAGCTGGAGGCCGTGGAACAGCCCGCCGGACACGACGAGCGACTCCGGCGGGGCCTCGATGTGCAGCAGGCCCGACCCGGCGGTCATCCACTGCGTGTCGCCGCCGTTGATGACTCCGCCGCCGCCGTTGCTGTCCTGGTGGACGAAGGTTCCGTCGATCAGGTAGGTCACGGTCTCGAAGCCGCGGTGCGGGTGCCACGGGGTGCCCTTGGGCTCGCCCGGGGCGTACTCCACCTCGCCCATCTGGTCCATCATGATGAACGGGTCGAGGTACTGGTAGTTGATCCCCGCGAACGCGCGGCGCACCGGGAATCCCTCGCCCTCGAACCCACCGGGAGCGGTGGTGACGGCCAGCACCTTGCGCGGGACGACCGCGGTCGGCTCGGCCACGCGCGGGAGCGTCAACGGGTTCTCAACAGTCACTGCGGGCATGGTCAGGACCTCCTTCTGGCGTCGAGTTTAGTTGAAACTCGAACTTTCTGCCACACCTGCGCTCAACGGAGGGGGCCCCGCGGGAATTCCCGCGCGGGAGCCAACCCCGGCGCGCGATCCCGCGTCCTACCGGTCGTGATCGGGTTATTCACCGCCGACGACCCGGCGGACAGCGCAGGCCAAGGAGACAACCGCAGGTCGGGCCCCCTGTGGCGGCACGCCCTCATCGCCCTGGGCGTGGCCGCGTGCGCGCTCGCCCTCGGCTGGGCCGCCTCGGCCTGGCGCCTGGGGCCCCCCGAGTACGGCATCCCCGCCGCCGCCCCGGGCTCCCCCTGGGCCCTGCTCGCCGTGTGCGGGGCCGTCGGGCTGGCCGTGGCCGGGCTGCTGCGCGGGGCCGCGGCGCGGATCCCCGTCTACGCACCGGGCCGGGTGGCCTTCGTCCTGGTCTTCCTGGGGACCCGGCTCGCCCTCGGCTTCCGCCCGGAGCCGGGACCGCTGGCCGCGGGGGCCGCCGCGTCGGTGCTGGCCGCCGCTGCGTGGGCCGGGTACGCCGCATGGACCCACGGCCGCGCCGGGCGGCCGGACGGCGGTCCGGGACGCGCCTGAGCGGGGGCGGGCGGGGTATGGAGGGGCGCGCCCCTCAGCCGTACATCCGGCGCATGGCGAAGTCGACCATCTGCTCGACCGCCTTCGCGTCGAAGACCATCCGGTGGTCGCCCTCCATGTCGAGGACGAAGCCGTAGCCGGTCGGCAGCAGGTCGATCACCTCGGCGCCGGTGATCACGAAGTACTTGGACTCCTTGCCGGCGTACCGGCGCAGCTCCTTGAGCGTGGTGAACATCGGGATGACCGGCTGCTGCGTGTTGTGCAGGGCCAGGAAACCCGGGGTGTCGCCGCGCGGGCAGTAGACCTTCGAGGTGGCGAAGATCTGCTGGAAGTCCTCGGCGGACAGCGACCCGGTGGTGAAGGCCCGTACCGCGTCCGCGAGGGAGGGCGGGGACGGCTCGGGGTACAGCGGTGCCTGCCCGTAGCCCTGCGCGGGCTGCTGCGGGGCGTACTGCTGCTGGGCGCCCGGGTTCTGGTCGTAGCCGTACATGGGGCGAAGCCTATCGAGGCCGGGGGGCCGGGGGCCGCCCAGTTCCGGTCACTGGGATTTCAGCCCCGCGACGAACCCGCCCCAGGCCGCCGCGGAGAGCACGACTACGGGGCCGCCCCTCCGCTTGGAGTCCCGTACGGGGACGATGCCGGGCAGGTCGTCGGCGACCTCGACGCAGTCGCCGCCGTCGCCGTTGGTGTAGCTGCTCGTCCGCCAGACGGCCTTGGGGAAATCAGTCCCGCTGCTTGCCATTTCGGAGGTCCTCGGCTGTCGATTCGATCATGGCAAGGGACGCCTCGGACGACAGTGCGGCGGCCCTGAGCCGATCGTATGCCTTCCTGTACCGCTTGACGGTGGCCGGATCGTCAATGAGTTGCCCGTGATACGGGCCCTCGGTGTACATGACCGGCGGCTCGTCGTCGAACTCCATGAGTTTCATCGAGTGGGCCATGAAAGGACCGAGAGGCGCGTTCCACGGGAGGATCTGTGGAACGATCCGGCGACGCCGGGCCAGTGCCGCCACGTGGTCCAGCTGGTCCGCCATCTCCCGCGGCTGCAGGAGCGGACTCCGCAGCAGCGACTCATGCAGGATCACCCAGTACTCCGGCCGTTGCGGGTCGTCGAAGAGCCGTCCCCGCTGAAGTCGGTCCCGCACCTTCGCATCCACCTCCTCCGGCAGGTCCAGCGGGTGCGTGACGTGCGTGATCGCCTGGGTGTACGGAGCCGTGTGAAGCAGCCCGGGAACGAGCGCAGGGCCCCACTCCTCGATGGACCGAGCCCGCTTCTCCATCTCGGCGACGGGCGCGAAATACTCGGCCTGCACGCCCCGCCGGGCGTTCCGAACGTCCTCGCAGCGCCGCTGGAAGAAGCCGTCCGTCGCCAGCACCTGATCCACGTGCCGTGCCAGATCCACGGGCATGCGTCGCTGGGCTCGCTCGATCTCACTCAGGTAGCTGACGCCGTAGAAGCTGCCCTCGACCGTCTGCTGAAGCGTGAGACCCGCAGCCTCCCGCTTCCAGCGCAGCTCCTTGCCGTAGAGGGCCGGCACGCTCGCGGATCCGTCAATGTCCTTACTCGCGGCCACAATCGCTCACTTTCCACGCTTCGCACTGTGGAGTCAGAAACCCTTCCCACGGTACCGGCGGCCCGACAGCCTGTGAGGAGTTCGTCACAGTCAGTCCACACCAGAACGGGCGTGCCCATGAGCGACCACCCCCACGACCGCGAAGCCGCATCGGCCCTCGACGCGCTCCGCGCAGCACTGGCCGCGCACGACATCACCCTGCCCTCCCTCGACCTCCACCTCCTCTCCTACGCCGGGCGGTACGACTCCCCGCCCCTGATCAGCCTCGGCAACTGCAACCCGGCCACCGCCCGGCGCCTGGCCGAAGCGCTGGCCGCGCGGTGAACGGGCTCACGATCCGGCTGCGCGCCACCCCCGAGGCCGTCCCCCTGGCCCGCCACGCCGTGCGCGAGCACCTCGGTGGGGATGCGGGCGACGCCGAGCTGTGCGTCAGCGAGCTGCTGGCCAATGTGATCGCCCACCTGGGCGAGGGCACCCCGGTCACCCTGCACGTCAGCGGGAGCGGAAGGGCAACCCGTACGCGGGTCGAGCTCACCGATCCCGATCCGCGCGCGTGGCCCGTACTGCGGCAGGCCGGGGAGACGGAGGAGTCGGGGCGCGGGCTCGCCCTGCTGGACGCCCTGGCGCTGCGGTGGGGGGTGGTCCAGGGGCCCGCGAGCGGGACGAAGACGGTCTGGTGTGAGCTTGACCCTGGTCACACTCCCGACCGAGGGGTTGCCGTTATTACCGGTGGGTAGCATCATGACATTACCGATTGGTATGTACGAGGAACCTGTCTCCCCGAGCCTTAACGGAGCCGTCGCCATGGGGCACTACAAGTCGAATCTCCGCGACATCGAGTTCAACCTCTTCGAGGTGCTCGGCCGCGACAAGCTGTACGGCACCGGTCCGTTCGAGGAGATGGACACCGAGACCGCCAAGAGCGTCCTCTCCGAGCTCACCCGTCTCGCCGAGAACGAGCTGGCCGCCTCCTTCGAGGACGCCGACCGCAACCCGCCGGTCTTCGACCCGGCCACCAACACCGCGCCGGTCCCGGCCTCCTTCAAGAAGAGCTACGAAGCCTTCATGGACTCGGAGTACTGGCGCCTGGGCCTGCCCGAGGAGATCGGCGGCACCACCTCGCCGCGTTCCCTCATATGGGCGTACGCGGAGCTGCTGCTCGGCGCGAACCCGGCCATCTGGATGTACTCCTCCGGCCCGGCGTTCGCCGGCATCCTCTTCGAGGAGGGCAACGAGGCGCAGAAGAAGGTCGCCCAGCTCGCCGTCGAGAAGCGCTGGGGCTCCACCATGGTCCTGACCGAGCCGGACGCCGGTTCGGACGTGGGCGCCGGCCGCACCAAGGCGGTCGAGCAGGCCGACGGCTCCTGGCACATCGAGGGCGTGAAGCGCTTCATCACCTCCGGTGAGCACGACATGGAGGAGAACATCCTCCACTACGTCCTCGCCCGCCCCGAGGGCCACGGCCCCGGCACCAAGGGCCTGTCGCTCTTCCTCGTCCCGAAGTTCCACTTCGACTGGGAGACCGGCGAGCTGGGCGAGCGCAACGGCGTCTACGCCACGAACGTCGAGCACAAGATGGGCCTCAAGGCCTCCAACACGTGCGAGATGACCTTCGGCGACCAGCACCCCGCCAAGGGCTGGCTGATCGGCGACAAGCACGACGGCATCCGCCAGATGTTCATGATCATCGAGTTCGCCCGGATGATGGTCGGCACGAAGGCCATCGCCACCCTCTCCACCGGCTACCTCAACGCGCTGGAGTACGCCAAGGAGCGCGTGCAGGGCCCGGACCTGGCCAACTTCATGGACAAGACGGCCCCCAAGGTCACCATCACGCACCACCCCGACGTGCGCCGCTCGCTCATGACGCAGAAGGCGTACGCCGAGGGCATGCGCGCCCTGGTGCTGTACACCGCCTCCGTCCAGGACACGATCCAGCTGAAGCAGGCCGCGGGCGAGGACGCCTCCGCCGAGATCGGCCTGAACGACCTGCTGCTGCCGATCGTGAAGGGCTACGGCTCGGAGAAGTCCTACGAGCAGCTCGCCCAGTCGCTGCAGACCTTCGGCGGTTCCGGTTACCTCCAGGAATACCCGATCGAGCAGTACATCCGGGACGCCAAGATCGACACCCTCTACGAGGGCACCACGGCGATCCAGGGCCAGGACTTCTTCTTCCGGAAGATCGTCCGCGACCAGGGCGCCTCCCTGAACGTCCTCTCGGAGACGATCAAGAAGTTCCTGGCCGAGGCCGTCGGCGGCGAGGAGCTGGCCGGCGCCCGCGACGCGCTCGCCAAGGCCGCCGTCGACCTCGAGGCCATCGTCGGCCAGATGATCGTCGACCTCACCGCCACCGGCGAGGACGTCAAGAACATCTACAAGGTCGGCCAGAACACCACCCGCCTGCTGATGGCCTCCGGCGACGTGGTCGTCGGATACCTGCTGCTCAAGGGTGCGGCCGTGGCCGCCGAGAAGCTCGCCACCGCCTCCGCCAAGGACGTGGCCTTCTACACCGGCAAGATCGCCGCCGCGAAGTTCTTCGCCTCGCAGGTCCTGCCGAACGTCTCGGTCGCCCGCTCGCTCGCCGAGAGCGTCGACAACTCCCTGATGGAGCTCGACGAGGCCGCCTTCTAAGCAGCCCCGCGCCGACGGCCGGGTCCCCTTCCACGGGGGCCCGGCCGCTCGCTTACCAGCAGGTTCTTCCGTTGTCGGTCGTTCATGGGACGCTCGTACGTATGAGTCCACAGGAGCAGCACAGCAGGGGGTACTCCGTCCCGACCGGGCGGCCGTACGCCCTCAAGGAGCTGCAGGCGACCCTGGGCAGCCTCGGCGACCACCTCCGCGAGCTGTACGACGGCGCGCACCCCGCCGAGTACGACGGCATCGCCGACGCGCTGTACGTGGCCTTCCAGACCGCCGCCGGGCTGGCCCCCGCCAAGAGCTACACCGGCTGCCCCGAGCACCCCAACGGCGCCCTCGACCCCGAGGCCCCCGACGGCTGGGGCCGCTGCCTCATCTGCAACGACCGGCGCCGGCTCGGACGGCGGCTGCAGGGCGGCCGGCCCGCCGGCCCCGCGCCCGCGGCGGAGCAGCGGCGCCTCGGCTACCCCGTGCCGGAGGGCCCGTACACCCTGGAGACGCTGCGCGCCTTCCTGCGCACCGTCGAGGACCAGCGCTTCCACCTCGCCCTGTCCTCACCCGCGGAGGACTTCGTCCGCATCGCCGACGACCTGCACCGCGCCTTCATCGTCGCCCGCGAGCTGTCCCGGCCGCGCAACGCCTCCGGCTGCTCCGAGCACCCCGGGGCTCCCATCGACCCCGACGCACCACCCGGCGAGGGCTGTATCTTCTGCGCCGGACGCAAGAGACGCGCGCAGCGCTCCGCGCAGACCCCGGAGATGCTCCCGCGCATCCGCCGGGGCGAGCGCAGGCAGCTGCAGCGCCGCTTCGAGCGTCCGCCGGGCTGAGCATCGACGGGCCCGCGGGCCAACCTCCCCGCGGTCCCGGTGTCTGCGGCCATCCGCCACAGTCCGGCCATGGCGTACACGACCGTCGTTAAGGTGAACCACATGAGCTCTCCCGCCCGCTTCGACCGCGGCCACACCGACGATCTGATGACCTTTTTGACGGCCAGTCCGTCGCCGTACCACGCCGTGGCCAACGCGGCCGAGCGGCTGGAGAAGGCAGGCTTCAGGCAGTTGTCGGAAACGGACGCCTGGGACGCGGGCACCGGGGGCAAGTTCGTGCTCCGCGGCGGCGCGCTCATCGCCTGGTTCGTCCCGGAGGGCGCGAACGCCCACACCCCCTTCCGGATCATCGGCGCGCACACCGACTCCCCCAACCTGCGGGTCAAGCCGCAGCCGGACACCGGCTCCCAGGGCTGGCGGCAGATCGCCGTCGAGATCTACGGCGGCACCCTGCTCAACACCTGGCTCGACCGCGACCTCGGCCTCGCCGGGCGGCTGACCCTGCGCGACGGCACCGAGCGCCTGGTGAACGTGGACCGCGCCCTGCTGCGCGTACCCCAACTGGCCGTGCACCTGGACCGGTCGGTGAACACCGACGGCCTCAAGCTCGACAAGCAGCGGCACATGCAGCCGATCTGGGGTCTGGGCGAGGTCCAGGAAGGCGACCTGATCGCCTTCCTGGAGGAGGAAGAGGGCCTGGAGCAGGGCTCGGTGGCCGGCTGGGACCTGATGGTCCACTCGATCGAGCCGCCCGCCTACCTCGGTCGCGACCGAGAGCTGCTGGCCGGCCCGCGCATGGACAACCTGCTGTCGGTGCACGCGGGCGTCGCGGCGCTGGCGGCGGTCTCCACCGCCGGCAGCAAGCTGGAGTACATCCCGGTCCTGGCCGCCTTCGACCACGAGGAGAACGGCTCGCAGTCGGACACCGGCGCGGACGGGCCCCTGCTGGGCAACGTGCTGGAACGTTCAGTCTTCGCCCGCGGCGGCTCGTACGAGGACCGCGCGCGGGCCTTCGCCGGCACCATCTGCCTGTCCTCGGACACCGGCCACGCCGTGCACCCCAACTACGGCGAGCGGCACGACCCGACGCACCACCCGCGGGCCAACGGCGGTCCGATCCTGAAGGTCAACGTGAACCAGCGGTACGCGACGGACGGCAGCGGACGCGCGGTGTTCGCGAGCGCCTGCGAGCGCGCCGGCGTGCCGTGGCAGACCTTCGTCTCCAACAACTCGATGCCCTGCGGCACGACGATCGGCCCCATCACGGCAGCCCGCCACGGCATCCAGACCGTCGACATCGGCGTCGCGATCCTCTCGATGCACAGCGCCCGCGAACTGTGCGGCGCGGACGACCCGTACCTCCTCGCGAACGCCCTGGTCGCCTTCCTGGAGGGCTGACCCCGCCCGTTCCCGCACGAGAACCCCGCTCCGGACCCAGGTCCGGGGCGGGGTTCTCGCGTATCAGCGCAGGTCGCGGACGTGAAGCGCAACACCCCTTGATAGCAGGGTAGTTAACTGAGTAGCGTGCTTACTTATGGACTTCACCGTTATCGCGCACGCCGTCGAGGTAGACCACGGGATAAAGCGGCTGTCGATGCGCTTCATCAAGAAGTACGCGGATCCCGGCCGCGATCGGCTGAGCCGCGAGTTCTGCGACCAGATCACGGCGGAGTTGGAGAAGTCGGGGCTCATCACCCTCCCGGTGCGCCTGCCGACATCGGAGAACGAGTTCGTCTTCGTCATCGAGAAGGAGAGCTCGATCGGACAAGCGGTACGTATCGCCTCATCCATGGCACATCTGAGCAAAATCGGCGCAAGCCCGTTCTCTTCACTCGGCCCTCACAACTACCCCGCCATGGCCGACGACCTCCTCTGACCTGCGGGAACTGGCGGAGCGTCAGCACACGACGCCAATCTGCTTGTAGGACAGCGCACTTGGGTTTAACGTTGAGCGGGCAGGGAAGGGCTCGAAGCCGTGACCCGCGGCCCGAGCTATCACAGGCGAGGCTCCAGTAATTCCGATTTGCAAACTGGAGTGCAAATGTCTACCTCGACGACCCTTCCCGCTCTCGCCGCGAACGGCGAGAGCCCCTACGGGTCCACGCCGTTCACCGTTGTCCGCCTCGGCCCTCCCGGCCCGCAGCCCGGGACCGTCTCCTTCGTGGTTCCCTCGGGTGACCGCGCCGTCGGTACCGTCGGGTGCCTGGCCATGGATCTCGGCAAGGTCCCGGAGGCCGCGAAGACGTGGCTGTTCCTCCGACGCGAGCTGTACGCCGACCGGTCGGTGCGCGTCCTGCGCACCGACCGGCTCGACGCCAGCGATCTGGCGAGCGGGCGCGGTCGGCCGCAGCTCACGTCGCGTGGCCTCCAGCGGTTCGAGAAGCGCGGTTACCGGGGCGTGTTCCCCCGTGGCCTCAGCACGGTCGGCACGATGCCCGGCACCACTTCTAGCACCGCCTTCCGCCACGACACCTCGTCGGCCCAGATGAGCGAGCTGTACCTGGACCGGCTCCTCGGCGCGCACGCCGAGACGGGCACCCCCGCCGTCGCGGTCGTACCCGCCGGAGGGCTCCGGTCCTCGTGGCGCAGGGCCAACTCGTCCCGCGTGGAGGAGGACTCGGCGCTCACGGCGACCCTCTTCCCGGACGCCTCCGCCGTCGGGCTCCTCCTGGAGGCCACGGGGTTCCCCGCGTACGGAGCCTTCCTGCACCAGAAGCGGGACCGCGGCTCCGCCTCCGGCCTGCTCTCGGCCCACCTCCCGGAGGCCGCTCCCCCCGTCGCGCTCTGACACGCACGCGCCAGCCGGGTCGGGCCTGCGGGCCCGGCCCGGCTGGGCCGCACCCCACGCCCGACCTCACCACGGAGGCCTTCACCCATGCCCCTGCTCTCGCCCCGGTCCACCACGGTCCGCTGGGGGTCCGACACCTTCCTCGTTTCCAACATCGAGCACGACCTTCCGGGGCAAGCCGATAAGGCCGTCCACCAGAAGGCCGTCGCGGCCGGAACCGCCAACCCGGCGACCCTGCTGTCCGAAGCGGCGTGGGAGGCGGTGGCCCGTGCCACCACCAGGCCCGACAACCTCGCGGTACAGCTGCAGCCGACCTCCCAGGCGCCCTCCGGGCTCCTGATGGAGGAGAACGTCGAAGGCGCGACCCTGCGGTCGGTCGTCACCCGGGTCCACCTCAACGAACTGCTGCCCGGCATCCAGCCCCGCACGGGCATGGCCGTGATGGAGACCCCCGATCCCCTGGTGCAGGGGATCACGGACGGGAACCGTCCCCGCTCGACGGTCCGCTACCAGTACCGGGACCTCGACCACCTGCGGAACCACGTGTGGCAGACGATTCACGGCACGCTGTCGCTCAACAGCTACGCGCCCTCCATCCTGGCCCGCAAGGTCACCCGCAACCTGATCACGCACCCGGTCGAGATCGCCTTCGAGGACGGCACCGAGTCCTTCCACACCGTGGTCACCCGCGACGGCATCACCCGGCTGGCCAGTGCCTGGGCCGTGCTGGCCGGTCCCGAGGCGGACGCGGCCGAAGCGGCCACGACCGCGGTGGACGCGCTGTTCGCGAAGGTGCCGGCCAAGGCACCCGGCGGATCCGGTGGCTCCCTGGGAGAGCGGCTGGCGGCCGCCCGGGAGCGGTGGCGCCGGTCCATCCGGGAGGAGTTCACCCGGGAGATGGCCGCGACGGAGCCGGGGCTCCGCGCCGTCCAGATCGCCCAGACGTACGTGCTGCCCGCGCAGATCGCCGTCGGGGTGGAAGGGCACCCTGGCCGGCTGCTCGCGGCGGAGGACATCTTCGACGACGCGATCAGGTCGGTCCTGGCCAGCGTCCACGTGGAGTTCAAGCAGTGGGACGCGGCTGCCCAGAACATGGAAGTCGCCACCCGCGCGCTCAAGCGCGTGATCCAGCAGGGGGACTCCCTGGTCTCGCAGGGCGATCTCCAGACCGTCTACGGCCTCGCGGTCGGCCGGATACCGGTGGAGGAGATCACCGGGCTCTTCAACGGCACGCCCCCGGGCACCGCCTTGTGGCGAAGCATCTACCTCGTACACGCCCTGACCCGGCCGGAGCTGCTCGAAAGGCTGAAGGACCAGGCCAAAGCGATCAAGGGCGGCAAGCGCATGGGGCTGAAGGGGTTCGCGGAACTCCTGGGCCCGCTCATCGACGTACCGTGGCGCAGCCACAAGAAGCTGGTCACGACGCAGGCCCGCAACGCCTGGAACAACGGCGGTGTGCTCACCGCCGATGTCACGAAGGACTGGGACCCTGTCCCGACGGACGACTTCACCGAGCTCGTCGCGCCTGCCCTAGCGGGTGACAAGAACGCCCGCTGCACCTTGGCCGTGGCCGGCGGTGTGGCCCTCATCGCCGACAAGCTGCTGACGCGCAACGTCGGCTCTGGGCTGACGACCGCGAAGGCGAACGGCGGCGTACCCTTCCGCGCCGACGTCAACCAGGTGATCGAGGACCTGTCACGGCAGGACAACGAGCTCGGCCTGTGGACCCTCGCCCTGGTCGCGAACCGGTTCCGCAGCGACGCCCTGCCCACCAACGCCGTGACCATGCGCCAGCTCATCCACAAGCGCGACGCGGCCGACGGCGCCCAGGACGCCTACATCCACTTCAAGACCGACCTCGGGGAGGACGACAAGATCGCGCGGGATGCGGACGGCGTACCGCAGCCCCTGCTGCAGTGGGACGTCGTCGGGGCGTCCAACCCGGAGCGGGCCCGCAAGCTCCACCCCGGTCCGGCGCCCGCGGCGCCGGGCTCGTCGGCGGCAGAGCCCGGCGCCGAGCCGCTCGACGGCGACACCGGCACGGGTACGGGTACCCATGCGGACGCCGACACCGAGGCCGACGAGTCGGTGGACTCCCGGCCCCCCAGCCAGAAGGCCGCCGACCAGCGGCAGGTGCTCCGCGAGGGCGTGGCCACCGCACGGGACGCGCTCGACCGGCTCCACCTGCTCGAACGAGAGGTGGGCTCGCACACTCCCGTCATCCCGCAGACGCTCCTGGACGAACTGCTGGCCTCGCTGATCGGCCTGCAGACCGACATCGAGAACCTCCGCCGGAAGATCACACCGGACGAGGAGGCGGACGAGGAGACGGTCGAGGAGGACGGGGACCTCCAGTGACCCGGTCCTGAGGAAGAGCAGGGCCCGGACCGGCAGAACGCCGGTGCGGGCCCGCACGCGTTCCGGCTACTGATCGTCCATCCCGGCGAGGACGAGGGGCAGCCGCGTGGCCCCGGCCGCGGCGATGCGGACCGGGACGCCCCAGTCCTGCTGGTGGACGTGGCAGGCCGGGTACTCGTTGGCCGGGTCGTCGTCGCAGGACGCCGCCATCGCGGAGACGTGCAGCACGCCCTCGGTGACCTCCGGGTTCAGGGCGAGCTCCCGGGACAGGTCGGTCCCCGGGCCCTCGCCGGCCGTGAGGAGCCCGGGCGGGGTCGAGGAGACCAGCAGGCGCGTCGAGGGGCCGTAGCGGGTGTCCAGCTTCTGGCCGGCCGGGGCCTGGAACACCACGTCGAGGCGGAGCGTGCCGGGCGCCACCTCGGTGGCGGCGCGCTGCGTGCGGTGGGCGACCGCGTCCACGCGTACCGCGTCCTCCGGAAGCCGCAGCCGGGTCAGCCGGTGCCGGGCGGACTCGACGACCACGATGTCCTCGCCGACCAGGACGGCGTCGCTGGGCTCGCGCAGGTCGGTGGCGAGCGTCGAGACCTCGCCGGAGGCGGGGTCGAAGCGGCGCAGCGCGTGGTTGTACGTGTCGCACACCGCGACCGAGCCGTCGGGCAGGGCGGTGACCCCGAGCGGGTGCTGGAGCAGGGCCTGTCCGGCGTCCCCGTCCCGGTGCCCGAAGTCGAACAGCCCCGTCCCGACGGCGGACGTGACGACGTATCCGTCGGCGGTGTCCTGCACGTACCTGAGGGCGCTGGTCTCGGAGTCGGCGACCCACAGCCGGTCCCCGGCGGCCGCGAGCCCGGAGGGCTGGGCGAACCAGGCCTCGGCGGCCGGCCCGTCGTGCAGCCCCTCGTTGGTCGTCCCCGCGGCGACCTCGACGGTCCCCCCGGCCGGGTCCCACGTCCACAGCTGGTGCACGCCCGCCATGGCGATCCAGACCTTGTCCTGCCACCAGGCCACGTCCCACGGCGAGGACAGGTCCACCTCGAGCGCGGGCCCGGAGGTGGGCGAGCCCTGCCACCACTGGCGTCCGGTGCCGGCGACGGTCTCCACGGCCCCGGTCCGCGGGTCGAACACGCGCAGGGCGTGGTTGACGGTGTCGGCGACGACCACCCGCCCGTCGGGCAGCAGCGCCAGCCCCTGCGGCTCGCTGAAGCTCCCGGAGGTGAACCCGCGCTCCCCGCTGCCGATGCGCCGCACGACGCTCTCCGCGTCGGGCGCCAGCTCCACCAGCTGGTGCCGGGTCGAGTCGGACACCAGGAGGTTCCCGCCGGGCAGCACCAGCGCCTTCCCGGGGAACCGCAGGTCGCTCGCGACCGGCTCCGGAGCCACGTACGGCCCGTCCCCGCGCCGCAGCGTCCCCTTGGCCTCGTGCGCGGCCTCCAGCTCCTCGACGAGCCGCTCGATGGCGTGCGCGTGCCCCTCACCGGCGTGCTGCGCGACGACGTACCCCTCGGGGTCGATCACCACGAGCGTGGGCCAGGCCCGGACGGCGTACTGCTTCCAGGTCGCCAGCTCCGGATCGTCCAGCACGGGGTGGTGCACCTCGTACCGCTCGACGGCGTCCACGACGGCGGCGTGCTCGGCCTCGTGCACGAACTTCGGCGAGTGCACCCCGATGATCACGACGGTGTCGCGGTGCTTCTCCTCCAGCTCGCGCAGCTCGTCGAGGACGTGCAGGCAGTTGATGCAGCAGAAGGTCCAGAAATCAAGAATGACAATGCGTCCTCGCAGGTCGGCGAGGGTGTACGGCTTGCCACCGGTGTTGAGCCAGCCGCCCTTGCCGATCAGCTCGGGGGCACGGACACGGGCACGCTTGCGGGGTGCGGGCGCAGGGGTGGGCGCCGAGGCAGCATCGTTCATCCTTCAAGCTTGCCATCCGGGTATGAACGCCGGATCACACGCGTACGGCAGGACCTACGACAGGGGAGCGAAGGTTGGCTACGGACGAGGACGAGACGACTGCCGGCGAGACGGCGCGGACGGTGCAGGGGTTCATGGCGCTGCCGGGGCCGGTGGAGGACCGTAGGGAGGTGTTCGCCGGATGCGTGGCGGAGGTCGTCCGGGTCCTCGGGCTCGATGTCGCTCACGAGCCGCAGCCCGGCGACCCACGCACCCGGGTGAACCATGCTCGGACGGCGTTGTACAAGGCCTGCCGCCGGGACCTGATCCTTTCCGAGGAGTCCTTCCCGACGCTGATCAAGGCAGCCGTCTACGACCCCGACCCGAGCTTCAACCGCCATTTCCTCGAGCCGGCGCTGAACGCGTTCGGGCGCGGGCGGGTCCAGGCCTCGCTGCTCGGATACCTGCGGACGGGCACGGACCTCGAGCGGGCGGGCGCGGCGAATGCCTGGTACTGGTCGGCTCTACCCCTGCGTATGCCCACCGTACGGGCTGAGCACCCCGCAGCCACCGGTCCGGCGGAGCCCGACGACGCCGCAACCGTGAGGGCCGCGTGGTACGAAACCGCGTTGCGCGAGTTCGTGAGCAACGAGCACCTGGACGTCCGGCGCTGCATCCTGCCGGGCCTGCCGCTCCGGAAGTCGGCCTACCCGCCGGAGCTGCACGACCTGGTGGACGCGGCCGTGGCGATAGCCCGGTCCCATCCGGACGAGTACATCCGCCACCGCGTGGAGCACCAGGTCGGCGACTGACACCCTCACTGGGCACGCTCGACCACGGCGACTTCCGAGAACTCCCGCACGAAGGTCATGTGACCGGTCCGGGCCCGGGTGCTCGATACACATATCCGTGCACACGTCCGCGTTCCCGATCGGCGCGGCAGTCGGGTTCTAGTCGAACAGGGCGCTCAGGCGCGGGAGGCGGGCCGCGGTTTGCGCGGTGTCGTCGAAGTCGAAGTCCCAGGCCGGGTCCAGGGGCGGGTAGCTGATCGTGAAGGAGTCCGCCGGGAGCTCGCGGCCCGTGGCGCTCTCGTAGGCGGTCCAGGCGATGGAGAGCGCCTCCTCGTCGGCCAGTTCCAGGCCCTCCCGCGCGGCCTCGCGGACCGCCGGGTGGGAGGCCAGCGAGTCGGGATCGGCCAGGGCCGCCTCGAAGGCGTCCTGGCCCTGGGTGAGGAGCCAGCCGCGGAAGTAGTCGAAGCCGTCGTCCGAGCAGCCGCCGTTGATCACGTAGGCCGCGGCCCAGAGGGGGCTGCGGTAGGACTCCGCCAGCAGGTCCCACAGCACCTGCTGGGCCCCGGCCACCTCCGCCTCCGGGAGGCGTGCGAGCAGCGCCGCCGCACGCTCCGCCACCAGGTCCTGCGCCGCCTCCGCGCGCGCCGTGTCGATCAGCTTCCAGAACGTCTGCTTGTCCATGGACAGAGCCTCGCACCCGGCTCTGACATCAGGTGAGGAAGGAGTGGAGAGATCCGGCGAGTGATGTGACGAACGCGTCCCGGACGGCGGGCGGGACCAGGTCCAGCGACAAGTACGGGTTCAGGTCCTCCAGTTCGACGAGGAGGAGTTCGCCCGACGGCGCCCGGCAGGCGTCCACGCGCTGGATGCCGTGGCGAAGCGTGTTCCACTCGACGAAGGTCCGGGCGAACTCCAGGTCCGCGCCGGTGGGTTCGTACGGTGTCAGCTCCCAGCGGCGGTCCGGGTCCGGGGCGTGGAGGGCGTACTGGAAGGCGTCGTCGACGAAGTAGAAGGACACCTCGTACGCGAAGTCGATGCGGGGCTGGATGAGCATCTCGCCCGCCGGGCCGGACGGCTGCGCGGTGAAGGTCAGGCCGATGGAGTCGGCGCCCTGCTTGGGCTTGACCGCGTACGAGGGGACCTGGGGCAGCTCCGCCAGCCGGGCCGGGTCGTCGATCGTCGGGATCACCGGGTACCCGGCGGCCGTGAGGTCGAGCAGGTACTGCTTGCCCGCCATGTCGCCGCGGCCCGTGAGCGGGTTGTAGACGCGGGTGCCGGCGGCGAGCGCGGCGGCGCGGAAGGAGTCGTAGGCCTCCTGGTAGTGCAGCACCGGCCCGCTGTTGCGCACGATCACCGCGTCGAAGCCGGGCATCAGCCGCTCCGCGTCCAGCGGATGGCACAGGGCCAGCGGGAAGTGCTCGCGCAGCCGGGCGGTGAGGAAGGTGTCCTCGTCGCCGTAGCGGCGGCCGCGCGCCGGATAGGCCAGGTCGGTGACGTAGAGCAGGGGCATGAGGGCAACCTATCGCGGGCACGGATCAGCGCATGAAATACCTCGTACGGGACAAAGTGCTGGCCATCGGGGACGACTACTGGATCGAGGACGAGGACGGGCGCCACGCCTTCCTCGTCGACGGGAAGGCCCTGCGGGTCCGCGACACCCTGGAGCTCAGGGACCCGGACGGCCGGATCCTGATCACCCTGCGGGAGAAGATGCTCTCCTTCCGCGACGCGATGACCCTGGAGCGGGACAACCGCCGGCTGGCCGTCATCCGGCGCAAGCGGCTCTCGCTGCTGCGCGACCACTACCGCGTGACGCTGGCCGAGGGCACCGAGCTCGACGTCAGCGGGCGGATCCTGGACCGCGAGTTCAAGGTCGAGTACGAGGGCGAGCTGCTCGCCCTGATCTCGCGCCAGTGGTACCGGATCCGCGACACCTACGCGGTCGACGTGATCCGCGAGGACGCCGACGCGGCCCTGCAGATCGCGGTGGCGGTGTGCGTGATCCGGATGGCCGAGAAGGAGCGCGAGGACGGGTAGCGCCGCCCCCTCCCGTCCGGCGTCAGGCGGGCGGCGGCGCGTAGCGGTCCGGCGTCAGGCGGGCGGCGGCGGGGCCGCGTAGCAGTGGACGCTGACCGTCCGGTCCGGGCCCCACCGCTGTTCGACGGTGGCCAGGCGGCTCCAGCCGAGGCGCTCGTACAGGGCGGCCGCCGCCGTGTCGGAGGCCAGGACGTCGAGGACGGGGTGCAGCGCGCGCCCCCGCGCCTCGCGTACGGCCCGCTCCAGCAGCAGGGCGCCGGTCCCCCGGCCGCGGTCCGCGGGCGAGACGAACAGGCGGCTGATCACGGCGGTGCGCGCGACGGGCACCCCCGCGAGGCGGCTCCACAGGGCGGCCGCCGCGTCGGCGGCTCCGCTGCGGGCGAGGCCGATGTGGCCGCTCACGCGGCCCTCGCGGTGCGCCACCCAGGCGTCGAGCAGGGCGGGCGGGGCCAGCCACCGCGCGGGCCGGTCGGGCCAGTCCAGCGGGTAGCCGTCGTGCGCGTGGACGTCGGCGAGCACCGCGACGCACGCGTCGAGGTCGGAGGGCTCGCGCCGCCGCAGGCCCTGGGCCTGCGCGTGGGCCTGGGTCTGCGCGTGGGCCTGGGCCTGCGCGTGGGTCTGGGCGTGGGTCTGGGCCTGCGCGTGGGTCTGCGCGTGGGCCTGGGCCTGCGCCCGCCCTCGCGGCCGGGCCGTGGCCCCCGCGGCGTCCCCGGTCACCGGGAGGCCGGCGGGCGCAGTCCCAGTACCCGGTCCTTGAGGGCGGGGAACTGCTCGCGGGTGTCGGGGACCTTCGCCGGGTCGAGGTCGAGGGTGAGGACGTCCTCGCCGGGGCCCGCCTCGGCGAGGACCTCGCCCCAGGGGTCCACCACCAGGCTGTGTCCCGCCTGCTCCACGCCCGCGTGCGTGCCGGCCAGCCCGCAGGCGAGGACGTACGCCTGGTCCTCCACCGCCCGCGCCCGGCTCAGCAGCGTCCAGTGCGAGCGGCGGCGCGCGGGCCAGCCGGCCGCGACGACCATCGTGGTGGCCCCGGCGTCGACCAGTCCGCGGAACATCTCGGGGAAGCGCAGGTCGTAGCAGGTGGCGATGCCGAGGGTCTGTTCCGGCAGCTCCACCGTGGTCAGGGAGTCGCCCGCAGCCATCAGCACGGCTTCGCCCTGATCGAAGCCGAACCGGTGGATCTTGCGGTAGGTGGCGGCCAGCTCGCCCTCGGGGGAGAGCACGAGGGTGGTGTTGTACAGGGAGCCGTCGCCGGCGCGCTCGACGACCGAGCCCGCGTGCAGCCAGACCCCGGCGTCGCGGGCGGCCCCGGACATGGCCGCGTAGGTCGGGCCGTCCAGCGGTTCCGCCTCGGTCTCGAACTGCTCGTAGGCGAAGGCGCCGACCGTCCACAGCTCGGGCAGGACGACGAGGTCGGAGCCCGCCTGCTCCCGTACGAGTTCGGCCACGCGGGAGCGCCGGGAATCCACCGACTCGCCCTCGTTCACTGCGATTTGAATCAGCGAGGCGCGCACATTACCACCGTCCTGGCCTTCCAGCCGTCAACTCGGGCCTACGATCGTCACACGAAAGCACTGCCGGGGTGCTCACCGGCAGCGTAGTTTTGGAAACCGAGTCTGACGTCCAGAGCTTCCAGAACGCGCCACTGAACAGCACCGCGAGGGGTCCCGTTGACCGTCCATCCCAGCCTTCAGCCCTATGCCGACGCGTGGACGCACTCCATCGAGGCGATATCCGAGCTGGTCCTTCCGTTGACGGAGGGCGAGTGGAACCGGGCGACGCCGTGCCCGGGCTGGTCGGTCCGTGACGTCGTGTCGCACATCATCGGCATCGAATGCGAGCAGCTCGGAGACCCGCGGCCGATCCACACCGTGGCCCGCGACCTGCGGCACGTGGTGGACGAGTTCAGCCGGTACATGGAGGTGCAGGTCGACGTGCGGCGCCACCACACCGCGCCGGAGATGACCTCGGAGCTCGAGTACACCGTCATCCGGCGGTCGCGGCAGCTGCGCAACGAGAAGCGGGATCCGGACACGATGGTGCGGGGCCCGCTGGGCGACCAGGTGACGCTGGAGCAGGCGCTGCGGCTGCGGGCGTTCGACGTGTGGGTGCACGAGCAGGACCTGCGGGCGGCGCTGGGCGTGCCGGGGAACTGGGACTCGCCGGGCGCGTACGTGGCACGGGACCTCCTGCTCGCCGGGCTGCCGAAGGTGGTCGCGAAGCGGGCGGGGGCGCCGGCGAACTCGGCGGTGGTGGTCGACGTGCACGGCGCGCTGGAGTTCATGCGGACCGTACGGGTCGACGCGGAGGGGCGGGGGACGGTGGACAAGGCCCCGTCGCTGGGCCCGGCCGTGACGCTCACGCTGGACTGGGAGACGTACGTGCGCCTCGCCGCGGGCCGGGTCCGCGCGCACGCCGTGGCCGACCGGGTGAAGGTGGAGGGCGACGCGGAACTGGCCGAGGCCATCCTGGCCGGGTTCGCCGTGACCCCGTAACCGCGGCCTGCGCGCGAGGCCGTGACCCCGTCACCGCGGCCCGCGCGCGAGGCCGTGACCCCGTAACCGCGGCCCGCGCGCGAGGCCGTGACCCCGTCACCGCGGCCCGCCACGCCGCGTCGGCCGATCCGCCCGTGAGCCGCCCGCACGGGCTGCGCGGCCCGCACGGCCTGCGCGGCCTGCGCCGCCCGCCCCGCCCCGCCCCGCCCGCACGGAAGATCAACGGATCCTGCGCGCACGGCACACGCCCCGCGGCCGGCCCTCCCTAGTCTCGTTCTCACCCGGCGCGTCCGGGCGGGGTGGGACGGGGGTCCGCCCCGCCCGGGGCCCGGGTTCGGCGCGCCGCGGCGGCCTCGCGCGCGGCCGCCCACCGGAACTCGGTGGGACTGAGCCCGTACGCGGCGCGGAAGGCGCGGCTGAAGGCCGGGGCGCTGGTGAAGCACCAGCGGGCCGCGATCTCGTGGACGGGCCGGCCGGCCAGCTCGGGGCGGGCCAGATCGGCGCGGGCGCGTTCCAGGCGGCGGCGCCGGACGGCGGCGCCGATGCTCTCGCCCCGCTCGCGCACCAGCGCGTGCAGGCTGCGTACGGAGATGCCGTGCGCGGCGGCGATCAGCCCCGGGGTGAGCGCCGGATCGCCCAGGTTGTGCTCGACGAACCTGTCGATCCGCTCGCGCAGGGCCCGTTCCCGGGCCTCGGCGGGGAGTTCCCCGTAGGCGTCGAGCCGGTGGGCGAGGCAGGCGGCGGCCAGGTCCACGGCCACCGAACCCAGCCGGCGCAGCTCCTGCGGCTCGCAGGCCGAGCCGTGCTCGCCGAGCGAGGAGACGAACCGCGCCAGGACGGCCGCCATGCCGCTGTGCGCGGCGATGCGCCGGCCGAGCAGCCCGTCGACCCTGCCGGAGCGCAGGGGCAGGGCGTCCTTCGGCAGGTGCAGGATGATCGACCGGCTCAAGCCCTCCCCGGGGTGGGCGACGGTCTCCTGGGGGCGGGAGGTGTCCCAGAGGATCATGTCGCCGACGCCGATCTCCTCGTCGCCACCCTGGTGGGACATCCACCACCGGCCGCCGGTGATCAGCGCCAGCTGGTACTGCTCCGGGTCCCCGCGGCGGATCAGGGCGGGTGTGCGGCGCGAGCTCAGCGGCGAGTGCGAGAAGCTGGACACCTGGACGGCGCCGAGGTCCAGCATCGCCGCCTCGGCCCGGAAGTCGGCGGACCGCTCGCTCCTGATGGCCGTGGGTATCAGGGCGGAGGCGACGAGGTCGTTGAACCACTCGAACCTGTCGGCCACCGGCACGCGGTCGGCGGACACACGGCTCCACATTCCGGCAGTCCCCCCTCTGGCAGTGCGCGCGGCCCCGGCCGGCGGGCCTACTGTGACCCGCGCCCGGACGTCTCCGGAAGGGGACACGCCCGAGCGGCCCGCTCCGGTTGCGCGGCCTGCGGCGCGGGGACCACGGCGCGGGCGCCGGCGGCCTCGCGGGCCAGGGCCCGGCCGCGCAGCCGCAGGATCTGGCTGATGCCGAGCGCCTCCACCACGAACACCGTCGAGAACGCGATGCGGTAGTTGTCGCCGGTGGCGTCCAGGAGGACGCCCACGGCCAACAGGGTCGTCATCGAGGCGATGAAACCGCCCATGTTGGTGATTCCGGAGGCGGTGCCCTGACGCTCCGCCGGGTTGGCCGGGCGGGCGAAGTCGAAGCCGATCATCGACGCGGGTCCGCAGGAGCCCAGCACCAGGCACAGGGTGACCAGCAGCCACATCGGGGCCCGGTCGCCGGGGTGGACGAGGACCGCCGCCCAGAGCAGGGACGTCAGGCCCACCGTGCCCAGGGCGAGCGGTATCCGCGCGGACTGGCGGCGGCCGACGACCTGGCCGTAGACGAGGCCGAGCGCCATGTTGGAGGCGACCACCAGCGTCAGCAGGCCGCCCGCGGTGGTCCGCGACAGCCCCTGCGCCTCGACCAGGAACGGCATGCCCCACAGCAGCAGGAACACCATCGCCGGGAACTGCGTGGTGAAGTGCACCCACAGGCCGAGCCGGGTGCCCGGTTCGCTCCAGGACTCGCGGATCTGGCGGCGGACGAAGCCCCCGCCCGTGCCCGGCGCGGCGGGCGGCGCCGCGTGCCCCTCCGGGTGGTCGCGCAGGAACAACACCAGCGGGACCAGGACCACCAGTCCCGCCGCCGCGCTCCCGGCGAAGGCGGGAACCCAGCCGGCCCCGTGCAGGACGGGCGCCAGGACCAGGGTGGAGACGAGGTTGCCCGCCATGCCGACCAGCCCGGCCAGCTGCGCCATCAGCGGACCGCGCCGGGCCGGGAACCACCGGGTGCCGAGCCGCAGCACCGAGATGAAGGTCATGGCGTCGCCGCAGCCCAGCAGGGCCCGGGCGGCCAGCGCCATCTCATACGAGGGGGACAGCGCGAAGCCGAGCTGTCCGGCGGTGAACAGGACGGCTCCGAGCGTCAGCACCCGCTTGGTGCCGAGCCGGTCCACCATCAGCCCCACCGGTATCTGCATCCCCGCGTACACCAGGAGCTGGAGCAGCGAGAAGGTGGCCAGCGCCGAGGCGTTGACGTGGAAGCGGTCCGCGGCGTCGAGTCCGGCCACGCCCAGGCTGGTACGGAAGATCACCGCCACGAAGTAGACGGCGACGCCGATGGACCAGACGGCGACGGCCCTGCGCCCGCCGGGCGGGTCGAGGGCGCTCACCGGGCGTCCCCGCGCATCAGGATGCCGACCCGGCCCAGGTGCGCCCGTACGCAGGCGGCCGCGCGGTCCGCGTCGCCCGCCCGCAGCGCCGCCAGGACCTCGCGGTGCTCGGCGAGGTTCTGCGCGACCCGGTCCGGGTGGGCGTGCATCACCGCGACACCCATCCGCAGTTGCCGGTCGCGCAGCTGGTCGTAGAGGCGGGAGAGGATCTGGTTGCCGGCGTGCCGGACGATCTCGGCATGGAAGCAGCGGTCCTCGGCCGCGAAGGCCGCCAGGTCGCCGCTGTCCGCGTGCCGCTGCTGCGCGCGCAGCAGCTCCGCCAGCCGCTCGAGGAGCGCGGCCGGGGCCGGGACGGCCCGCCGTACGGTGAACTCCTCGACCAGCAGCCGGGTTTCGACCACGTCCGCGATCTCCTGCGCCGAGACGGGCAGGACCAGCGCGCCCTTCTTGGGGTAGAGCCGGATCAGCCCCTCGGTCTCCAGGCGCAGCAGCGCCTCGCGCACCGGCGTGCGGGAGACGCCGACGGCCTCGGCGACCTCGCCCTCGGTCAGGAGCGTGCCGCCCTCGTAGCGGCGGTCGAGGACGCCCTGTTTGACGTGCCGGTAGACGCGGTCGGCGGCGGGCGCCGCGGGGGCTGGGGCGGATGCGGGCATGGGCACAGCATAGATACATGTTGCGTACAGCCTTGTCGTGTCTCAGTATCCAAGACCGCTCCCGGACGGCTTCGAGGACCGCTGCACGCCCCGGTCCGGGACGGCTTCGAGGACCGCCTTCCGAGCGCCCCGCACTGCATCGAAGGATGTACCGCCGGTTCGTCCACCGGCACGACGTACGGAGCCCCGCCCGCCGGGACGCTGGAGTCATGGCCGACACCCTGACCACCGTCCCGGTGAGCCGTACCTCCGCCCGGCTCCCCCTCCTCGACGTCCTGCGCGGCGCCGCCATCCTCGGCACCCTGATGACCAACGTGTGGATCTTCGCCTCGCCCGGTTCGGAGTGGGGCGTGCTCACGGGCGGGCTGACCACCCCGGACCCGGTCGCCGACCCCTCGCCGGCGAACATCGCCGAGAGCGTCTTCCGCTTCCTCGCGGACGGCAAGTTCCTGGCGCTGCTGACGGTCCTGTTCGGGGTCGGCCTGGCCATCCAGTACGACTCCGCCGCCCGCCGCGGCGAGCCGTGGCCCGGCCGCTACCCGCGCCGGGCCGCGTTCCTGTTCCTCGAGGGCACCGTGCACTTCGTGCTCGTCTTCGCCTGGGACGTGCTGATGGGGTACGCCGTCACCGCCCTCCTCGTCGCCTGGCTGCTCGCCCGCTCCGAGAAGGTCCGCCGGCGGGCCCTGTGGACGGCCGCCTCCGTGCACCTGGCCCTGCTCGCCCTGCTGACCCTGGCCGCCCTGAGCGCCCGGGGCGGCTCGCCCGAGGGGCCGGACCCGGCCGCCGTCGAGCTGTACGCGCGAGGGGGCTACGCGGAGCAGATCGCCTTCCGCCTGGAGAACTTCCCCGTCCTGCGCGTCGAGCCCGTCTTCTCCTTCGCCCTGCTCGTGTTCCTCTTCCTGCTCGGCGTCCGGCTGCACCGTGCGGGTGCCTTCACCGCCACCGCCGCGGGCCGCCGCATCCGGGGCCGGATGGCCGCCTGGGGACTCGGCCTCGGACTGCCCCTGAACGCCGCGACCGCCCTCGGCGGGGACGCCTTCTTCCTCCTGGGCCGCTACGGGGCCGCGCCGCTGCTCGCCGTCGGCTACATCGGCCTGATCGGCATCGCCCTGGACCGGCTGTGGATCCCGCGGCCCGTCACCACCGCCCTCGGCTCCATCGGCCGCACCGCCCTGACCTGCTACGTCGCCCAGAACCTGCTGTGCATGCTGCTCTGCTACGGCTTCGGACTGGGCCTGGCAGCACGGTTCGCCGGCACCGGCCCCTGGTGGGTCATGGGCCTGTGGGCGGCCGTCGGGCTGCTCCTCGCCGCCGGGTCGTGGCTGTGGCTGCGCCGCTTCGACCGGGGCCCGCTGGAATCCGTACAGCGGTTCGTGCTCAGGTGACCTCCGCGTCCGGGACGAACCCGTCGTACGGGCCCCGTCCGGGTGGGGCGGCCGGATCCGCGCGCAGCCGGTCCGGGCCCGGCGGCCGCTCACCCGGGGCCGATCACCGCCCCCTCGTGCCAGCCGGCGGCGTCCCGCCAGTAGTGCTGCAGCAGGCGGTCGGTGCGCAGGACGACCACTTCCAGGTTGAACCCGAAACTGCCCTGGAGCATCCCGGTGACCGCCCGGACGCCGTGCCCGAAGACCGCGCCGCGGGTCCACGCCGAGCCGCGCGCGTTGCCGCGCCACCAGTGCTCGACGCGCCCGTCGGCAACGGCCACGCACAGCTCGTAGTTCCCGGCGGTGTCCTCGTCCACCGCCCCGTACTGCGACTCGATCAGGCAGGGCGCCGAGGCGGCCCCGGATCCGAAGACCTCCCCGGCCCGCCAGACGAAGCCGCATCCGTCGTCCCGCCACCACAGCTGCATCCGGCCGTCGGCGCGGGCGGCGACGAGGTCGAGGCGCCGGGAGCGGGTCTGGACGAGGGCGGGGCCGTAGTGGGCGATGCCGGAGGCGAAACGGCCGCCGTCGTTCCAGGCCCAGGGGGCGCCGTTGATCCGCCACCAGTGGTTCAGGCGGCCGTCCGCGGTCCGCACGACCACCTCGAAGTTGCCCGGCTTGCCGTAGTCGCTCTGGATGAAGGCGGGGGTCGAGCCGACGGACGCGTCGCCCGGCCCGAAGGCCCCGCCGTCGCGCCAGACCCCCGCGGACTGCTCGTAGTACCAGTGCCGCAGCCGGCCGCCGGTGGTCACGTGCAGGGACTCCATGTTCCGGTTGTAGGTGGTGCCGGTGAAGGCGGGCGGGCCCGAGGCGTCGCGAAGGTGCCGGCGCGGGCCCACGCGAAGGGGGCGCCGCCCTCGCGCCACCAGTGCTGGAGGCGGCCGCCGCCGGCCCGGGAGAGCAGCTCGAAGTTGCGGTGGCCGCGGCCGTTGCCGCTCTCGTAGACGTTGCCGGTGTGCAGGCGGCGCTTGCTCCACGGGTCGATGTTGGTGCCGCGCAGGCCGCACTTGGCCCAGTAGTCGATGTTGACCTCGCCGTAGGCGATCCGGCCGTAGCCGCCGACGTGGTGGCCGGTGCCCCAGGAGTTCTTGAACAGCCAGCATCCGGCCGCGTCGTCGTACCCGACGACCAGCACGCAGTGGCCGCCCGCGAGCCGGTCGCTGGTGCGGTGGTAGACCCCCGCGCCGAGGGCGAAGAAGTCGTCGTAGACGTCGAAGCAGGCGGTCAGCGGGCCGACGGTGTCCAGCCAGACCTTCTGCTGCTCGACGTCGCCGAGGCGGACGTGGTCCGGGATGCGGACGGTCCGGCCCGAGCGGTCCCAACTGGGCGTGTACTCGGCCCGCCAGGCGTCCCGCCGCGCGGCGGGCAGGCCCTCGGGCGGGGTGCTGTACGGCCAGCACTCCGGGTCGGCGAGCCCGCCGTGGGTCCTGATCCAGTCCAGGGCGGTCTCGGGGTTGCCGCCCTGCCCGCAGCTGGACCTGAGCCCGTCGTGGACGTCCCCCTCGGAGCGCTCCGCCCAGACGCAGTGCTCGATGCGGGCCATGGACTCCACCAGGCCGACGGCGCCGAAGGCCCAGCAGGAGCTTCCCGGGTTCTGGTCCTTCACCCTGGTGATCCAGGGCCGGCCCCAGCGGCTGCGCCAGTCGACGGCGGCGGGCCGCGCGCCCGCCGCCGGGCCGGGGCCCGCCGCCCTGTCGGGGCCCTCCGCCCTGCCGGGGAGCAGCCCGTGGGCGGCCCGGCGCCGGTCGAGGTGCGGGTTGCCGCTCTCGTGGCCGATCAGCGCCCGCAGGTCGACGGCCCGGACGGCCGCGGCGGGGGTCAGGTTCACCCCGGGCTCCAGACCCAGCGAGGGCCGCGGCACGGGCTCCTCGTCGGCCAGGTGCTCGAGGACCGACCACCGGGCCCCGCGCTGCGCGAGCCGTGCCCGCAACTCCCCCGCGGTCTGGACAGACTCCTCCGGCATGGCGGCCCCCCAGCTGCACCCGTTCGGATCCCCGACGGGCGAGCGTCTCCCCGCGCCCGGGCCCCGTCAAGGGGGGCGGGACGGTCGCGCGGTGGCACGAGGGGGCTCCACCCGGCGCTCCGCGTGGGCCCGTCCCCGGGCCGGGCCGGCGGCCCGGGCCCCTCGTCCGCGGCCCGGCCGCGCCCCGACTTCGTGCAGTCGGCGAGCGGATGAAGGGGCTTCCAACTAGCGTGAGCGGCATGACTGTTGAGCTGAACGAGACCGTGCGCGGGCTGCTGGACGCGCCGCATCCCGCCGTCCTTTCGACCATCAACCCCGACGGAAGCCCGCAGAGTTCCGTGGTCTGGGTCTCCCGCGAGGGCGGCGAGCTGCTGATCTCCACCGAGCAGGGCCGCCGCAAGGAGCGCAACATCGCCCGGGACGGGCGGGTCGGGCTGACGGTCTTCGACCTGGCCAACCCCTTCGTGTACGCAGAGATCCGCGGCAGGGCCACCCTCGCCGAGGACGCGGACCGCGCGGTCGCCGTCCGCATCGCCGAGGAGTACCTCGGCCCGGGCGCCGGCAAGGAGTACCAGGACGCCCCGGCCGACACCGTCCGCGTGGTCGTCCGCATCACCCCGGACAAGGTCCTCGGCAACGCGGCGCGCGCCGACGGCTGAGGCGCCGGCCGACGGCTGAGGCGCCGGCACACGGCCGGAGCCCCGGCCTCCGCGGGTGCGGGGGCCGGGGCTCCGGTGCGTGCTGCCGCTGCGGCTAGCCCGCGGTGAAGTAGCCGAGCAGGTCGGTGATCACGTGGTTGGGGCCGCCCCAGCTGTTGAAGACGCTGACCTTGCCGTCCGCCACCGGGGTCGTGACGTGGTTCGGGACGGTCAGGCCAGGCAGCGTGTTCAGGCTGCTCGCGTCCGTGCGCGGGGTACCGAACGCGTGGACGGTCAGGAAGCCCGGACCGGTGGTGTCGGTCGCGGTCACGTTCAGCGCCGCGCCGACCGCGCCGGCCGGCAGGCCCGCCACGGTCGTGGTCGCGCCCGGGGCGACCTTGCCCGTGGTGCGGGTGTCGGCGAGGCGTTTGGCCGGGACCGGGGTGAACAGGGTCTTGCCGTCCTTGCCGTAGAAGCCGACCGCGTCGACGACCAGGTGCGTGGAACCGGCGTTGTTGTAGAGGGTGATCGTCCCGTTCGGGCCCACCGGGACGATGGCCTGGTTGGACTTGTCCTTGCCCGGCTCGGGGTTCAGGTTCGAGGTCGTCGGGCGGTTCGCCGGGTCCGGGTAGGCGATGACGTGCGTGTCCGACGTCGCCCCGGTGCCCGTCAGGTTCAGCGCGACGGCCTTGGCGTCAGCCGGGATGCCGCCCACGCCCGCGACCTTGACGGTACGGGTGGCACCTGCGCCCAGCGCGCCGCCCGAGGTACGGGTGTCGGAGAGGCGGGCCGGGGTGACCGGGCTGAACCGCTCGCCCCCGTTGGGCCGGTAGTAGCCGACGAGGTCCACGATCATGTGGGCCTGGCCGGAGTTGAGCCGCATCCACACCCAGCCGATGTCGTTGACGGGGACGGTCACCGTGTTCGACGAGGTGCCGCCCTTGCGGACGTTGACGTTCGACGTGGTCGGACGGTCCTCGCGGTTCGGCGACACGGTGAGGTGCGTGTCCTGCGAGGCGTCGGTGAGGGTCACGTTGAGGACCACCGCGGCCATGCCGGCCGCGGTCGTGTCCCCCGTCTTGAGGCCCAGCGGCATGCCGACGACGGTGGATTCGCCGCCCTTCAGGTGGCCGCCCCAGTTGCGGGTGTCCTGCACGCGGTAGGGGGTGACCGCCACGTAGCCGGACGGCGCGTAGTCCACCCGCACGGTCTGGGTGGCCGTGACGGTGCCGCCCTTGGTGTCGGTGAGCTTGACCGTCACCTTGTACTCGCCCGGCTTCTCGTACGTGCGCCGGACGCTGGTCGTGGCCCCGTTGTTCGAGGACCAGCCCTCGCCGAAGTCCACCTCCATGTTCTCCACCGGCCACGGCGTCACCGATGCCGAGGCGTCGAAGACGTAGGTCAGCGGAGGGACGTGCTCCTCGGTGTCGCCCGCGGGCGGCAGGACCTGCTTCGCGGTGAAGGCGGCCGTACCCGGGCCCGCCGGGGCCGCCTTGACCCGCCCCTCGGTGGTGACCTTCACACCGGCGGCGTTGACGGCCGTCACCTTGACGACGTAGTCGCCCGGCTTGCCGTAGGTGTGCTTGGCGCTGCCGTGGTCGCCGCCGCCCCGCGGCGCGTCGACCGGGGCCGACCCGTCACCGAAGTCGACCTGGTAGGTGACCGTGGTGGGCCAGCGGCTGTCCGAGACGGCCTGCACCGCCACCTCGGTCCCGACCGGCGCGTGGGTCGGGTCGGCGGTCAGCGAGACACGCGTCAGCCCGTCCTGCACCTCGGTGGCGCCCCGGTCGAGGTACCCGCCGTTCTTCCCGGTGTTGGGCACGAGCGGGTCGTCCACCATCGGCTTGCCGGTGACGTCGGTGAGCAGTACGCCCGGAGCCGTCGCGTCGGCGGAGTCGATGACGAGGGAGCCTTCGTAGTTGCCCACCTTGTCGGACGAATCGGTCACGATGTCCCGCGCACCCTGGCCGGTGGCGGCCTGGAACGCCTTCAGGTCCTTGTACGCGGTACCGGACCAGTTGTAGGGCGCCGGGTAGAACTCGGGATCGGCGGCCACCGCGTTGTAGTCGACACGGGTTCCCGCCGCCGCGCTCTGCGACACCAGGACGGCGGTGCGCGCATCGGGCAGCACACAGCCGCCGTTGGTGAGCACGTTGTTGAACAGGCCGGAAGCGGTCGAGCCGCCGGTCAGCGAGACGGTAGCCGCACAGGTACCGATCAGCGTGTTGTTGGTGACGACGGTGCCGGGCGCGTCCACCGCGGCGACCGCCGGACCGGACTGGCTCAGGATCGTGTTGCGGCTGAGGACGGTGTCGCGGGATCCGCCGTCGATCCGGACCCCGAGCAGCGAAGCGCGGCTGACGCGCACGTTCGAGCTTCCCCCGCCGATCACGAGGGAGTCGAGGCTGCCGTTGCGGCTGTAGACCCGGTCCAGCTCCACGTCGGAGGAGCCCTTGACCTGGACGCCGGCGCCGCGCATCAGCAGTCGGTTCACCGCCACGTGGGAGGCCCCGCTGACGGTCAGCCCCTTGCCGGTGGCCAGGTGTACGTAGGTATTGGGGTTCGGCTGGACGTCGGACACGAAGCTGATCGGCTTGCCCGGCTCGCCGGAGCGGGTGATGGTGACGGCCTCGTCGTACGCCTTGCCCGGCTTGATCCGCACCGTCTGGCCCGGTGCCACGACCTTGGCCGCGGCCGCGATCGAGCAGTACGGGACGGCCTGCGTACCGGCCCCGGCGTCGGAGCAGTTCGAGCCGTCCTGGTTGTTCACGTAGAGGGAGGCCGGGGTCTCGGCGGCGGCCGCGGCGCCGGCCGGAAGACCGAGGAGAGTGACGAGACCTGCGGTCAGCAGGACCGTCGCACGTGTGGGACGCACCAGAAGGGTTTCCTTCATCGAAGAGGTCATTTCCGGCCATCACGGGCGCGGCGCCGCACGACTGGTAGACGTTTCTGTTCCCCCAGCGTCAGTCGGGCGCACGCAAACCCGGGAAGACCAGGCTCATCATCCATTGGCCGAAAGCCGATGTCACCCCCAGGGGGTTGTCCGGCCCCTACGGCAGACGCGGCCGCACCGCCGCCCACGCGTCGACCGCCTCCGCCAGGGGCTCGCCGTCCGGCAGGCAGGGGCGTACCAGGCCCATCCGGGCGATCAGGACCTTGATGCGCCGCAGGTGCACGATGCGCGGGCGCGGCAGGTCGCGCCAGGTGCGGGACTCCGCGGCCGCCTGCTGCGGGGTCAGGTCGATCAGCGCCAGCAGCTCCCGGCACAGGGCCGCCGGGTCGCCGCCGTGCTCCGGCCCGAACTCCCGGATCAGGTAGCCCCGTACGGCCGCCAGCTCGGCCCCGCGGGCCAGCCGGTCCGTCCCCTCGGCCTCCGCGCAGCGCGAGGTGGCGGCCAGCGCCACCCGGCCCCAGCGGAGCCGGAGGGCCTGGGGCACCAGGTCGTCCTGCATCCACCCCACCGCCAGGCTGCGCAGCGCCCGCGGACGGGGCTCGTCGCCGAGGGGCGGGCCGGTGGCCAGCCACTCCTCCAGCTCCTCCAGGGAGTGCCCGTCGGGCGGCACCGAGGTCAGCACCTGCCCCCGGCTGAGCAGCGCGGCCACGGCGCCCGTGAAGTGGACCTTCGCGACGTGTCCGGCGTCGAAGGAGCCGACGGGGCGCCCGTGGCGCTCGATGCGGCGCAGCCCCAGCCGCAGTTCCCCGACTGCGTAGACCTGTCCGGCCCGTGCCACCCCGCCGACGCAGCGGACCACGCACACGCCGCCCGTGACGTCGGCCTCCTCGACGGAGTACACCTGCAACTCGGCTATCGGCACGCCGGGAGGCTACCGGGTCCGTCCCCTCAGCGTGACGGGCCTTCCAGGACCAGCCGGATCTCGGTCACCTCGTACCCGGCCCGGTCGAAGGCGGCCGCCATCGGGACGTTGACGGTGTCGGTGGTCGCGGTGACGCGCTCGGCGCCCGCGGCGGCGTGGAAGCGGGTGATCTCGGCCAGGATCTCGTCGATCAGGCCCCGGCCGCGCTGCTCCGGTACGACGCCCAGGTAGCCCACGTTGCGGTGGTACGGGGTCGCCGAGGGGACGGCCATGCCGGCGAGGGTGCCGTCCGGGAGCTCGGCGAGGCGCCACCAGGAGCGCTCGCCGGGGCAGTCGAGGTAGAAGGCGAAGTCCTCGCGGGCCAGTTGGCGGTGGTCCATCACGCGCAGCTCGTTCTGCGTGCCCAGGTCGAGGCTGCCCTCGGAGAGCCGGGCGAAGGCCTCCAGGAACTCCTCGTCCGTGCCCTCGCGGAAGACCAGCCGGCCGGTGGGCCCGGCCGGGGTTCCGACGGTCGGCGGTACTCCCGGCGGTGGCTGGGGGAGGGTCCACTCGTAGCGCAGGCGCTCGATCTCGGTGGTCAGACCGGCCTCGTTCGCCGCCTTCCGCCGCCAGGCGACGGCCTCGGCCAGGGCAGGGTCGCACTGCCAGTCGCGGGGCAGCGAGAGGTTGTAGAGCGGGAGCCCGCCGAAGGCGGCGTGGCCGGCGGCGAGCAGCCCGGCGGCGAGCGCGGCCGGGTCGGCCACCGAGGCCCGCACCTGGAGGCAGTCGAGCGCGATGGGCCGCTCGCTGTCGGCGCGGCCCCACCACAGGGCGCGGGCCAGGACCTCGCCGTCCTCGTCCTCGGCGAACCAGGTCCATTCGGGGCGCAGCCGGTTCCCGGCGAGCTCCTCACGGATCCGCTCGGCGGTCAGAGCGGGGACGGGGCCCTCTGCCGGATGGGCGAGGGCTCGGTCCAGGTCCGCGGGGTCCGCGGTGGCGGGTCGAAAGCGCATCCGGTGATGATCACATCTGCCGGACGGGCAGGCCAGGGGATTGTCCGCGGGCCGGAAACGGCCGGAGGCCGGCCCCGTGTCGCGGGGCCGGCCTCCGGGGTGTGCGTCGTCGCCCGTCACGCCCAGGTGATCAGGCGGCGGGGGTGTTCCAGGACCGCCGCGATGTCGGCGAGGAACTTGGAGCCGAGCTCGCCGTCGATGAGGCGGTGGTCGAACGACAGCGCCAGGGTGGTGACCTGACGGGGCTTCACCTTGCCCTTGTGGACCCACGGCTGGAGCTTGATCGCGCCGATCGCGAGGATCGCGGACTCGCCCGGGTTCAGGATCGGCGTACCGGTGTCGACGCCGAAGACGCCGACGTTGGTGAGGGTGAGGGTGCCGTTCTGCATGTCCGCCGGGGAGGTCTTGCCCTCGCGGGCCGTGGAGACCAGCTCGGACAGGGCCGTCGACAGCTCGCCGAGCGACTTGGCGTGCGCGTCCTTGATGTTCGGGACGATCAGCCCGCGGGGGGTGGCCGCCGCGATGCCCAGGTTGACGTAGTGCTTGAGCACGATCTCCTGGGCCGCCTCGTCCCAGGACGCGTTGACGTCCGGGTTGCGGCGGATGGCCACCAGCACGGCCTTGGCGATGAGGAGCAGCGGGTTGATCCGCAGCCCCGCCAGGTCCGGGTCGTCCTTGAGCTCCTGGACCAGCTTCATCGTGCGGGTCACGTCGAGCGTGATGAACTCGGTGACGTGCGGCGCGGTGAAGGCGGAGCCCACCATCGCCTGGGCGGTGACCTTGCGGACGCCCTTGACCGGGATACGGGTCTCCCGGGCCGAGGACTCCACGGCCGGGGCCGGGGCCTGGGCGGCCACGGCCGGAGCCTGCGCCGCCACCGGGGCCGGAGCGGCCTGCGGGGCGATCGCCGCGGCGGCCGCCGCGTGGACGTCCTCCCGGGTCACGACCCCGCCGTCACCGGTGGGGACGACGGCGGCCAGGTCGATGCCGAGGTCCTTGGCGAGCTTGCGCACCGGCGGCTTGGCCAGCGGCCGCTCGGCGGCCGCGTGCCCGTTGCCGTTCAGGACCGGGGCGGCGGGGGCGGCCGGAGCCGCGGCGGCCGCCGGGGCGGTGCCGTTCTGCGCGGGCGCGCCCGCCGGAGCCTTGCGCGGGCGGCGCTTGGTGGAGGCGGTGGAGACCCCGTAGCCGACCAGGACGGGCTGGCGCGCCGCGGGGGCCGCCTCCTGCGGCTCGGCGGCGGCCGGGGCCGCCTCCTGGACGGGGGCCTCGGCGGCGTCGCCGGGGCCGGTCTGCACCGAGATGATCACCTGGCCGACGTCGACCGTGGTGCCCTCCTCGAAGAGGAGCGCGTGCACGACACCGTCGAACGGGATCGGCAGTTCCACGGCGGCCTTGGCCGTCTCGACCTCGCAGACGACCTGGCCGTCGGTGACCGTGTCACCCGGCTGGACGTACCACTTGAGGATCTCGGCCTCGGTGAGGCCCTCGCCCACGTCGGGCATCTTGAATTCGCGGATGGTCATGAACGTGGCTCCTCAGAACGCCAGCGAGCGGTCGACGGCGTCGAGCACCCTGTCCAGGCCCGGCAGGTACTCGTCCTCCAGGCGGGCCGGCGGATAGGGGGCGTGGAAGCCGCCCACGCGCAGGACCGGCGCCTCCAGGTGGTAGAAGCACCGCTCCGTGATGCGGGCGGCGACCTCCGAGCCCACGCCGAGGAACACCGGCGCCTCGTGGACGACCACGAGCCGGCGGGTCTTCTCCACCGACGCCTGGATCCCGTCGAAGTCGACCGGGGACATCGACCGCAGGTCGACGACCTCCACCGACTTGCCCTCCTCGGCGGCCGCGGCCGCCGCCTCCAGGCAGACCTTCACCATCGGACCGTAGGCGGCCAGGGTGATGTCGGAGCCCTCGCGCGCCACGCGCGCCTTGTGCAGCTCGCCGGGGATGGCCCCGGTGTCGACCTCGCCCTTGTCCCAGTAGCGGCGCTTCGGCTCGAAGAAGATCACCGGGTCGTCGCTGAGGATCGCCTGCTGGAGCATCCAGTAGGCGTCGCTCGCGTTCGACGGGGAGACCACCTTGAGGCCCGGCACGTGCGCGAAGAGCGCCTCCGGGGACTCGCTGTGGTGCTCGACCGCGCCGATGCCGCCCGCGTACGGGATGCGCACGACGACGGGCATCTTGATCTTGCCGAGGGCGCGGGCGTGCATCTTCGCGAGCTGCGTGACGATCTGGTCGTACGCGGGGAAGACGAAGCCGTCGAACTGGATCTCGACGACGGGCCGGTAGCCGCGCAGCGCGAGGCCGATGGCCGTGCCGACGATGCCCGACTCGGCGAGCGGGGTGTCGATGACCCGCTCCTCGCCGAAGTCCTTCTGCAGTCCGTCGGTGATACGGAAGACGCCGCCGAGCTTGCCGACGTCCTCACCCATGATCAGGACCTTGGGGTCCGTGTCCAGGGCCTTGCGCAGCGACTCGTTGAGCGCCTTCGCGATCGACATCTTCTCGATGGCCATGGCGGTCACTCCCCACCCTCGAAGGACGCGAGGTAGGCGGCGAACTGCGCGCGCTCCTCGTCGACGAGCGCGTGCCCGTCCGCGTAGACGTTCTCGAAGATCGCCATGGTGTCGGGGTCGGGCATGGCGCGCACGACCTCGCGCACCCGCTTGCCCAGCGCCTCGCTCTCCGCCTCGAGCCCCTCGAAGAAGGCCTCGTCGGCGCCGCCGGTGGCCAGCAGGTGGGCCTTCAGGCGCAGGATCGGGTCCTTGGCCTCCCAGGCGGCGGTCTCCTCGTCCCGGCGGTACTTCGTCGGGTCGTCGGAGGTGGTGTGCGCGCCCATCCGGTAGGTGAACGCCTCGACCAGGGTCGGGCCCTCTCCCCGGCGGGCCCGGTCCAGGGCCCAGCGGGTGACCGCGAGGCAGGCGAGGACGTCGTTGCCGTCGACGCGGACGCCCGGGAAGCCGAAGCCCTGGGCGCGCTGGTAGAGCGGCACGCGCATCTGGCGCTCGGTGGGCTCGGAGATCGCCCACTGGTTGTTCTGGCAGAAGAACACCACGGGCGAGTTGTAGACGGCGGAGAAGTTGAAGGCCTCCATCACGTCGCCCTGGCTGGAGGCGCCGTCGCCGAAGTAGGCGATGACCGCGGAGTCCGCGCCGTCCTTGGCCACACCCATCGCGTAGCCGGTCGCGTGGAGCGTCTGCGAGCCGATGACGATCGTGTAGAGGTGGAAGTTGTTGGTGTTGGGGTCCCAGCCACCGTGGTTCACACCGCGGAACATGCCGAGCAGGTTGGTCGGGTCGACCCCGCGGCACCAGGCCACTCCGTGCTCGCGGTAGGTCGGGAAGACGTAGTCCTCGTCGTTCAGGGCACGGCCGGAGCCGATCTGGGCGGCCTCCTGCCCGAGCAGCGAGGCCCACAGGCCCAGCTCGCCCTGGCGCTGCAGGGCGGTCGCCTCCCCGTCGAAACGGCGGGTCAGGACCATGTCGCGGTAGAGCCCGCGCAGGTCCTCGGTGGTGATGTCGGCGACGAAGGGGGCGAACTCCGCGTACTCGGTGTTCTCGGGGTGGTCCGCATCGGTGATCCGAACCCCTTCTGGCGTCAGCAGCTGTACGAGCTGAGGTACGGCGTTCTGCGTCTGCGCGGTGGCAGCGGCGGGCTTGGCGGCGCCCGCCGCACCTGCCGCCCGCTTGGTGCCGCTGCTGCGTCGCGGCTTGCGCGCGGCAGTGCTCTCCACGGTCACGTGTGCTCCTCCGTCGGTCCGGCACCCGGGTTCTCCGGGGTCCAGTGCGGCTCACCTGAACCTGTACCCGCGCACGGGGTGGGTGCGCGCTGTGTACGGGATTCAGGCGTGACAGGTGCCCCGGCGAGTGCCCTGCGCAATGCACGTTACCCAGTGCGCCGCATATCTGCGAAACCCCGTTTGACCTGGGATTTTGCTTGGATTTCCAAGTAAATCCGCCGGCGCGGGAACAACCACTGGTCACAGCCTTGCAGGGGCCGGGAACAACGGCACGTTATCCCGGGTAACTCCGGCAGGGAAGGGGTGAGTGTGTGAAACTGACTTCGTGCGCGAAGACGGAAAAATCAAGGTATTCCTCCTGGACGACCACGAAGTGGTACGTCGGGGTGTCCATGAGCTGTTGTCGGTCGAAGAGGACATCGAGATCGTCGGTGAGGCGGGTACCGCGGCCGACGCCCTGGTCCGCATCCCGGCCACCCGCCCCGACGTCGCCGTCCTCGACGTCCGGCTGCCGGACGGCAGCGGCGTGGAGGTGTGCCGCGAGGTGCGCTCCCAGAACGAGGACATCAAGTGCCTGATGCTGACCTCGTTCGCCGACGACGAGGCGCTGTTCGACGCGATCATGGCCGGCGCCTCGGGCTACGTGCTCAAGGCGATCCGCGGCAATGAGCTGCTCAGCGCCGTACGGGACGTGGCGGCGGGCAAGTCGCTGCTGGACCCGGTGGCCACGGCGCGGGTGCTGGAGCGGCTGCGCGACGGCAAGAACGGCAAGGGCGACGACCGCCTGTCGAACCTCACCGAGCAGGAGCGGAAGATCCTCGACCTGATCGGCGAGGGCCTGACCAACCGCGTCATCGGCGAGCGGCTGCACCTGGCCGAGAAGACGATCAAGAACTACGTCTCGAGCCTGCTCTCCAAGCTGGGCATGGAGCGCCGCTCGCAGGCCGCCGCCTACGTGGCCCGGCTGCAGGCCGAGAAGCGCCACTGACGGCGGCCGGCGCCGTCGGCTCCGGCTCCGGGCGTGACCCCCCGTGGCGGCGCGGTTCCACGGAGCGCGCGGTTCCACTCGGGACCAACGTCCCCGATCGTCGGGGCGGGCTCCTCTTTCCCGACCGCCTGTCGGTGCCGGAGAGTGGACGCATGTCCCCAGAGGAACTCCACGCCATCGAACTGCTGCGCCGGGTGCCGTACGGCAGGGTGGCCACCAGCATGCGCGCGCTGCCCTTCCTCGCCCTGGCCCGCCACATCGTGGTGGACGGCAGGGTCGTCCTGAGAATGCACTCGGGCTTCGGGCACCACCAGGCGTGCAACGGGAGCGTGGTCGCCTACGGGGCCGACAACTTCAATTCCGGAGACCCCCGGCTGTGGTCCGTCCAGTTCACCGGAACCGCACAGATCGTCGAACCGACCAACGCCGAACTGGAGCTTTTCGGACCTGGTCCGCATTTCGTCGACGGAGCGGTCTTCGACCCGGTCTACATGCGAATCGAACCGCAGTTCGTCACCGTGCACGCCCTTGCCGGAAATCCGGCCCGGCAGTACCAGCACGCGCTCTGACACCGGAATCCCGATACGGGGACGGGCCCGGCGGAATGGATTCCGCCGGGCCCGTCCCCGTATGCGGGCCGCCCCGGGTCCCCGGGGGCCCGGGTCATTCCTCGGAGAGTCCTCCGCCCGTCTCCACCGGCTTGGACGGTGTGGACGACGGGCTCTTCGACGGCGAGGAAGAGGGCGACTTCGACGTCGACGGGGAGGTCGAGGGGGAGGTCGACGGGGACGTCGACGGGGTGGGCGACTGGCTGAAGGTCTGCGTCGGACGGCGGCTCGGGGTGTACGTGGACTCGTTGTGCGTGGGGCTGTTGTCCTGAGTCTGCTGCGACGGGCTGGTCGGCGGCGTGGTCGGCGCGCTCGGCTGGCCGGACTGGCTCGTGACCGGGGTCGTCGGGTCGTTGCCGCCGCCCTTGCCGCCCACGCTGCTGACCGCGTACGCCACGCCGCCGGCCACCGCGATGATCGCGAGCACCGCGAACAGCCACATCTTCCAGCGGCTCCCGCCGCGGTCCTCGTAGCCGTCGTAGCCGCCGCCGCGGCCGCCCTGGCCGTTGCCTCCGCCGCCGCCCGGGAAGGCCGAGCCGTCGTCGGGGTTCAGCGGCGGCACCATCGGCTGCTGGAACTGCGAGGTCGAGGCGTTCGCCGGGTAGTTCTGCTGCCCGCCGGCCCCGCCCACGGGCATGGCCGTGGTGGCCGCCGCCCCGCCCCGGCCGTGCGGCAGCGTCATGGTGACCGGGCCGGTGTTCCAGGTGCCGGTGTTCGGCCCCTGGTCGTGCAGCATCTGGAGCGCGTACTGGACCAGCCCGCGCATCTCCTCGGCGCTCTGGAACCGGTCGTCCGGGTCCTTGGCCAGCGACCGCATGACCAGACCGTCGAGCTCCTGCGGAAGGTGGCGCCCCTCCGGCAGCTGCGAGGGCGGCACGGGTGCGTCCTGCACGTGCTGGTAGACCACCGACAGCGGGGTCTCGCCGGTGAAGGGGGGCCGCAGCGCGAGCAGTTCGTACAGCAGGCAGCCGGTCGCGTACAGGTCGGAGCGGTGGTCCACGGCCTTGCCGAGGGCCTGCTCGGGCGACAGGTACTGCGGGGTGCCCATGACCATGCCGGTCTGGGTCATCGTCGACTGGACGCCGTGCAGCGCGCGGGCGATGCCGAAGTCCATCACCTTCACCGCACCGGTGTCCGTGATGATGACGTTCGCCGGTTTGATGTCGCGGTGCACGATTCCGTGCTGGTGCGAGTACGCGAGGGCCTCGAGCACGCCCGAGGTGATGATGAGCGCCTGCTCGGGCCCCGGGGCCTCGGCGCTGATCAGCAGGTCGCGGATGGTGCGGCCCTCGACGAGCTCCATCACGATGTACGGGACGGTGTTCGGGCCGACCCGGTCCTCGCCCGAGTCGTACACGGCGACGACGGCGTGGTGGTTGAGTCCGGCGACGGACTGCGCCTCGCGCGTGAAGCGGGCCTTGGACACCGGGTCTTCGGCCAGGTCGGCGCGGAGCAGCTTCACCGCCACGGTGCGCCCCAGGCGCACGTCCTCGGCGGCGAACACCTCGGCCATGCCGCCGCGTCCGAGCCGGTGGGTCAGCCGGTAGCGGCCGTCTCCCACGAGGCCGCCGGCCCCCCAGTGCTCAGGACCATCGGCCATCCCGGCGCCGTTTCCCTCGGGTTCGGGTGCCATCAGTCCTCGCCGTCGTCTCTCTCGGCCGCCGCTCAGCGGTGTCCTCTGCCCTGGTGTTCCGACGAACGCTACAGCCTCGCAACCGGTCACCGTTCGGACAAGGGCGAGCGTGGCCGTGTGGTCACGGAACGGGCACCTGGCTTGACGTGTGCTTGCCCTCCGGCAGACTGGGCGCGACATGCGCTCAGCCAGTGGCGTGGGGACACATCCCGAGGGGAAGCAACAGTCATGAGCCAGGACGGCACTCAGGGCCAGTACGCGGGCGGCTCTCTGGCCGGTGGCCGTTACCAGCTAAGGGACTTGCTGGGCGCGGGCGGCATGGCCTCCGTGTACCTGGCGTACGACTCGGCGCTCGACCGGCAGGTCGCCATCAAGACGCTGCACAGCGATCTCGGCCGCGAGCAGTCCTTCCGCGAGCGCTTCCGCCGCGAGGCCCAGGCTGTTGCCAAACTGTCGCACACGAACATCGTCTCGGTCTTCGACACGGGCGAGGGCGAGGTGACGTTCGCCGGCTCCGGCGGGGGCGAGGCCACCGTCATGCCGTACATCGTCATGGAGTACGTGGAGGGCCGGCCGCTCGGCTCGGTGCTCGAGGCGGACATCCGGCAGTACGGGGCGATGCCCGCGGACAAGGCCCTGAAGGTGACGGCCGACGTGCTGGCCGCGCTGGAGACCAGCCACGAGATGGGCCTGGTGCACCGCGACATCAAGCCCGGCAACGTGATGATGACCAAGCGCGGCATCGTCAAGGTGATGGACTTCGGCATCGCCCGGGCCATGCAGTCGGGGGTCACCTCGATGACGCAGACCGGCATGGTCGTCGGCACCCCCCAGTACCTGTCGCCCGAGCAGGCGCTGGGGCGCGGGGTCGACGCCCGTTCCGACCTGTACTCGGTCGGCATCATGCTGTTCCAGCTGCTGACCGGGCGGATCCCGTTCGACGCGGACTCGCCGCTGGCCATCGCGTACGCCCATGTGCAGGAGGAGCCGGTCGCGCCGTCCTCCATCAACCGGGCGGTCACCCCGGCGATGGACGCGCTGGTGGCCCGGGCCCTGAAGAAGAACCCGAACGAGCGCTTCCCCACGGCCGCGGCCATGGGTGACGAGATCGCGCGCATCCTGGGCGCGGGACAGACCGGGGCTCCGGTCATCGTCCCGGGCGCCCTGGCCGGCGGCAGCGGCGCGGGCGTGGCCTCGGCCGTGTTCCCGCCGGTGGACTCCGGGTTCCAGGCGCAGCCGCAGTCCGTGCAGCACCCGTACCAGGCGCCCCACACGCCCACGCCGTCCCCGTACGCCCCGACGCCCGCCCCGCAGCCGCACGCCCAGGGCGGCTACGCCTACCCGCACACGCCCGCGACGCAGCAGCAGTACGCGCCGCAGACCCCGCCGCCGTACACGATCTCCCCGACGGGCGCCTCGGGCCAGGGCGGGAGCGGCGGCAAGCGGAACATGCCCGTGGTCGTGGGCGCCGTCGCGGTGGCCCTGCTGGCGGTCGGCGGTCTGATCACCGCGATCGCGGTGAACGGCAACGACAAGGACAAGGGCGGCGACGAGGCGGGCCCGGGGGCTTCGACGGCCGCGTCGGGCTCCGCCAAGCCCGGGTTCAAGGGGCCGGACCCCACGCGCACGATCGATCCGAAGAAGTGCAAGGAGCCGACGAAGCACTACAGCGAGACGGGCAAGTACCAGGCGCCGGACCTGCGCTACAAGAACCTGCTCTCCGTGAAGGAGTGCATCCAGGCCTCGGGCGGCAAGTACAAGATCGTCTACAAGGACGAGTCCGTGTACGGCCAGGACATGGTGCTGGAGCAGAGCCCGCAGCCCGACGACAAGATCGAGAAGGAGGGCACGGAGTACACGCTGACCGTGTCCAGCGGCAACCCGGGCTGATCCCGCCACGGCGCCGCGGCACGGCCGCCCCGGCGCACCCTTCCGCGCGACACACGCGACACACCGGCATCCCGGGCACCTCGATGAGGAGCCCGGGATGCCGCTTTTGTCCCACTATGTAAATCTGGGCGAGACATCCTGGCCTCCCCGGGCTCCGGCCGGGGGGACCCCCGCGGGACGGGAGGGGCACCCGTGATCCAAGGCTTCCGTCCGCCGCGCCGGCTGGCCTGCGCCGCGCTGACCGCCGCCGCGCTCGCCTCCCTGGCCCCCGCGCACGCCCTGGCGCTCTCGCCGTTCCCCGGCGCCGCCGCGCCCGCCGCCCCCGCGCCCCGCGCCTGGGGACCCCGCCCGGCGGCGCCCGACGCCGCACCGCAGGCCGCGCCCCAGGCCCCTCGCGACGGGCTGGCCGGCAGTGCCGCCGGGGCCGGCCGGCCCCGTCCCGGCAGGCCCGTCACCGAGCCCGCCAACCCGGAGATGCTGGTGGCCTCCCGCCCCCTGCCCGTCCGGCCGCGCGCCGACCGCCCCGAGCGCCCCGAACCCCCCGCGCGGCCGCCGCTCGCGCCGACCCCGCCCGCGGTGGTGAACGCCCTCGGCACCGGGACGAACGACCGGGCCGCCGACCTGGCCGCCCACATACTGCCGCTGGGCACCGGGTTCGCCCTGATGGGCGTGGGCCTGGGCTACCTCGGCATGCGGCTGCGCAAGGGCCTGTAGCACCACCTCGCACACGGCGCCGCGCACGGCGTCCCCCTTCCGGCGTAGGCCCCGAGACGGTTGCCCGAGCCGAACATACTCGGTATACATACTCGGTATGTCGATCCGCCACGGGCTTCTCGCCCTGCTGGAACGGGGTCCTCGGTACGGCTCACAGCTGCGCACCGAGTTCGAATCCCGAACCGGCTCCACCTGGCCCCTCAACGTCGGGCAGGTGTACACCACGCTCGCCCGTCTGGAGCGCGACGGCCTCGTCGCCCCCGGCGGCGAGGACACCGCCGGGCACACGCTCTACGCCATCACCGACGGCGGGCGCGCCGAACTGCGCCAGTGGTACGAACGCCCCGTCGACCGCGCCAACCCGCCCCGCGACGAGCTGTCCATCAAGCTCGCCATGGCCGTGGGCTCCCCCGGCGTGGACATCCGCGCCGTCATCCAGTCCCAGCGGCACGCCACGATCAAGGCGATGCAGGACTACACCCGGCTCAAGGCGACCGCGCTGGCCGCGGTCGAGAGCGGTCAGTCCCGCGAACGCGACGACGTGGCCTGGCTGCTGGTACTGGAACAGCTGATCTTCCAGACGGAGGCCGAGGCCCGCTGGCTGGACCACTGCGAAGCCCGGCTCGTCCGGCTCTCCCGGCCGGCCGACGGGGGAGCCGCCGAGCCCCAGCCACCCCAGGCCGCCGCCGGAGCCGAGGCTCCCGCCCCGACCACCATCAACCGGCCCCGCACCGCCCGCACGCGGCGGGGCTGAACCACCGTCCGGAGACCTCTCATGCCTGACCAGCGTCAGAACCAGCAGCCCGTGCTCCAGTTGGACCAACTCGTACGCACCCACGGCAGCGGCGCCACCGAGGTGCACGCCCTGCGCGGAATCAACCTCTCGGTCCACCCCGGCGAACTCGTCGCCGTCATGGGCCCGTCCGGCTCCGGCAAGTCCACGCTCCTCACCCTGGCCGGCGGTCTCGACACCCCGACCAGCGGCCGGGTGGTCGTCGAGGGGACCGACATCACCACGGCCAACCGCAAGCAGCTGGCCGCCCTGCGCCGCCGCAGCATCGGGTACGTCTTCCAGGACTACAACCTGATACCCGCCCTCACCGCCGCCGAGAACGTGGCCCTGCCGCGCGAACTCGACGGCATGTCCGCCCGCAAGGCCCGGGTCTCCGCCCTCGCCGCGCTGGAGGAGATGAACCTGGGGCAGCTCGCCGACCGCTTCCCCGACGAGATGTCCGGCGGCCAGCAGCAGCGCGTGGCCATCGCCCGCGCCCTCGTCGGCGACCGCCGCCTCGTCCTCGCCGACGAGCCCACCGGCGCCCTCGACTCCGAGACCGGCGAGTCCGTCCTCGCCCTGCTGCGCTCCCGCTGCGACGCCGGCGCCGCCGGGGTCCTGGTCACGCACGAGCCGCGGTTCGCCGCCTGGGCCGACCGGGTGGTCTTCCTGCGGGACGGCAGCGTGGTCGACGAGACCCTGCGCAGCCACGCCGACTCCCTGCTCTCGGGGCAGGCCGCACAGTGATCTCCTGGTACCACTCCTGGGTCGCGGCCATCCGCATCGCCCGCCGCGACGCCTGGCGCGCCAAGGGCCGCAGCATCCTCGTCCTCGCGATGATCGCCCTGCCCATCGTCGGGGTGAGCGCCGCCGACCTGACCGTGCGCAGCGCCGAACTCACCACGGCGCAGCAGCTCGACCGGCACCTGGGCGCCGCGGACGCGGAGATCTCGGCCTCCTCGATGGACGCGCCGATCCACCAGAACCCCAAGGGCGACCGCTACGCGCCCGTCGGGGGCTACGACACGTACGTACCGGGCGGGAAGGCCGAACAGCCCGACCCGCTCAAGGCGCTCCCGGCCGGGGCCGAGGTCGTCAAGGACGCGGTCGGCCAGGCCAAGATCCGCACCACCCACGGGCTCCTCGCCACGGAGCTGCGCGAGGTCGACGCGGCCGACCCGATGGTGAAGGGCCGCATCACCCTCGACCGGGGCCGGCTGCCCCGCGAGGCGGGCGAGATCATCGCCAGCACCGCCTTCCTCGAGGACTCCGGATTCTTCGTCGGCTCCACCGTCAGCCCGCGCGGCACCGACCTCTCGTACCGGATCGTGGGCGCCTACGAACGGCCCAGCGCCCTGGACGCGGTCGAGGTCATCGCCCCGCCGCAGACGCTGCTCACGCCCGTCGACGAGGCCCTGCGCGCCGGCGACGCGCCCGGGGTGCGCGCCGAGACGAAGTACCTCGTCAAGGTCGGCGGCGACGGTTTCACGTGGAACATGGTCAAGGAGGCCAACGCCAAGGGCCTGCTGGTGGTGTCCCGGTCGGTGGGCCTGAACCCGCCCGCCGACTCCGACGTGCCGCTGTACGCGCAGGAGGGCAAGGACCCGTACGGCATGGACGACGGGAACGCCGCCGAGATGGCCGTCCTGGCCACCGTCGTGGGCCTCGCCATGCTGGAGATCTGCCTGCTCGCCGGCCCCGCCTTCGCGGTCGGTGCCCGGCGCTCGCGCCGCCAGCTCGGACTGGTCGGCGCCAACGGCGGCGACCGGCGGCACATCCGGGCCATCGTGCTCTCCGGCGGCCTGGTCGTCGGCGCCGCGGCCGCCGTCACGGGCACCGTCCTCGGCATCGGCCTCACCGTCGCCCTGCGGCCGCTCCTCGAGGAGTACATGGGGCTGCGCTGGGGCGGGTTCGAGGTCCGGCCGCTGGAGCTGCTGGCCATCGCCCTGCTCGCGATCGTGACCGGTCTGCTGGCCGCCATCGCCCCCGCGATCACTGCCTCCCGGCAGACCGTGCTGGCCTCGCTCACCGGACGCCGCGGCGTGCGCCGCGCCAACCGGGTGCTGCCCGTCATCGGCCTGGTCGCCGTCGTGGCGGGCGCCGCCATCGCCCTCTACGGGGCCGTGTCGGACATGGGCAGCCTGGTCGTCGCGGGCGGCAGCGCCCTCGCCGAGCTCGGCGTCGTCGCCCTGACCCCGGTCCTGGTCGGGCTCTTCGGGCGGATCGGCCGCTGGCTGCCGCTGTCGCCGCGGCTCGCGCTGCGCGACTCCGTGCGCAACCGGGGGCGTACGGCGCCCGCGGTCGCGGCCGTGCTCGCCGCCGTGGCCGGCACCGTGGCCGTGGCCACGTACCAGAACAGCCAGGACCTGCAGAACCGGCACGAGTACGTCGCCGAACTGCCGAGCCGGCACGGTCTGGTCGCCGTCAACGACAACAGCTCCCACAAGGAGGTGCCCGCCGTGCGCGAGGCCCTGTCCAGGGAGTTCTCGCTGTCCGTACGGGCCGACGTGGAGCGGATCGTGGTCGGCCGGCCCGGCTGCGCGCCGTACTCCTCGGAGGCGGGCTGCGGGCGGGCCGAGCTCGTCCAGCCCAAGGAGCTGCGCTGCCCGCTCTACGATCCCGCGAACCGGTCGACGGAGTTCACCGACGACCAGCGCAAGGAGCTCCGCAAGGACTGGCGCTGCCAGTACTCCGCCCACTTCACGCCGAACTCCGTGGTCGTCGCCGACGAGAAGCTGCTGACCGCGCTGGCCGTGACCGACCCCGGCACCGTCGCCGCGCTGAAGTCGGGCAAGCCGGTCTCCTTCTCGAAGCAGAACGTGAAGGACGGCAAGGCGACCCTGCGGGTCATCACCGACCCCGACGCGGCCGAGGCCGCGCGCAGCAAGGGCGAGGAGGAGCCGGGCGAGGACAAGGTGCTGGCCGTCCACCAGGCACCCGAGGGTGTCAAGGGCTGGGGCGTCGAGCTCGTGCTGCCGCCGGCCGCGGCCAAGGCCGCCGGGCTGGCCAGCGTCCCCTTCGGCTCGTACTTCGCACTGGACGGGCTGCCGACCACCGAGCAGCGCCAGGCACTGGACGGGCGCTTCGACACGATGGGCGTGGATGCCGAGTTCAAGATCGAGGAGGGCTACCAGGGTGACAACTCCGTCGTGATGCTGGCGCTGGCCATCTTCGCGGGCCTGGTCACCATCGGCGCCGCCGGCATCGCCACCGGCCTGGCCCAGGCCGACGCCGAGGCCGACCTGAAGACGCTGGCCGCGGTCGGCGCGGCCCCGCGCGTGCGGCGCACGCTGAGCGGCTTCCAGTGCGGCGTGGTCGCCCTGATGGGCGTGGTCCTGGGGTCGGCGGCGGGCATGCTGCCCGCGGTCGGGCTCCGGCTCACCGAGGCCCACGAGATGAAGAAGCGCCTGGAGGACGGCTACTCCGCCGTCCTGGGCTCCGCGAGCAAGGAGGTCTACGTCCCGATCGCCGTGCCGTGGGAGACCCTCGGCCTGCTGCTCGTCGCGGTCCCGCTGGGCGCCGGCCTGCTCGCGGCCCTGGTCACCCGCTCCAGCGGGGCGCTGGCCCGGCGCGCCGCCGGATAGCCGGACACACGCGGTAACCCCGTGCCTCCGTACAGGTTGGATCACGCCTGTACGGGGGCACACCGTGTGAGTACGGAGGTGTGCGAGAGAATGACGGCATGGAGATGCCGAGGAGTGAACGGTCGCAGGACAGTCCCCCGCACGTCCTGATCGTGGGACAGGACGGGATGGCGGTCGGCGGCGCCGATGACGAGTCGCGCGAGGTCCCGGTGACGGAGATGGTCGAACAGCCCGCCAAGGTCATGCGGATCGGCAGCATGATCAAGCAACTCCTGGAAGAGGTACGCGCCGCGCCTCTCGACGAGGCGAGCCGGGTGCGGCTCAAGGACATCCATGCCGCCTCGGTGAAGGAGCTGGAGGACGGCCTGGCCCCCGAGCTCGTGGAGGAGCTGGAGCGCCTGTCCCTCCCGTTCACCGAGGAGGCCATCCCCTCGGAAGCGGAACTGCGCATCGCCCAGGCGCAGTTGGTGGGCTGGCTGGAGGGCCTCTTCCACGGCATCCAGACGGCCCTGTTCGCACAGCAGATGGCGGCGCGGGCCCAGCTCGAGCAGATGCGCCGCGCCCTCCCGCCCGGCTCCACCGCCGACGACGACGACCACCACGGGCCGGTCCGCTCGGGTCCGTACCTGTAGGCAGGAAGCCCGCACCGCACCGCCGGCGTCCGGGACCCGGGGATCCGCACGGAGCCCCGGGTCCGGACGCCGGCCCGCAGATGAGCCGCAGGTGAACGGGGCTCCCCGCCGGGGACATGACCGACGCATACTCAGGGGCATGAGCTACGACGCGATCGTCCTGGCCGGCGGCAGCGCGCAGCGCCTCGGCGGGGCGGACAAGCCCGCCCTGAGCGTCGGCGGCCGTTCCCTGCTCGACCGCGTCCTCGACGCGTGCGCCGACGCCGCCGCCACCACCGTGGTCGGCGGCCGCCGCCCCACCGCCCGCCCGGTGCGCTGGACCCGGGAGGATCCGCCCGGCGGGGGTCCCGTGGCCGCTCTGGACGCCGGACTGCGGCAGACCAACGCCGAGCTGGTCCTCGTCCTCTCCGCGGACCTGCCCTTCCTGGACCGGGAGACCGTGCGGGCCCTGCTGGCCGCCCCCGGCGGGGGGCACGAGGGCGCTCTGCTGCGCGACCCGGACGGCCGGGACCAGCCGCTCATCGCCGCCTACCGCAGCGAGCCGCTCCGCCGCGAGCTGGCCCTCCTGGCCACCGAACACGGCGGCCTCGCCGGGCTCCCGCTGCGCGCGCTCACCGCCGAACTGGACCTCACCCGTGTCGCGGCACCGCCGTTCGCCTCCTTCGACTGCGACACCTGGGACGATCTCGCCGCCGCCCGCGCCCGGATCAGGGAGCATGGAACCGTGCTGGACCAATGGATCACCGCCGTCAAGACCGAGCTCGGCATCGACCTCCCCGTCGACGTCAAGGCCCTGCTCGACCTCGCCCGTGACGCCGCCCACGGCGTCGACCGGCCCGCCGCACCGCTGACCACGTTCCTGGTCGGCTATGCGGCGGCCCGGGCCGAGGCCGCCGGGGCCGACCCCGCCCAGGCCGTCGCCGAAGCCTCCCGCAAGGCGGCCGATCTGGCGCTGCGCTGGGCCGCCGAGGCGAAGGCCGCCGACTCCCCCGACGCCTCCCGAGAGAACGGCTCCGGATGACCCCCGCGACCCCCGCCGAACAGGCCCTGGACGAGGCCCTGGCCCTGGTCAGCCGTGCCCCGGAGGGCGCCGGCGCCGGCGTCGGCCACCGCGCCGCCCCCTGGCCGCGCGCCCGGGACACGGCGGCCCGCGCCGGCGGCGCCGCCGGCGCGCGGGCCCGCACCCGCCAGGTGCCCCTCGCCGAGGGCCTCGGCGAGGTGCTGGCCGAGCCCCTCGACGCCCTGACCGACCTGCCGTCCTTCGACACCTCCGCCATGGACGGCTGGGCCGTCGCCGGCCCCGGCCCGTGGAGCGTCCGCGCCGGCGAGGGGGTGCTCGCCGGCTCCGACGGGCCCGCACCGCTCGCGGACGGCGAGGCCGTGCGGATCGCCACCGGGGCCCGGATCCCCGCGGACACCACCGCCGTCGTGCGCAGCGAGCACTGCCGTGAGAGCGGCAGCCAGCTCTTCGCGGACCGGCCCGTCCTCACCGGCCAGGACATCCGCCCGCGCGGCCAGGAGTGCCGCTCCGGCGACCTGCTGCTGCCCGCGGGGTCGCTGGTCACCCCCGCCGTGCTGGGCCTGGCGGCAGCCGCCGGCTACGACGGGCTGACCACCCGGCCCCGCCCCCGCGTGGAGATCCTGGTGCTCGGCGACGAACTCCTCACCGAGGGCCTCCCGAAGGACGGGCTGATCCGCGACGCCCTGAGCCCGATGCTCGGCCCCTGGCTCACCCGCCTCGGCGCCGAGGTCATCGGCACGCGGCGGCTCGGCGACGACCCCGCCGGGGCCGAAGCCCTGTTCCAGGCCGTCACCACCTCCGCCGCCGATGTCGTCGTCACCACCGGCGGCACCGCCTCCGGGCCCGTCGACCACGTCCACCCCGTCCTGCTCCGGGCCGGGGCCGAACTCCTGGTCGACGGCGTCGCGGTGCGCCCCGGCCACCCGATGCTGCTGGCCAGGATCGGGCAGCCGGGGGAGGGCCGGCACCTGGTCGGGCTGCCCGGGAACCCCCTCGCCGCGGTCTCCGGGCTGCTGACGCTGGCCGAGCCGCTGCTGCGCGCCCTCGCCGGCCGCCGCCCGCGCCACCGCTACACGGCCGCGGTCCAGGGCGACGTACCGGGCCACCCGCACGACACCCGGCTGGTCCCGGTCCTGCTGAGCGGCGAGCAGGCGCAGCCGCTGCGCTACAACGGCCCCGCGATGCTGCGCGGCGTGGCGGCCGCCGACGCGCTCGCCGTCGTACCTCCGCACGGTGCGCGCTCCGGGCAGGAACTGGAAATCCTCGATCTGCCGTGGGCCTCAGGGGGATGTTTCACGTGAAACTTCACGCACGCGACGCCATGGCCCGGGGCGCCGACGAGAAACTCGTCTCCCGGCGCATCAAACTGCCCCGGCGGATCGTCGAGAAGCCGCTGCAACAGGTCGGAAAACGCCTGTTGATGGCCCTGTTCGTGCTGTTCCTGACGGTCCTCATCGTGTGGCTGGACCGCAAGGGGTACCACGACAACGCCAACGAGTCGGTCGACTTCCTCGACTGCCTCTACTACGCCACCGTCACGCTGTCGACGACCGGTTACGGCGACGTCGTCCCGTACAGCGACAGCGCGCGGCTGGTGAACGTCCTGCTGATCACCCCGCTGCGCGTCCTGTTCCTGATCATCCTGGTCGGTACCACCCTGGAAGTGCTCACGGAGCGCACGAGGGAAGAGTGGCGGCTGAGCCGCTGGAGGAAGAACTTGCGCGAGCACACGGTGGTCGTCGGCTTCGGCACCAAGGGCCGTTCGGCCCTGCAGACCCTGCTGGCCACCGGCCTGTCCAGGGAGCAGGTCGTCATCGTCGACCCGAGCGCCAAGGTGATCGACACGGCCAACGCGGAGGGCTTCACCGGGGTGGTCGGCGACGCCACCCGCTCCGACGTCCTGCTGCGGGCCGAGGTCCAGAAGGCCCGGCGGATCATCATCGCCACCCAGCGCGACGACACGGCGGTACTGGTCACGCTGACGGCGCGGCAGCTCAACCGCGGCGCGAAGATCGTCGCGGCGGTGCGCGAGGAGGAGAACGCCCCGCTGCTGCGCCAGTCGGGTGCGGACGCGGTCATCACCAGTGCGAGCGCCGCGGGCCGGCTGCTGGGCCTGTCGGTCCTCAGCCCGAGCGCGGGCACCGTGATGGAGGACCTGATCCAGCAGGGCAGCGGCCTCGACATCATCGAACGGCCCGCCAACCGCTCCGAGGTGGGCAAGTCGGTGCGCGAGACCGACGACCTGGTCGTGAGCGTGCTGCGCGGGCACCGGCTGCTGCCGTACCACGATCCGCACGCCAGCCCCATCCAGCTGACGGACCGTCTCATCACCATCGTCCGTGCGACGCCGCCGGCCGGACCCCCGGTGACGCTGCCGTCTCCGGACTGAGCCGGGTTGTCCTGCCGATCACGCCGCGCGCCCGGCCTGATCGGCACAACGCCCCCTGGATCGCGTAGCCTCCGGGCCATGCATGCGATCACGATCGAGCAGCCGGGCGGTCCCGAGGCCCTCGTGTGGACCGACGTACCCGATCCGGTGGCGGGCGAGGGCGAGGTCCTCGTCGAGGTCGCGGCGAGCGCCGTGAACCGTGCCGACGTCCTCCAGCGCCAGGGGTTCTACGATCCGCCGCCCGGTGCCTCGCGCCACCCCGGCCTGGAGTGCTCCGGGCGGATCTCCGCGGTGGGGCCGGGGGTGTCGGGCTGGTCGGTGGGCGACGAGGTGTGCGCCCTGCTGGCGGGCGGCGGGTACGCGCAGAAGGTGGCCGTGCCGGCGGGCCAGCTGCTGCCGGTGCCCGCGGGCGTGGACCTGGTGACGGCGGCCGCGCTGCCCGAGGTCGTCGCGACGGTGTGGTCCAACGTGTTCATGGTGGCGGGCCTGCGGCCCGGCGAGACCCTGCTGGTGCACGGCGGAGCCAGCGGGATCGGGACGATGGCCGTCCAGCTGGCGAAGGCGGTGGGCGCGACGGTCGCCGTCACGGCCGGGGGCCCGGAGAAGCTGGCCCGCTGCAAGGAGCTGGGCGCCGACATCCTGATCGACTACCGCGAGCAGGACTTCACGGCCGAGCTGCGGGCGGCGACGGGCGGATCCGGGGCCGACGTGATCCTGGACATCATGGGCGCCAAGTACCTGTCCCGGAACGTGGACGCCCTCGCCGTGAACGGCCGGCTGGCGGTCATCGGCCTCCAGGGCGGGGTGAAGGCCGAACTGAACCTGGGCGCGCTGCTGTCGAAGCGGGCCGCGATCACCGCCACCTCGCTGCGGGCGCGTCCGCTGGAGGAGAAGGCGGCCATCATCGCCGCGGTCCGCGAGCATGTGTGGCCGCTGGTGGCGGCGGGCCGCGTACGCCCGGTGGTCCACGCGACCTTCCCGATGCCGCAGGCCGCCGAGGCCCACCGGGTCCTGGAGTCCGGCAGCCACGTGGGCAAACTGCTGCTCACGGTCTGAGCGCGGCAGGACCCCGGCCGCGGGCGCCCGCCCGACAGCCCCGGCCGCGGGCGTCCGCCCGACGGCCCCGGCCGCCGGGCCGGGGGGAGCCTCCGCGCGAGCGGTGGCCTCCCCCGCGCCACGGAGCTAGAGGCTGCGCAGCAGGACCGCCGGGGACTCGACGCAGTCGGCCACGTAGCGCAGGAAGCCGCCCGCCGTGCCGCCGTCGCAGACCCGGTGGTCGAAGGTCAGCGACAGCTGTACGACCTGGCGGACCGCCAGCTCCCCGCCGTGCACCCACGGCTTGGGGATGATCCGGCCCACCCCGAGCATCGCCGCCTCCGGGTGGTTGATGATCGGCGTGGAGCCGTCGACCCCGAAGACCCCGTAGTTGTTCAGGGTGAACGTCCCGCCCGTCAGATCCGCCGGGGCCAGCCTCCCGGCCCGCGCCAGCTCCGTCAGCCGGGCGAACTCCGCCGACAGCGACTCGGGGCTGCGGCCCTGCGCGTCCCGGACCACCGGGACCATCAGGCCCCGCTCGGTCTGCGCGGCGAAGCCCAGGTGCACGGCTGGCAGCCGGACGATCTCGCCCGCCGCCAGGTCCACGGTGGAGTTGAGCTCCGGATAGCGGGCCAGCGCGGCCGTGCAGATCCGCGCCAGCAGCGCGAGCACCGAGATCTTGGGGCCGCCGACGGCGTTCATCGCCGCCCGGGCCGCCATCAGCTCGGTGGCGTCCGCGTCGACCCAGCAGGTCGCGTCCGGGATCTCCCGCCGGCTGCGCGACAGCTTCTCGGCGACCGCCCCGCGGATCCCCTTGAGCGGGATCCGCTCGCCCTGCGCCGCCACCGCCGCGGGGGCGGGGGCCCGGACCGGCTCGGGCGCCCGCAGGGCGGCGAGCGCCGCCTCGACGTCGGCCCGCAGGATCAGGCCCTCGGGGCCGGACCCGTGCAGCGCGCGCAGGTCGACCCCGTGGTCCTTGGCCAGCTTGCGCACCAGCGGAGAGATGACGGGCACCGGCCCGGCGGAGACGGCCGGAGCCGGCGGCGCCGCCGGGGCGGCGACGGCGGGGGCCGGGGCCGCGACGGGCGCCGAGACCGCGGCGGTGACGGGTCGCACCCGTCGCCGACGCGCCGGACGCGATTCGTCCGCTCCGTAGCCGATCAGCGGCCTGGGCACGTTGCCGGAGCCCTCGGCTCCCCCCTCCGGGGCCTCCACGGCACCGGCGGGCAGCGACTGCGCACCCACCGCCACGGTGATCAGCGGGGCCCCGACCGGAAGCTCCTGCCCCTCCTCGCCGAAGCGGGCGGTGACCACACCGCCGTACGGGCAGGGCACCTCCACCATCGCCTTGGCCGTCTCGACCTCGACGACCGGCTGGTCGATGGCGACGACATCGCCGACCGCGACCAGCCACCGCACGATCTCGGCCTCCGTCAGGCCCTCACCGAGATCCGGCAGCTTGAATTCCATGACCTGCGGCATCAGTTCTCCCACTGCAGGCGGGCGACGGCGTCCAGGATCCGGTCCACGCCGGGCAGGTGGTGCTTCTCCAGCATCGGCGGCGGGTACGGGATGTCGAAGCCCGTCACCCGCAGCACCGGCGCCTCCAGGTGGTGGAAGCAGCGCTCCATCACCCGGGCGGCGATCTCCGCGCCCGGCCCGCCGAAGCCGGCGGCCTCGTGGACGACCACCGCGCGCCCGGTCCTGCGCACCGACGCGACGACCGTCTCCTCGTCGAAGGGGACCAGCGAGCGCAGGTCCACGACCTCCAGGTCCCAGCCCTCCTCGCGGGCCGCCTCGGCCGCCTCCAGGCACACCGGCAGCGAGGGGCCGTACGTGATCAGCGTCGCGCTCGTGCCCGTCCGCCGGACCAGGGCCTTGCCGATGCCCGGCACCGCCGCCGGCGCCTGCGGCGACCAGTCGGCCTTGGACCAGTAGAGCCGCTTGGGCTCCAGGAAGACCACCGGGTCGTCGCTCGCGATGGACGCGCGCAGCAGCCCGTACGCGTCCTCGACCGTTGCCGGGGTCACCACGTGCAGTCCGGGCGTGGCCGCGTAGTACGCCTCGGAGGAGTCGCAGTGGTGCTCCACCCCGCCGATCCCGCCGCCGTACGGAACCCGGATGGTGATCGGCAGCGGCATCGCGCCCCGGGTGCGGTTGCGCATCTTGGCCACGTGCGAGAGCAGCTGCTCGAAGGCCGGGTAGGCGAACGCGTCGAACTGCATCTCCACGACGGGCCGCAGCCCGTACATGGCCATGCCCACCGCCGCGCCCAGGATCCCGGCCTCCGCGAGCGGGGTGTCCGTACAGCGGTCCTCGCCGAACTCCTTCGCGAGCCCGTCCGTGATCCGGAAGACCCCGCCCAGCGTCCCGACGTCCTCGCCCATGACGTGGACCGTCGGGTCCTCGGCCATCGCGTCGCGCATCGCGCGCGTCAGGGCCTGCGCCATCGTCGCGGGCTTGGCCCCCGGCTTGGCCGCCTTCGCCGCCACCGTCGTCATGCGTCTCCCTCCGCGTCCAGCTCGGCGCGCAGCAGGGCGGCCTGTTCGCGCAGCCGGTCGGTCTGCTCCGCGTAGACGTGCGCGAAGAGGTCCATCGGGTCCAGCACCGGGTCCGCGTTCATCCCCTCGCGCAGCGAGGCGGCCATCGTCTCGGCCGCGTCGCGCGCCTCCTGGATGCCCGTCTCGTCGAGGATGCCGCGCGAGGTCAGCTCGCGCTCCAGCAGCTCGACCGGGTCGTGCGCCTTCCAGGCCTCGACCTCGGCGTCGCCGCGGTAGCGGGTGGCGTCGTCGGCGTTCGTGTGGGCCTCCATCCGGTAGGTGACGGCCTCGACCAGGGTCGGGCCACCGCCCGCCCGGGCCCGCCGGACGGCCTCGGTGAGGACCTCGTGCATGGCGGCCACGTCGTTGCCGTCGACCAGCCGGCCGGGCATTCCGTAGCCCACGGCCTTGTGGGCCAGCGTGGGGGCGGCGGTCTGCTTGGCGAGCGGGACGGAGATCGCGAAGCCGTTGTTCTGCACGAGGAAGACCACCGGGGCCTGCCAGACGGCGGCGAAGTTCAGGGCCTCGTGGAAGTCGCCCTCGCTGGTGCCGCCGTCGCCGACCATGGCCAGGGCCACGACGTCGTCGCCGCGCAGCCGGGCCGCGTGCGCCAGGCCGACCGCGTGCGGCAGCTGGGTGGCGAGCGGGGTGCACAGCGGGGCTATCCGGTGCTCGCGCGGGTCGTAGCCGGTGTGCCAGTCGCCGCGCAGCAGGGTCAGCGCCTGTACGGGGTCCAGTCCGCGGGCCACGGCCGCGAGGGTGTCGCGGTAGCTCGGGAAGAGCCAGTCCTGGTCCTCGAGCACCATCGCCGCCGCGATCTCGCAGGCCTCCTGGCCGACGGTGGACGGGTAGACGGCGAGCCGCCCCTGCTTGGTCAGCGCGGTGGCCTGCGCGTTGTAGCGGCGGCCGCGCACCAGCTCGGCGTAGCAGCGGCGCATCAGCGCGGGGTCGAGCCGGTCCGCCGCCGGGGTGCCGAGCACCCGGTAGGGCTCGGCGTCCGGGAGCAGCGGAGCGGCGTCCGTACGGGGCCTCCAGGCGGGCGGCGGGGTGGGTCGGTGGGACGCACCGGCACCGGGCAGCTCTTGGACCGTCATGGCGGCGTACACCTCCTCGTGGGAAGCGGGCTGGGTACCTCCCAGCGGTAGCTGGGGGAGGAGAGCCCCGGGTGTGAGGCGCTTCACCTACCGATTGTTCGGTTGTCCGCGCAATTTGGCTACAGGCGGCTCCAGGCTGTGGACAAACTGGCGCCGGGGCCCTGGGATGGATGCAGGACGTCCAGGAGAGGGAGGCATCGGGCAATGCCGGATGAACAAATGGCCGGAGCGGGCTCCGCACCGGTCCCGCCGGGGGGCACCCCCGGGCAGGTCAATCCGTCGGCACCGGCACCTTCCGTCCCGCCCCGCCCCCTGGACCCGATCGACCGGTCGATCATGCGGCTGCTCCAGGCGGACGGCCGCGCGTCCATACGGTCGGTCGCCGAACAGGTCCACGTGTCCCGCGCCAATGCCTACGCCCGGATCAACCGGCTCATCGACGACGGGGTGATCCGGGGCTTCACGGCCCGCGTCAACCACGAGCGGGCCGGCCAGGGCGCCTCCGCCTACATCACCCTGAAGATCGTCCAGAACTCCTGGCGGACGGTCCGCGAGAAGCTCCGCGAGCTGCCCGGGGCCGCGCACATCGCCCTGGTCAGCGGGGATTTCGACGTCCTGCTCCTGGTCCACACCCCGGACAACCGGACCCTGCGCGAGCTGGTCCTGACCCGCCTGCAGTCCATCCCGGAAGTGCTCTCGACCCGCACCCTGCTGGTGTTCGAGGAAACGGACCTGCTGGACGCCGGCCCCGGCCCGGCCGGCCCCCCGCCGCTCACCGAGGACTAGGCCGTACGCGCGACAGCGCCCCGGGAAGGGCCTGGAGGGCCGTTCCCGGGGCGCTGCGCCTACGGGCGACTACCGGTGGATCACTGGGTGTCGTAGTAGCCGGAGAGGTCGACCACCAGGTCGGTCTCCTCCCAGCCCTGGTTCCAGAAGTCGACGATGCCGTGCGGGCCCGAGGCGGCCTGGACCAGGTTCGCGACGGTCTTGCCCTTCGTCCAGTTCAGGGCGGAGGAGGAGGGCCGTGCGGGCTGGACCTGGGTACCCGTCTCGTACTGCTCCGGCGAGTTCGGGTCCGGGGCGACCGAGAGGAACCCGGCGCCGGCCGTGTTGGTGACGGTGGTGTTCAGGACGAAGCCGGAGATCCCGGTGTCGCCCGGCTCCCAGCCGGACAGCTGCGTGGCCAGGTAGCTGCGCGCGTCCATCCGGCCGAACGCGCCGTCGGGCTCGCGCGTGTCCAGCCAGCGCAGCGGCGAGAAGGGCATGAGGGCGCCCTTGCCCTCGGGGCTGTAGTGGCCGACGACGTCCACCACGACATCGGTGGCGGCCCACGCGCTGTTGCGGATGCTGATGGTCCCGTCCGGGCCGACGGGCACGATCACCGAGTTGGCGACCGTCTGGCCCGCGGTAAAGTTCACGCTGGACGCGAGCGGGATGCGGCCGCCGCTCGGGTAGACGACCAGGTGGCCGGCTTCCTTCGGGTTGGTGGCCGTCACGTTGAGCGCCACGGCGGTGACGCCCTGGGGCACCCCGCGCAGTCCGCTGATCCGGGTGCCGAAGCTGGTCTGTCCGGCGACCTGGCCCTTGGCGGTGCCGAGGCCCTCGCGGGTGTCGACGAAGCGGACCGGGTCCATCGGGGTGTAGCCGCTGGCGCCCTTCTGGCTGAAGTAGCCGGTGATGTCGGCGACCAGGTCGACCGCCTCCCAGCCGCCGTTGAACAGGTCGACGGAGCCGTCCTCGCCGACCGGCACGATGACCAGGTTCGGGACGGTCTCGCCCGCCTCGAAGTTCACGTTCGACGCGTCCGGCCGGACGGTGCCGGCGGGGTAGGCGGTGATGTGCCCGCCGCTGGTGGTGTTGGTGACGGTGACGTTGAGGGCCACCGCGGTGATGTCGGCCGGGATCATGCCGTAGTCGGCGATCTGCACCCGGGCGGTGCCGCGCGGGGCGACCTTGGCGTTCGGCGCGCGGAACCCGTCCCTGGTGTCCAGCAGGCGCGTGGGCACGTGCGGGGTGAACTCGGAGCCCAGCGTCGTGAACGTGACCGCGTTCTCGCGGTACACCTTGTTCGCGGGGTCGTCCACGCCGACCGAGACCTCGTACGCGCCGGGGTTCTCGTAGACGTGCTCGTTCTTCAGCGTGACGGAGCCGCCCGCGCTGATCCGCTCCAGGACGCCGTCGCCCCAGTTGATGACGATGCTCAGCTTGGAGTCGACGCTGGTGATGACCGTTTCCAGGTGGACTCCGCGCGCGGTGGTGTTCACCGCGGTCAGGCCGATCTTCAGGTCCGGGTTGCCGGTGACGGCACCCTCCGCCTGCGCGGTGGCGGAGCCCGCCTTGCCGACGGTCTTGTCGGCTCCGCTCGTGAAGGTCTTGGCCTTCGGCGTACCGGCCTTCTTCAGGTCCGGACCGGGTGCCACCCGATGGGCGCCCGGCGCGGACGGATCCGCGGCCTGGGCCACCCCCGGCAGCAGACCCATGCCGGCCGCGACGATGGCGGCAGCAGAAATGACGAGACGGCGACTACGCACCGGCCCTCCCCCGTTGTTCGATTTTGAGCACACTTGTCTTGAACACGCCTATTTGAACGCGCTCAAGATCGACGTCCCGCTCAGATTACAGAGCCGCCTGATGGCAGGTCAGGGCGCCTGCCCCCCAAGCCAGTCCGTCCCGAAAGCGCACAGCGCCCCGGGACGGATCTCGGCCGGTCCCGGGGCGCTGTGCGCGTCGCCTACGGCTTGAGCACCGGCTCCTCGTAGTAGCCGGAGATGTCGACCACGAGGTCGGCCTTCTCCCACCCCTGGTTCCAGAAGTCGACGATGCCGTGCAGGCCCGCGCTCGCCTGGACCAGGTTCGGGACGGTCTTGCCCTTCGTCCAGTTGAGGGTCGAGGCGCCGGGCCGGGCCGGCGTGACCGCGGTGCCCTTCTCGTACTGCTCGGCCGAGTTCGGGTCCGGGGCGACCGAGAGGAAGCCCGCGCCGCCCGTGTTGGTGACGGTGGTGTTCAGCACGTACGCGGTCTCGGCGTCGTCGGAGAAGAACGGGACGGGGAGGTAGTCCCGGCCGGCGATCGCCCCGCTGATCTCGCTGATGGTGCCCTCGGGGTCGCGCGTGTCGAGCCAGCGCATCGGCGAGAGCGCCATGAAAGCGCCCTTGCTCTCGGGGCTGTAGTAGCCGACGACGTCCACCACGACGTCGGTTCCGGCCCAGGCGTTGTTGCGGATGCTGATGCTCCCGTCGGGGCCGACCGGCACGATCACCGCGTTGGCGACGGTCTGCCCCGCGGTGAAGTTCACGCTGGACGCGAGCGGGATCCGCCCGCCGCTCGGGTGGACGATCAGGTGGCCGGCCTCCTTCGGGCCGGTCACCGTCACGTTGAGCGCCACGGCCTTGACCCCCTGGGGCACCCCGCGCAGTCCGCTGATCCGCGTACCGAAGCTGGTCTGTCCGGCGACCTGGCCCTTGGCCGTGCCGAGGCCCTCGCGGGTGTCGACGAAGCGGACCGGCGCCACGGGGGTGTAGCCGCTGGCCGCCCTCTGCGTGAAGTAGCCGGTGATGTCGGCGATCAGGTCGACCGACTCCCAGCCGCCGTTGTACAGCTCGACGGAGCCGTCCTCGCCGACCGGTACGACGACCAGGTTCGGGACGGTCTCACCCGCCTCGAAGTTCACGTTCGACGAGTTCGGCCGCCGGTTGCCCGCGTCATAGGCCGTGATGTGCCCGGCGCTGGTGGTGTTGGTGACGGTGACGTTGAGGACGACGGCCTGCACGTCGGCCGGGATCGTGCCGTAGCCGCCGACCTTCACCCGCGCGGCGGTGTACGGGGCGACCTTGGCCTTCGGAGCACGGAACCCCTCGCGGGTGTCCAGCAGACGCGTGGGCTCGTACGGCGTGAACTCGGAGCCCGATGTCACGACCGTGAGCTCGTTCTCGACGTACACCTTGTTGGCGACGTCGTTCACGCCGACCTTGATCTTGTACTCGCCGACCTCCGCGTAGGTGTGCGTCGGCATCAGCATGGTGGAGCCGGAGGCGGCGAGCAGCTCCACCTCGCTCCCGTCGCCCCAGGAGACGCTCACTTCGAGCGGGGCGTCGGCACTGGTGATGTCCGCGTCCAGCTGGAGCGAGTGCGCGCCGGTGTTGGTGGCGCCCAGGGCGACCTTCAGGCCCGGGTTCCCGACGGCGGCGCCCGCCGCCCGGGCGGCCGCGGAGGCCTCCCTCCGGACGGACTTGTCGGCGCCGCTGGTGAAGGTCTGGAAGCGGGACGCCGCGGCCTGCTTCGGGTCGGACGGCTTGGCGACCCGGCGGACGTCCGGCGCTGCCGGATCCGCGGCCTGGGCCGTGCCCGGCAGCAGACCGATGGCGGCCGCGACGATGGCGGCGGATGAGATCACGAGACGGCGACTGCGCACCGGTTCCCCCATTTTCGTTCGGTGCGATGGCCTGGGCGCGCGGTTTTGAACGCGCTCAAGGCCGAAATCCCGCTCAGGGTACAGAACCGCCCGCCGGCGTCCCGCAGGGGGTGGAACCCGCGGGTCAGCGGACCGTCCGCAGGCCGTCGAGGGCCATGTGCACCACCGCGTCGGCGAGTTGGTCCGGCCCCGTGCCCGGATGCGGGCGGTACCACTCGACCAGGGAGTTCACCATCCCGAAGAGCAGGCGCGTGGCGAGCCGGATGTCCACGTCCGCCCGCAGGTCCCCGTCGGCGGCCGCCGCCTTGAGGAGGTCCGCGACCTGGTGGTCGAACTCGCGGCGGCGCTCCAGGGCCCAGCGCTCGGTCCGGGTGTTGCCGCGCACGCGCAGCAGCAGGGTCACGTACGGCAGCTCGCCGACGAGCACCTCCACCGTGCGGCGCGTGACGTACTCGACGCGCTCGACCGCCCGCCCCCGGACCGCGCCGGGCTCCTCCAGGACGGCGAAGAGCCCGTCGAGGGCGCGGCTGACGGCCCGGCGCAGCAGCTCCTCCTTGCCCGTCACGTGGTGGTAGATCGAGGACTTCGAGATGCCGGCGGCCTTGGAGAGGTGCTCCATCGAGGTGCCGTCGTAGCCTCGCTCGTTGAAGACCTGCACGGCGACCGACAGCAGTGTCTCGGGGGTGTAGGTGTCCCGCTTCGCCGTGGTCATGCGCTCTCCCCCGTCTCGTCTTCGTCTTCCCCTGCGGCGTAGCCCAGCCGGAACAGCGCCAGCGAGGGCGCGTACCGGCCTCCGGGACAGCGCTCGTCGAGGTGGTGCAGCAGGTCGTAGGCCCAGTCCCGGCCCAGCCGCTCGTGCCATTCAGAGGGACCCAGCGGGTAGTTGACGCCGAGGCGCATCGCCGTGTCGATGTCCTCGGCGGTGGCCGCGCCGCGGGCGACGGCGTCGGCCGTGAGGTCGATCAGCATCGCGACCGTCCGGGCGACGATCATGCCGGGGACGTCGCCGATGACGGAGACCTTCTTGCCCAGCTTCTGGAACAGGCCGACCGCCTCGGCGAGGGTCCGCTCGCTGGTGTCCTCGCTGGCGGAGAGCGCGATCCGGGTGGCTCCCCGGTAGTCGAGGGCGAGGTCGAAGTAGACGACGTCGGCGAACTCGACGGAGGTCTTCCCGTCCGCGAGCACCAGCTGGCCCTCGCCCGGCAGCTGGATGTACGGGCCCCCGTGCTCGGTGGCGGTGACCGCGATCCCGGCCTCCTCCAGCAGGTCGGCCAGCTCGGCCGCCGGCCCGAGGTCGCCGACCACCGTGACCTTGTCCGGGGCCTCCTCGGGAGCGGCGGTGTGCGGCTGGGGCAGCACGGCGTCCGGGCCGTACGGGAACCAGCCGTGCCCCGACTTGCGGCCGAGGCGGCCCGACTGGACCAGCCGGCGCTGCGCGAGGGAGGGGGTGAACTTGGGGCTGCGGAAGAAGGACTCCCACACCGAGCGGGTCACGGCCTCGTTGACGTCCTGGCCGATCAGGTCGGTCAGCTGGAACGGGCCCATCTTGAAGCCGCCGCTCTCGCGGAGCACGGCGTCGATGGTGGCCGGGTCGGCGCCCTGCTCCTCGTGGACCGAGAAGGCCTCGGCGTAGAAGGGGCGGGCGATCCGGTTGACGATGAAGCCGGGGGTGTCGGCGCAGCGGACCGGCGTCTTCCCCCAGCCGAGGACGGTGCGGTACGCGCGCTCGGCGGCGGCCGGCTCGGTCGCGAAACCGCTGATCACCTCGACGAGGGGGAGCAGCGGGGCCGGATTGAAGAAGTGCAGGCCGACGAAGCGGCCGGGGTGCGCGAGGCCGGCGGCGAGCTCGGTGACGGAGAGTGAGGAGGTGTTGGTGGCCAGCAGCGCGTCCGGCGCGACCACCTCTTCGAGTGCGGCGAAGAGCGCCTGCTTGACGGTGACGTTCTCGACCACCGCCTCGATGACGAGGGCGGCCCCGGCGAGGTCCGCGAGCGCGCCCGCCGGAGCGATCCGGCCGATCGCGTCCTCGGCCTCGGCGCGGTCGAGGCGGCCCTTGGCGGCCATCCGCTCGACGCGGTCCTGCACCATGCCCGCGCCGTCCGCGGCGAGGGCGGCGTCGATGTCGTAGATCAGCACGCGGTGACCTGCGAGAAGGGCGACCTGGGCGATGCCCTGGCCCATGGTGCCCGCGCCGACGACCGCCACAGTGCGGGACCGTTCGATTGCTGTCATGCCCTGATCCTCCCGCACCGACTTGTCCACAGGTCCGCCGGGCCCTCTTGTCCCGACCGATCGTTCGGTTACTCTAACTCCAGTCTGCTCTCCTTCGCCCGGCTCAACGAGGAGTTGGTCCCTGATGGCCGCCGAGCTCACCGTCCCCCAGCTGTCCGCCAAGCACCGGCCCACCCTGGACCAGGCCCTGTCGGCTATCCGCAGCCGCGCCTACTGGTCCCCGCATCCCGAGCACCCCAAGGCCTACGGCGAAACCGCCCCGGCCGACGGGCTCGCCGCCTTCGAGGCCGTCCGCGGCACCCGGCTGGACCTGGGCCAGCCCGGCACCGACGGCTGGACCGGCGCCGAGGTGTCCCCGTACGGCCCGGAGCTCGGCGTCGAGTACCCCCATGTGGACCCGGACGTGCTGCTGCCCGCGATGAAGGCGGGCATGGCCGCCTGGCGCGACGCGGGCCCCGAGGCGCGCGCCCTGGTCTGCGTCGAGATCCTGGCCCGGATCGGAGCCCGGACGCACGAGTTCGCCCACGCGGTCATGCACACCAGCGGCCAGGCCTTCATGATGGCGTTCCAGGCGGGCGGACCGCACGCGCAGGACCGCGGCCTGGAGGCCGTGGCCTACGCGTACGAGGAGCAGACGCGGGTCCCGGGGCAGGCCGACTGGTCGAAGCCGCAGGGCAAGCGCGACCCGCTGGACCTCGGCAAGACCTTCACGGCGGTGCCCCGCGGCATCTCCCTGATGATCGGCTGCAACACCTTCCCCACCTGGAACGGCTACCCGGGCCTGTTCGCCTCCCTGGCCACCGGCAACGCGGTGCTGGTCAAGCCGCACCCGCGGGCCGTCCTCCCGCTGGCGCTCACGGTCCAGGTGGCCCGCGAGGTCCTCGCCGAGGCCGGCTTCGACCCGAACCTGGTCGCGCTGGCCGTGGAGCGTCCGGGCGAGGGCATCGCCAAGACCCTGGCGCTGCGCCCCGAGATCAAGCTGATCGACTACACCGGCTCCACGGAGTTCGGCGACTGGCTCGAGGCCAACGCCCGCCAGGCGCAGGTCTACACGGAGAAGGCCGGCGTCAACACGGTGGTCGTGGACTCCACCGACGACTACAAGGGCATGCTGGCGAACCTCGCGTTCTCCCTCTCCCTCTACAGCGGCCAGATGTGCACCACCCCGCAGAACCTGCTGATCCCGCGCGACGGCATCGCGACGGATGCCGGGCACAAGACGTACGACGAGGTCGTCGCCGACCTCGCGGCCTCGGTCGGCGGCCTGCTGGGCGACGACGCACGGGCCAACGCCCTGCTCGGCGCCCTGGTCAACCCGGACGTCAAGGCGCGGCTGGAGGCGGCGGCCGCGCTGGGCGAGGTCGCGCTGGCCTCCCGCGAGGTCGTCAACCCCGAGTTCCCGGACGCGGTGGTCCGCACCCCGGTGATGGTCAAGCTGGACGCGTCCAAGCCGGACCCGGACGCGGCCTACCTCTCGGAGTGCTTCGGCCCGGTCTCCTTCGCGGTGGCCGTGGACTCCACGGCGGACGCGCTGGAGCTGCTGCGCCGCACCGTCCGCGAGAAGGGCGCCATGACGGTGGGCGCGTACACGACCTCCGCCGACACCGAGCGGGCCATCGAGGAGGTCTGCCTGGAGGAGTCCGCGCAGCTCTCGCTGAACCTGACCGGCGGGGTGTACGTCAACCAGACCTCGGCGTTCTCCGACTTCCACGGCTCGGGCGGCAACCCGGCGGCCAACGCCGCGCTGTGCGACGGGGCCTTCGTCTCCAACCGCTTCCGCGTGGTGGAGGTCCGCCGCCAGGCCTAGGCCGGTCCCCTGCCGGTCAGGCCGGGCCCTCCTGGCCGGCCGCCGGCCCTCCCCAGTGGAAGAGGGCCATGGCCACGCTGGTCGCCAGGTTGTAGCTGGAGACCTGCGGGCGCATCGGCAGGGACACCAGGTGGTCGGCCCGATCCCGCAGCTCGGGTGAGATGCCGTGGCGCTCCGAGCCGAAGGCGAGCAGCGCGTCGTCCGGGAGGGTGAGGGCACGGATGTCCTCACCCTCCGGGTCGAGCGCGTACAGCGGCCCGGGCGGCAGGGTCTCGAGCGTGATCCGCTCGACGGTGGTGGCGTAGTGCAGCCCGGCCCCGGCCCGGACCACGTTCGGATGCCAGGGGTCGAGGTCGCCCCGGGTGACCACGCCGGTGGCGCCGAAGCCCGCTGCGAGGCGGACGACGGCTCCGACGTTGCCGAGGTTGCGGGGGTTGTCGAGCACGACGACGGGCGCGGGGCGCGGCAGGCTCCCGAGGGCCGCGAGGCCCGCCGCCCGGCCGGGGCGTACCGCCAGGGCGGCGACGCCGGTGGGGTGCACTCGGGGCAGCAGCCCCGCCAGCCGCGCCGGCCGCGCCAGCCGGGCCACGTCGGGCTCGACGTCCGGAGCGAGCTCGGCGGCCAGCGCCCGTACGGCCGCGGGGTCCTCGGCGAGGACGATCCGCACCTCGGCCCCGAACCGCAGCGCGTGCTTCAGCGCGTGGAACCCGTCCAGCAGGACCAGCCCCTGCCCGACGCCTTCCCGCCACTGCCGCAGGACCTCTTCGGAACTCCACTCGTCACGCATACCCCGACCCTAAGCGCACCGCCGCCGGGGTCCGGATCAGCGGGGGAGGGCCGGGCTCGGCTCCGCGGAGGCCAGCGCCGGGGACCGCTCGCGACGGCCGGGCCGCAGCGCCGCGACCCTGGCTCCCAGCCACACCAGGAACACCGTCGGCAGGAACACCGCGTCGGCGGCGATCATCGCCAGCGAGAAGAACGGCAGCCCCAGCAGCACCGCGATCCCCGCGTGCTCCAGCATCATCACGGCCAGCAGCACGTTCTTGATCCGCCGGTTGAACACCGTGAACGGGAACGCCACCTGCACCGCCACCGTCCCGTACGACAGCAGCATCACCAGCGTCCCGCTGCCCGCCAGCAGTGCGGACAGCCCCGGCCACGGGGTGAAGTAGTCCAGCCCGAGCGGGTAGTACAGCGCGGTCCCGTCCTGCCACCGCGATCCCTGGACCTTGTACCAGCCCGCCGTCGCGTAGATCAGGCAGACCTCCGCCATGATCACCAGCATCCCGGCGTTGTGCAGCACGTTGGCCAGCACGTCCAGCGTGGCCCGGCCCTCGCCCTGCGCGTCGTGCCGGTCCACGAGCCACCACAGGCCGCAGGCCACCCACACCGCCGCGAAGGCCGCCAGCCAGCCGGCGCTGAACCGCCCGGCCACCACCCCGTAGGCGAACACCGCGCCCAGTACGCCCCACAGCACCGGCCCGGCGGCCCCCGCGGAGGCCGACCCCCGCAGCCGGGCCCGCCGGGCGTCCAGGGACCACACCCGCGCGCACCGGGTCAGCACCAGGTACAGCGCCATCAGGTGGATGACGTTGTCCCCGCCGTCGCCCATGAACACGCTGCGGTTCTGCAGGGAGAGCACCCCGACCATGAACAGCACGGACGCGGCCCGGGTCCGCCAGCCCAGCAGCAGCCCCACGCTCGCCAGCACGGCGAGCGCGTAGACGATCTCGAACCACACCGCCGAGTCCGACCACATCAGGACGGAGAAGGCCCCGTTCGAGGCGATCAGCCGCTCCGCCAGCGTCCAGCTCCACGGCCCGTCCGGCCCGTACAGCTCGTGGCGGTGCGGGAACTCGCGCAGCAGGAAGAAGAGCCAGGTCCCGGCGAAGCCGATGCGGACCACGGCGCTCTGGTACGGGCCCAGCGCCTGCCCGGTGACCTTGGCCAGAGCGGCCGCCAGAGCGGTTCTCACACCGTCCACCACGGCAGCTCCCGGTAGTAGGTCTCGGTGTCGGTCGTCTCGTCGCTCCACTCCGGCGCGGCCACGGCCGTCGTCGCCGAGCGCAGCTGGACCCGCAGGATGTCCCCGCCGGGGTGGTCCGGGGTGAGCCGGTCCACCGCGATCCGCCGCAGGTACTGCTCGGACAGCTCGCCGCGCTCGCCGTTCGGCTTGTTCTCCTCGTCGTGGGAGCCGGTGAAGAAGTCCCAGGCCCGGCGGAGCTCGTTCTGCTCGGTGTGGCTCGGCAGCAGGCTGCGGCGGATGGCCGCGCCGTCCTCGGCGCTCAGGTTCCGCCAGTCCGTGGTGACCAGCTCGCCGGCGGCCGTCCGCACCTGCGCGCGCACCTCCACCGCGATGTTCTGCTGGAGCGGGTTCGGCGCGAAGAGCTTCCAGTTCTGTTCGAACTCGGGATAGATCCACGCGTCGACCGTCCGCGCGTGCTGCTTGCTGACCGTGTTGGACGGGGCGACGTGCAGGAAGACGAACGCGAGATGCGTGCAGGCGGCCACGCCGACCGCCCCGAGGGCGAGGGCGGCGAGCGCCCGGTACGGGGTGGACAGACCGGCGATCCCGGGCGCCCGCGGGGGTGGCGGCGGGGTCGCCGCGGCGGGCTCCCGCTCGTTCGCATCCATCCCGCCCCGATCGTCCGGCATCCACAGGGTTGACCTCAGAGGTTGACACCCTACGGGCCGCCGACCCACCATTGAAGAGGATGAACCGAACGATCGGTCGGTCGGGCGGGCAGACGGCTCGCCGACACACGCGGACAGGGGACCGGGATGGTGGCAGTGACCCCGGAGACGGGGCCGGAGACGGCCCTCGGGACAGACGGGACGGACGGCACAGGCATGGCTGCTGACCTCGACGCACAGCTCGCGGCGGCCTTCGACGCGGCGGTCGCGGCGGAGGAGCGCGTGGAGCCGCGCGACTGGATGCCCGAGGAGTACCGCGCCTCCCTCGTCCGCCAGATGGCTCAGCACGCCCACTCCGAGATCATCGGCATGCAGCCCGAGGCGAACTGGATCACGCGGGCGCCCTCGCTGCGCCGCAAGGCGATCCTGATGGCCAAGGTGCAGGACGAGGCCGGCCACGGGCTGTACCTCTACAGCGCCGCCGAGACCCTGGGAACCAGCCGCGACGAGCTGCTCGACAAGCTCCACTCGGGGAAGCAGAAATACTCCTCGATCTTCAACTACCCCACCCTGACCTGGGCGGACGTCGGCGCCATCGGCTGGCTCGTGGACGGCGCGGCGATCACCAACCAGGTGCCGATCTGCCGCTGCTCCTACGGCCCCTACGCCCGCGCCATGGTCCGGATCTGCAAGGAGGAGTCCTTCCACCAGCGCCAGGGGTTCGAGCTCCTCATGGCCCTGTCGAAGGGCACCGAGGCACAGCACGCCATGGCCCAGGACGCGGTCGACCGGTGGTGGTGGCCCTCGCTGATGATGTTCGGCCCGCCGGACGACGAGTCGGCGCACTCGGCGCAGTCGATGGCCTGGCGGATCAAGCGGCACTCGAACGACGAGCTGCGCCAGCGGTTCGTGGACATCGCCGTCCCGCAGGCCGAGGCCCTCGGCCTGACGCTGCCCGACCCGGACCTGAAGTGGAACGAGGAGCGCGGCCACCACGACTTCGGCGCCATCGACTGGGCGGAGTTCTGGAACGTGCTCAAGGGCAACGGGCCGTGCAACGAACAGCGCCTGAGCCAGCGGCGCAGGGCCCACGAGGAAGGCGCCTGGGTGCGCGACGCGGCCGCGGCGTATGCGGAGAAGCAGGCGGCGCACGCCGCACAGAACGAGGAGGCACGGGTATGACGCGCAATTGGCCCCTGTGGGAGGTGTTCGTGCGCTCGCGGCGCGGCCTCTCGCACACGCACGCGGGAAGCCTGCACGCCCCCGACGCGGAGATGGCCCTGCGCAACGCCCGCGACCTCTACACCCGGCGCGGCGAGGGCATCTCGATCTGGGTGGTGCCCTCCACCGAGATCACCGCCTCCTCGCCCGACGAGCGCGACCCCTTCTTCGCCCCGTCCGCCGACAAGCCCTACCGGCACCCCACCTTCTACGACATCCCGGAGGGAGTGAGCCACCTGTGACCGGCACGGACACCACCACCACCGCGGTGGCCCTCGCCCTGGGTGACGACGCCCTGATCCTCTCCCACCGCCTCGGCGAATGGGCGGGCCACGCCCCCGTGCTGGAGGAGGAGGTCGCGCTCGCCAACATCGCCCTCGACCTGCTCGGCCAGGCCCGCCTCCTGCTGACCATGGCCGGCGACGAGGACGAGCTGGCCTTCCTGCGCGAGGAACGTTCCTTCCGCAACCTCCAGCTGGTCGAGCAGCCGGGCGGCGACTTCGCCCACACCATCGCCCGCCAGCTCTTCTTCTCCTTCTACCAGCACGAGCTGTACGGGGAACTGGCCCGCGGGGAGGGCCCGTTCGCGCCGCTGGCGGCCAAGGCCGTCAAGGAGACCGCCTACCACCGCGACCACGCCGAGCAGTGGACCCTGCGGCTCGGCGACGGCACCGAGGAGAGCCGGGCGCGCATGCGCGCCGGCCTGGACGCCCTGTGGAAGTACACCGGCGAGATGTTCCAGCCGGTGGACGGCCTCGAAGGCCTGGACTGGGCCGCCCTCGAAGGGCGTTGGCTGGCCGAGGTGACCGGCGTCCTGGAGCGGGCCGGGCTCTCCCTGCCCGCGGGGCCGCGCACCGGCGCCTGGGCGGCCGGAGCCGGCCGCCAGGGCCTGCACACCGAGCCCTTCGGCCGGCTGCTCGCCGAGATGCAGCACCTGCACCGCAGCCACCCGGGGGCGTCATGGTGACCGCCCGCACCGGGACCACCCGCCTGGAGGCGGAACTGGCCGAGCTGGCCGGCTCCGTCCCGGATCCCGAACTGCCCGTGCTCACCCTGGGCGAGCTCGGCGTGGTGCGCGGGGTGCGGGTGGACGCGGAAGGCCGCGCCGAGGTCACCCTCACCCCCACCTACACCGGCTGCCCGGCCATCGAGGCCATGTCCGCCGACATCGAGCGGGTCCTGACCGGCCACGGGATACCGGAGGTCCGGGTGACCACCGTGCTGGCCCCCGCCTGGTCCACCGACGACATCAGCGCCGAAGGCCGCCGCAAGCTGGCCGAGTTCGGCATCGCCCCGCCCCGCCCGCACGCGGCCGGCGGGCCGGTCCCGCTGACCCTGTCGGTCCGCTGCCCGAACTGCGGGTCCACCGACACCGAGCTGCTCAGCCGGTTCTCCTCCACCGCCTGCAAGGCGCTGCGCCGCTGCACCGCCTGCCGCGAACCGTTCGACCACTTCAAGGAGCTGTAGATGGCCGCACCCCGCCACGGCGCGTTCCACCCGCTGACGGTGGCTGCGGTCGACCGGCTCACCGACGACTCGGTGGCACTGACCCTGCGGGTCCCGCAGGAGCTGCGCGAGGACTACCGGCACGCCCCCGGCCAGCACCTGACCCTGCGCCGCAGCGCCCCCGAGGGCACGGAGGTCCGGCGCACCTACTCGATCTGCTCCCCGGCGCCCGCGGCCGACGGCCCGGGCCCGGCGCAGCTGCGGGTCGGCGTGCGGCTGGTGGAGGGCGGGGAGTTCTCCACCTTCGCGCACAAGGAGATCGCCGCCGGGGACGTGCTGGACGTGATGGTCCCTGCCGGCCGGTTCGTCCTGGACCCGGCCGCGGCCCCGGCCGCCGGGCACTACGCGGCGATCGTCGGCGGCAGCGGGATCACCCCGGTGCTCTCGATCGCCGCGAGCCTGCTGGCCGCCCGCCCCGACGCCCGGTTCTGCCTCGTGCGCAGCGACCGCACGGCGGCTTCCACAATGTTCCTCGAGGAGGTCGCCGACCTCAAGGACCGCTATCCGTCCCGGTTCCAGCTGGTCACGGTGCTGTCCCGGGAGGAGCAGGAGGCCGGGCTGCCCTCCGGGCGCCTGGACGGGGAGCGGCTGGCCGTCCTGCTGCCCGCGCTGCTGCCGGTGGCCGATGTGACGGGCTGGTTCCTGTGCGGGCCGTACGGCCTGGTGCAGGGCGCGGAGCGGACCCTGGCCGCGCTCGGCGTCGCCCGGACCCGGGTGCACGAGGAGATCTTCCACGTCGAGGACACCTCGGCGCCGGCCCCCGCCGCCACCGCCGCCGCCCCCTCCGACAGCCGCGTCACGGCGCGCCTCGACGGACGTTCGGGCACCTGGCCCGTCCGGGACGGGGAGTCGCTGCTGGACGCGGTGCTCCGCAACCGCGCGGACGCCCCGTACGCCTGCAAGGGCGGGGTGTGCGGCACCTGCCGGGCGTTCGTGGTGGCGGGCGAGGTCCGGATGGACCGCAACTTCGCCCTGGAGGCCGAGGAGACCGACGCCGGATTCGTGCTCGCCTGCCAGTCGCACCCGGTGACGGAGGAAGTGGAGATCGACTTCGACCGGTAGCCCCGGGGACGGCCGCGGCCCGGCCCCGGCCCCTGTCCATTTTCCAGAACCTGTTCTATCTTGACGCACCGTCAGACCAGAACGGGAGGACCGGCAGTGGACTTCACCTTCACCGAGGAGCAGCAGGCGGCCGTCGAGGCGGCCAGAGCCGTCTTCGCGGACGTCGCGCCCGACGGGGTGCCCAGCCCCGCGCTCACCCCCGGGGCCGTCGCCGACGACTTCGACCGCCCGCTGTGGGCCAGGCTCGCCGGATCCGACCTGCTGAGCCTGGTCCTCGCCGAGGAGCACGGCGGGGCCGGCCTCGACACCATCGCCCTGTGCCTGGTGCTGCGCGAGGCCGCGAAGGTGCTGGCCCGCGTGCCGCTGCTGGAGCACTGCGCCACCGCCATGGCCGTACAGGCCCACGGCAGCCCCGAACTGGCCGCCGCCCTGCTGCCCGGCGCCGGCAGCGGCCGGATCGTGCTGACCGCCGCCGCCCACGGCCGCTCCGGCCACGACCCGGCCGAACTCGCCGTCACCGCCCGCCGCGACGGGGAGGCCTGGATCCTGGACGGCACGCAGACGGCCGTCCCCTGGGCGCAGAGCGCCGACTGGATCGCCGTACCGGCGCACACCGGCGAGGGCGAGGCCGTCCTCGCGTTCGTCCCGCGCCCCGCCGAGGGCCTCGCCCTCGCCGAGCAGGTATCCACCAACGGGGAGCGCCTCGCCGAACTCGCCCTGGACGGCGTACGCGTGGCCCCGACCCACCTGATCGGCGACCCGGTCGCCTGGGAGCGGCTGCGCCAGCTCCTGGCCACCGGGACCTGCGCCCTCGCCCTCGGCCTCGGCGAGGGCGTCCTCGCCATGACCAGCCAGTACACGAGCAAGCGCGAGCAGTTCGGCTTCCCGGTGGCCACCTTCCAGGCCGTCGCCGTCCAGGCCGCCGACCGCTACATCGACCTGCGCGCCATGGAGGTCACCCTCTGGCAGGCCGCCTGGCGCCTGGACGCCGCGACCGGCGGCGCGGGCGGCCCGCTGCCGAGCTCGGGAGACGTCGCAGTAGCAAAGATCTGGGCGTCGGAAGGCGTGCGCCGGGTCGTGCAGACCGCCCAGCACCTGCACGGAGGCTTCGGCGCCGACACCGACTACCCGCTGCACCGGTACCACGCGTGGGCCAAGCAGCTGGAGCTCCAGCTCGGCCCCGCCGCCGCGCACGAGGAGGCCCTCGGCGACCTGTTGGCCGCCCATCCCCTGGCCTGACGGGGAGGAACGGCCGCAACGGCTACAGCACGAAGGCCGGGTTCCCGTTGTCCGTCACCATCGGGCGCCCGGCCCCGTCCCACGCCTGCATGCCGCCGTCGATGTTCACGGCGTCGACGCCCTGGCGCACCAGGTACTGGGTCACCTGCGCGGAGCGCCCGCCGACCCGGCACATCACGTGCACCCGGCGGCCGTCCTCGACGGCCTCCGTCAGCTCACCGAAGCGGGCCACGAAATCGCTCATCGGGATGTGCAGAGCACCCTCGACGTGGCCGGCCGCCCATTCGTCGTCCTCGCGGACGTCCAGGACAAAGCCTTCGGAGGGCACCGCGGCGGCGTCCACCGAGGGAAGCGGTCCGAAGTTCATGCGTCGCCTTCTCTCATCACAGATCCGACTTCCAACCTATCCGACGCCCCCGGCCGGCCGGGCGGCGATCCGGCCCCGCCTCAGCCCGCGGCGCGCTCCGCCGCCAGTTCCGCCTCGCGCTCGGCGACCTGCGCCAGCAGCTGCTCCGCGATCTCCTCCAGCAGCCGGTCCGGGTCGTCGGGAGCCATCCTCAGCATCGACCCGATGGCACTGTCCTCCAGCTCCTTGGCCACCAGCGACAGCAGCTCCTTGCGGCGCGCCAGCCACTCCAGCCGGGCGTACAGCTCCCCGCTCTCCTCCGGCTCCGCACGCTCCGGCTCCGGACCCGCCGCCCACTCCTCGGCCAGCTCGCGCAGCAGCTGCTCCTCACCCCGCCCGTACGCGGCGTTCACCCGCGCGATGAAGGCGTCGCGGCGCTCCCGCTCGGCCTCGTCCTGGGCGAGGTCCGGGTGGGCCTTGCGGACCAGCTCGCGGTAGAGGCGGCGCACCTCCTCCGAGGGCCGCACCCGCTCCGGCGGCCGCACGGGCCGCTCGGTGAGCATCGCGCCCGCGTCGTCGGAGATGCCGTCCGAGTCCAGCCAGTCGTGGAACAGCTCCTCCACCCCGGGCATCGGCATGACCAGCGCCCGGGCCTCCTTGGCCCGCCGCAGGTCGTCCTGGTCCCCGGTGCGCGCCGCCTTCGCCTCGGCGATCAGCGCCTCGAGCTCGTCGAGCCGCGTGTACATCGGGCCGAGCTTCTGGTGGTGCAGGCGGGAGAAGTTCTCCACCTCGACCCGGAAGGTCTCCACCGCGATCTCGAACTCGATCAGCGCCTGCTCGGCGGCCCGAACGGCCCGCTCGAGACGGGCCTCGGGGCGTTCGTCGTCGGGAACTGTGTGTCCGGTCTGCTCGCTCACCCGGCCAGCCTACGGCCCGCCGGCCCGGGCACCCCCGCGCGGGCCGCAAGGCCGGGCCCCGCCGGGCCCGGCGCCTCAGACCCCGGACTCCGCCGCGATCCGCCCGGCCCGCACCGCCGCCACCAGATCGGCGTGGTCGGCCTCGGTCCGGTCCGCGTAGGCCACGGCGAACGCGGCCATCGCCTCGTCCAGCTCCTCGTTCTTCCCGCAGTACCCGGCCAGCAGCCGCGGATCGACGCTGTGCGCGTGCGCCCGGGCCAGCAGCGCACCGGTCATCCGCCCGTAGTCGTCGAGCTGGTCGGCGGTCAGCGCCGCCGGGTCCACACTGCCCTTGCGGTTGCGGAACTGGCGCACCTGGAAGGGCCGCCCCTCCACCGTGGTCCAGCCCAGCATGATGTCCGAGACCACCTGCATCTGCTTCTGGCCGGCCACCACGCGGCGCCCCTCGTGCTCCTCGGGCGGCGAATGGAAGCCCAGCGCGGGCAGGTGCGGCAGCAGCACCGAGGGCCGTGCCTCCTTCACCTGCAGCACCAGCGGCTCGCCCGCGTGGTCCAGCAGCAGCACCACGTACGAACGGGTTCCGACGCTGCCCGTCCCCACCACGCGAAACGCCACGTCGTGGATCGCGTACCGGGCCATCAGCGGCAGCCGGTCGGCCTGGAGGGTCTTCAGGTACGGGCCCAGCGAGGCGGCCACGGCCGCGGCCTCCCCGTCCCCGACCCGGCGCAGCACGGGCGGCGCGTCCACGAAGCGCCGGCTGCCGTCCTCCGCCGCCTCGGTCGACTTCGCGGCGAACCGCGCGGAGGTGTTGTTGCGGGCCTTCTCCGCCACCTGCTCCAGGGTCCCCAGCAGGTCCCGGGCATCGGTGTACGAGACCAGCTCCTCGTCGGCGATGGCGTTCCACGCGTCACTGGCCGACATCCGGGACAGCAGCCGCATGGTCCGCCGGTAGGCGCCCGCCGCGTCCAGCGCGGCCGCCCGGGAGGCGTCCTCGCCCGCGCCCGAGACCCGCCCGGCCAGCACCAGCGAGGTCGCCAGCCGCTTCAGGTCCCACTCCCACGGGCCGAACACGGTCTCGTCGAAGTCGTTCAGGTCGATGACCAGCCGGTTGCGCACGTCCCCGTACAGGCCGAAGTTCGCCGCATGCGCGTCACCGCAGATCTGCGCGCCGATCCCGGTCACCGGCCCGCCGGACAGGTCGTGGGCCATCAGCCCGGCCGCGCCCCGCAGGAACGCGAAGGGGTTCGCCGCCATCCGGCCCACGCGTATCGGCGCCAGCTCGGCGACCCGGCCGGCGTTGGACTCCTCCACCGCCCGCACCGCGTCCGGCCGCCCGGACGGCGCCTCGAAGGCGGCGTGCGCCGACCGCGCCACCCGCTGCCGCAGCGCCTTGCCGTCCTGTTTGGGCGAGCCGTCCGCCACCCGCGGCGCGAAACCCGCCACCTCCGGGATCCGCCGTCCCACTACCGCCGCCATGTGCGCCGCCCCCACCCGTACGTTGATCGCCTCGAACGCGCTGACCGTATCTACAGCCCGGCGTCCCTGGCCAGCAAGGCCGCCTGGACCCGGTTCTCGCAGCCCAGCTTCGCCAGGATCCGGCTCACGTACGTCTTCACGGTCGCCTCGCTCATGTGCAGCCGCCGCCCGGCGTCCGCGTTCGACAGCCCTTCCCCGAGCAGCGCGAGCACCCCGCGCTCGCGTTCGCTCAGCTCCGCCACCTGCCGCCGGGCCTGCTCGCCCCGCACCACGGCCTTCCCCGACGCCAGCTGGTCGACCACGTGCCGGGTCGCCGCCGGGGAGAGGTACGCGTCGCCCGCCGCGGCCGCCCGTACGGCGCCGATCAGCTCGCCCGGCGCCGAGTCCTTCAGCAGGAACCCGGCACCGCCCTCGCCCAGCGCCCGCAGCACGTTCTCCTTCTCCCCGAAGGTGGTCAGGATCAGCGCACGCACCTGTGGCGCGGCCCGCCCCAGCTCCCCCAGCGCGGTCAGCCCGTCCATCACCGGCATCTGGATGTCCAGCAGCACCACGTCCGGCGCGTGCGCGCGGGCCAGGTCCACCGCCTCCCGGCCGTTCGCCGCCTCCGCCACGACCTCGATGTCCGGCGCCGAGGTCAGGATCATCCTGATCCCCGCCCGGATCAGCGGCTCGTCGTCGGCGATCACCACGCGGATCACTTCGGCTGTCACCCGTGCTCCTACTGCTCGACCTCGTAAGCCTGCTTGTCCACGAGCGTTCCGTCCTTGAAGCAGAACCGGTAGACCAGGTCCACCCCCAGCGAGTCCGGCTGGTCCTCCGCCAACAGCGCCAGGCAGTCCGCACCCTCCGGCCGCGGCGGGCCCTTGCGCTCCGCCCCGGCCGTCAGGAAATTGTCGCCGCTCGGCAGCCGGTCCCGTACGGCCTGCTCCGGCTCTCCCACCCGCACCGCCTCGTAACCGTCCCGGTCGAGCATCGAGTCGCCCAGCGAGCCCACCACCAGCAGCATCCCCGCCCCCAGCACGATCACCAGCAGCACCGCCGCCGCGAACGCGATGCCGCAGCCCAGCGCCAGCCCGCCGACCGGGCCGCGCCGCGGCACGGCCAGCTCCCGGTCCACCACGCTCCAGTCCATCGGCGGCGCGCCCCGCAGCCCCCGCGCCTGGGCCTGCTGCCCGAAGTCGTCGGCCACGGCCGCCGCCCCGGCCGGCTCCGCGCCGTACGGCAGCACCCCGGCCACCCGGAAGCCGCCGCCCTCCGTCGCGCCCGCGTGCACCATCCCGCCGACCAGCCGCGCCCGCTCGCGCAGTCCCGTCAGCCCCTGCCCGCCCGAGACCACCTCGCCGGCCCCCGGACCGGCGGCCGGCCCGTTGGCGATCTCCACCACCAGGGAGTCGTCCTCGTACCGCAGTTCCACCGTGATCGGCGCCCCGGGCGCGTGCTTGTACGCGTTCGTCAGGGCCTCCTGCACGATCCGGTAGGCCGCGTGGTCGCAGGCCGCGGCCAGCGGCCGCGGCGGACCCGAGGCGGACAGCCGTACGTCGGTGCCCGCGCCCCGCGCCGCCTCCACCACCCCGGCGATCCCGGCCACCCCGCGCGCAGCCGGCTGCGCCGGCTCCTCCACGGGGACCGGGGCCTCCACCCCGTCCCGCAGGATCCCGACGACCTCGCGCAGCTCGTGCATCGCCGCCACCGAGGCCTGCCGCAGCACCCCCACCGCCTCGCGCTGCCGGTCGGTGAGCTTCGGGTCCACCTCCAGCGCACCGGTGTGCACCGAGATCAGCGCCAGCTGGTGGCCGAGGCTGTCGTGCATGTCCTGGGCGATCCGCTGCCGCTCGCGCAGCCTCGCCTGCCCGGCGACCATCGCCCGCTCGCGCATCAGCTGCCCGTTGCGCTCCTGGAGCGCGCTCAGCAGCGTGCGGCGCTGCGACCAGTACCGGCTGGCCAGACCGGGCATCACGGTCATCGCCAGGAACATCAGGGTGGAGAAGACCATCACCAGCAGGGGCCGCATCTGCTCCCACTCGTGCAGCACGCTGAGGCCGACCGCCGCGACGAACGCCAGCGTGAACGCGGCCCCCGCCCGCCCGACCCCGACGATCCGGCGGCCCGCCGACCAGCCCAGCACGGTCGTGACCAGGAACGAGCCCGGCAGGAACACGCTCACGGCCGAACCCACGACCAGCGTGGCCACGGGCAGCCTGCGCCGCAGCAGGGTGAGGAACACCACGGCCAGGGCGCTCGCGGCCATCCGCCACCCGGAACCGTTGTCGAGCTCCTCGACGCCCAATCCGAGCAGCGCCAGCAGCCCGGCGATCGCGAGGTCGCCCACGAGCATCCGCCGGGTCCAGGGCTCCGGCCCCGTCAGCCAGTGCCGGCCCGCCCGCGTCATCGCCTTCGCATCCACCCGGCCGACCCTAGACACCCCGGCACACCGCCCGCCGCTCTCTTTCGTCGCGCCCCGCGCGACGAAAGTCGCACGGCCGACACGAACAACGTGTCCTGGATCACTCCTTGGCCGCCGCCGACCCGACGGCCCGTACCGGGCAGGCCAGTTGATCGCGGGAGACACCGAGGAGCGCGCAACACGAAACGGCCGCCACCGCTTTCGCGATGACGACCGTTTCGTCGATGTGGGCGAGGGGGGATTTGAACCCCCACGTCCCGAAGGACACTGGCACCTGAAGCCAGCGCGTCTGCCGTTCCGCCACTCGCCCGAGCAGCGTCCCAGTGGTTCTTCCCTTTCGGGCCGTTCCCCTGGCGACGTCGAAACATTAGCACGGCGGACGGGGTGGAATCACATCGCTTTCCCGGCACCCCCGGCCCCCGCCGCGGACGGCCCCTCCCGCACTCCGCTCCCGGTGCGGGACACTGTCCCTGAGGCCCCCCTACGATCCCCTGTGAGGACCAACACTCGTCCTCACAGGACCGATGGGGAACCACCCGAATCCGCCACGCGTGGATACGATCAGTAAGCAGTACAGGGCGACAACGACGGAGGAGGTGCCCCATGGGAGTTCTGAAGCGGTTCGAGCAGCGACTCGAAGGTCTGGTGAACGGCACCTTCGCCAAGGTGTTCAAGTCCGAGGTCCAGCCGGTGGAGATCGCCGGAGCCCTCCAGCGGGAGTGCGACAACAACGCCACCATCTGGAACCGCGAGCGGACGGTCGTGCCCAACGACTTCATCGTCGAGCTCAGCACCGGCGACTACGAGCGCCTGAGCCCCTACTCCGGGCAGCTCGGCGACGAGCTCGCGGGCCTCGTCCGCGACTACGCCAAGCAGCAGCGCTACAGCTTCATGGGCCCCATCAAGGTCCAGCTGGAGAAGGCCGACGACCTCGACACCGGGCTCTACCGGGTCCGCAGCCGCACCCTCGCCGCCAGCACCTCCCAGCCGCAGCCGCCCCAGGGCCGGCCGCAGGGCGGTCCGGCGGGCCAGGGCGGCTACGGCTACCCCCCGGTCGCCGCCCCGCCCATGCCGAGCGCCCCGCCACCCGGCGGACCAGGCGCCCGGCGGCCCGCCGGCGGAGCCGGCCCGGCCGCACCCGTACCGGCCTCCGGCGCCTCGCGGCGCCACTGGATCGAGATCAACGGCACCCGCCACCAGATCTCGCGCCCCACGCTCGTACTCGGCCGAAGCACCGAAGCCGACGTGCGGATCGACGACCCCGGCGTATCGCGCCGGCACTGTGAGATCCGGACCGGAACGCCCTCGACGATCCAGGATCTCGGGTCCACCAACGGCATCGTGGTGGACGGGCAGCACACCACCCGCGCTACGCTCCGCGACGGCTCGCGGATCGTCGTGGGCAGCACGACCATCATTTACCGGCAAGCCGAAGGGTGAAGCGGGGGCAATGTCAGAGCTGACCCTGACGGTCATGCGGCTGGGTTTCCTAGCCGTTCTGTGGCTGTTCGTCATCGTGGCCGTCCAGGTCATCCGCAGCGACCTCTTCGGAACGAGAGTCACGCAGCGCGGCTCCCGCCGCGGCGGCGCCGGCACCGCGCCGCAGCAGCAGCAGGCGGGCCGGCAGGCCGCGCCTCCGCAGCAGCGCCAGCGCCGCGGTGCGCCCACCAAGCTCGTCGTGTCCGAGGGCACCCTCACGGGAACCACGGTGGCCCTCGCCGGCCAGACGATCACCCTGGGCCGCGCCCACGACTCCACCATCGTGCTGGACGACGACTACGCGTCCAGCCGCCATGCCAGGATCTATCCCGACCGTGACGGCCAGTGGATCGTCGAGGATCTCGGGTCCACCAACGGCACGTATCTCGACCGGACCCGCCTGACCACCCCGACGCCCATTCCGCCGGGCGCCCCGATCCGCATCGGCAAGACCGTCATCGAGCTGCGGAAGTAGTACGAGAATGAGCGAGCGGAGCGAGCACGCGGCGGTGATCCGTCCCACCGAGGACACGGACACGCGCGCGCTCCCGACCGGAGGGTGGGCAGTGTGGCTCGAGACCGGTTGTACCCGGAGCCGACCGGCGAGGTGCGCATGAGTCTGTCCCTGCGGTTCGCCGCCGGATCGCACAAGGGCATGATCCGCGAGGGCAACGAGGACTCCGGCTACGCCGGGCCCCGCCTCCTCGCGATCGCCGACGGCATGGGAGGCCAGGCGGCCGGCGAGGTCGCGAGCTCCGAGGTGATCTCCACCCTCGTGCAGCTCGACGACGACGTCCCGGGCTCCGACATCCTCACCTCCCTCGCCACGGCCGTGCAGCGCGCCAACGACCAGCTGCGCGTGATGGTCGAGGAGGACCCCCAGCTCGAGGGCATGGGCACCACCCTGACCGCCCTGCTGTGGACCGGCCAGCGCCTCGGCCTCGTCCACGTCGGCGACTCCCGTGCCTATCTGCTGCGCGACGGCGTCCTCACCCAGATCACCCAGGACCACACCTGGGTGCAGCGCCTCGTCGACGAAGGCCGGATCACCGAAGAGGAAGCCACCACCCACCCGCAGCGCTCCCTGCTCATGCGGGCGCTCGGCAGCGGCGACATCGTCGAGCCCGACCTCTCCATCCGCGAGGTCCGCGCCGGCGACCGCTACCTCATCTGCTCCGACGGCCTCTCCGGCGTGGTCTCCCACCAGACCCTCGAGGAGACCCTCGCCGACTACCACGGCCCCCGCGAGACCGTGCAGTCGCTGATCCAGCTCGCCCTGCGCGGCGGCGGACCCGACAACATCACCTGCATCGTCGCCGACGTCCTCGACACCGACAGCGGCGACACCCTCGCCGCCCAGGTCAACGACACCCCGGTCGTCGTCGGCGCGGTCGCCGAGAACCAGCACCAGCTCTTCGACGGCGGCAACGCCATGCAGACCCCGGCCGGCCGCGCCTCGGGCCTCGGCCGCCAGGGCGGCCCGCCCGCCGGCGCCTTCGGGCCCCCCGGCAGCGGCGAGGCGAACGGCTACGGGTACTCCGACCAGGGCCAGGGCGGCGGCGCGTACGGCAGCTTCGGCGAAGCCGAGGCCTACGACGGCGACGCCGAGTACGAGGACACGTACGACCACCCCCGCAGGCACCGGGGCAAAGGGCGCAAGTGGGCCACCCGCACGCTGACCCTGCTCCTGGTCGCCGGCGTCGTCGGCGGCGGCCTCTACGCGGGCTGGCGCTGGACCCAGACCCAGTACTACGTGGGCGTCAAGGGCGAGCACGTCGCGCTCTTCCGCGGCATCAGCCAGAAGCTCGGACCGCTGGAGCTCTCCAAGGTGGAGACCGACCGCCCCGACATCGAACTGAAGTACCTCCCGCCCTTCAAGCGCAAGCAGGTCGAGGCCACCATCAGCGAAGGCAGCCTCGACGGTGCCCGCGAGAAGCTCGACGACCTCGGCGTCCAGGTCTCCGCCTGCAAGAAGGACGAAGAGCGCCGCAACGCCGAGGCGCAGAACCAGCCACCCGGCGCCACGCTGACTCCCGCGGAGCAGCAAGTGGTCAGCCTGTGCGGAAAGCAGTAGACACCCGCGGGCACAGGGGGCCTGCCACACCATGAGCGTTGTCACCAACACGACCACCATCGGCGCCATCGAGCTGCCGAGCCGGCGGAACACCGAGCTGATGCTGCTCGGCTTCGCCGTGGTCATCCCGATGTTCGCCTACGCCAACGTGGGCCTCGCGATCAACGGCAGCCTGCCGCCCGGCATGGTGCTCTACGGCCTGGGCCTCGGCGCCCTCGCCGGGGTCGCGCACCTCGTCGTACGCCGCTACGCCAAGTACGCCGACCCGCTGCTGCTGCCGCTGGCCACCCTGCTCAACGGGCTCGGCCTCGTGCTGATCTGGCGGCTCGACCAGTCGGACCGGCTGCAGAACCTCGCCAAACGCTCCTTCGGTGCCTTCACCCCCTCCGCGCCCCGCCAGATGATGTACACGGCGCTCGCCATCGCCCTGTTCGCCGCGGTCCTGCTCATCCTCAAGGACCACCGCGTCCTGCAGCGCTTCACGTACATCTCCATGGCCGGAGCCCTGGTCCTGCTGATCCTGCCGGTCATCCCGGGCCTCGGCGCCGACGTCTTCGGCGCCAAGATCTGGATCAGCGTCGGCGGCTTCTCCATCCAGCCCGGCGAGTTCGCGAAGATCGTCATCGCCATCTTCTTCGCGGGCTACCTCATGGTGAAACGTGACGCCCTGGCCCTGGCCAGCCGCCGCTTCATGGGCCTCTACCTGCCGCGCGGCCGCGACCTCGGCCCGATCCTGATGATCTGGGCGATGAGCCTGCTCGTCCTCGTCTTCGAGAACGACCTCGGTACCTCGCTGCTCTTCTTCGGCATGTTCGTGATCATGCTGTACGTGGCCACCGAGCGGACCAGCTGGATCGTCATCGGCCTGCTCATGTCGGTCGGCGGCGCCGTCGTCGTCGCCTCCTTCGCCAGCCACGTACAGGCCCGCGTCAACGCCTGGCTCGACCCCTTCGGCTGCTACACCACCTCCGGCGCCTGCGAGCAGGTCGGCCAGTCGATCATGAGCTTCGGCTCCGGCGGCGTGCTCGGCGCCGGATGGGGCCAGGGCAACTCCGACCTCATCGGCTTCGCCGCCAACTCCGACTTCATCTTCTCCACCGTCGGCGAGGAACTCGGCCTCACCGGTGTGATGGCCTTCCTGCTGCTCTACGGCCTCATCATCGAGCGGGGCGTCCGCACCGCCCTGGCCGCCCGCGACCCGTTCGGCAAGCTCTTCGCCATCGGCCTGTCCGGCGCCTTCGCCCTCCAGATCTTCGTCGTCGCCGGCGGCGTCATGGGCCTCATCCCCCTCACCGGCATGACGATGCCCTTCCTCGCGTCCGGCGGCTCCTCCGTCCTCGCGAACTGGATCCTCATCGCCGTACTCATCCGGATCAGCGACACCGCACGCCGACCTGCCCCGGCCCCCGCCCCGTCCCCCGACTCCGAGATGACCCAGGTGGTCCGCCCGTCATGAACAAGCCCCTGCGCCGCATCTCGCTGTTCTGCGGGCTGCTCGTCCTCGCGCTGCTGATCCGGACCAACTGGCTGCAGTACGTCCAGGCCGAGGAACTCAGCACCCGCAAGGAGAACCGCCGGGTCCAGATCGCCCAGTACGCCACCGAGCGCGGCAACATCATCGTGGCGGGGCAGCCCATCACCGGCTCCGCGGTCACCGACGGCAGCGACTACAAGTTCAAGCGGACCTACACGGACGGCCCCCTGTGGGCCCCCGTCACCGGCTACGCCTCGCAGGCCTTCGGGTCCACCCAGCTCGAATCGCTCGAGGACGGCATCCTCACCGGCAACGACGACCGGCTGTTCTTCGACCGCACCATCGGCATGTTCACCGGGGAGAAGAAGCAGGGCGGCAACGTCGTCACCACGCTCAACCCCGAGGCCCAGAAGGCCGCCTTCAAGGCGCTCGGCAACAACAAGGGCGCGGCCGCCGCGATCGACCCGCGCACCGGCGCCGTCCTGGCCCTCGTCTCCACCCCCTCGTACGACCCCTCCCGCTTCGCCGGCAACTCCAAGGACGACGAGAAGGCCTGGGTCGAGCTCAAGGACAGCGAGGACAAGAACCTGGTCAACCGCGCCCTGCGCGAGACCTACCCGCCGGGCTCCACCTTCAAGGTGGTCACCGCGGCCGCCGCCCTCGAACACGGCGTGGTCAAGGAGATCAACGACCCGACGGACACCCCGGACCCGTACTTCCTGCCCGGCACCAAGACCGAGATGGTCAACCACGCCAGCGGCTGCAAGGAGGCGAGCCTCAACGACGCCCTGCGCGTCTCCTGCAACTCCGTCTTCGCGAACCTCGGCGACAAGGTCACCCGCGACAAGATGGTGGAGACCGCCGAGAAGTTCGGCTTCAACAACGACAAGATCGACATCCCGGTCCGCGCCTTCGCCAGCGTCTATGACAAGAAGATGGGCAAGGACGGCAACGCCCAGAGCTCCATCGGGCAGTTCAACACCGCCGCCACTCCGCTGCAGATGGCCATGGTCACCGCCGCGATCGCCAACGACGGCAAGCTGATGAAGCCGTACATGGTCGACCACGTCGCCTCGCCGAACCTCGACGTCATCGAGAAGCACTCGCCGCAGGAGATGAGCCGGCCGCTCTCCGCCGCCAACGCGCAGAAGGTGCAGGAGATGATGGTCAACGTCGTCGAGAAGGGCACCGGCACCAAGGCGAAGATCAACAACGTGAAGGTCGGCGGCAAGACCGGCACCGCCCAGCACGGCGAGGGCAACAAGAAGCGCCCCTACGCCTGGTTCATCTCCTACGCCGAGGGCAAGGACGGCAGCTCCCCGGTCGCCGTCGCCGTCGTCATCGAGGACAGCGAAGCGGACCGCGAGGACATCAGCGGCGGCGGCCTCGCCGCCCCCGTCGCGAAGGCCGTCATGGAAGCGGTCCTCAAGACCCAGGGATGAGCCGGAGATGACGGACGGCCGCAGTGACGTGATCCCCGCCACTGGTCCCGGCCGGGTCCGAGCGTACGGTACCGGTCCTGTATCAGCCTGTGGCCGCGAACCGATCACAGACGATCGGCCGGTAGCCTTTGCGCGAACAGCACACCGCCGGACCACACACAGGTGCGGTCGGGACTGACGGAGAGGGCTGCAACGTTATGGAAGAGCCGCGTCGCCTCGGCGGCCGGTACGAGCTGAGCCACGTGCTCGGCCGCGGTGGCATGGCCGAGGTCTACCTCGCCCACGACACCCGGCTCGGCCGTACCGTCGCCGTCAAGACCCTGCGCGCCGATCTCGCCCGCGACCCGTCCTTCCAGGCCCGGTTCCGCCGCGAGGCCCAGTCGGCCGCGTCGCTGAACCACCCGGCGATCGTCGCCGTCTACGACACCGGCGAGGACTACGTCGACAACATCTCCATCCCGTACATCGTGATGGAGTACGTCGACGGATCCACCCTGCGCGAGCTGCTGCACTCCGGGCGCAAGCTGCTGCCCGAGCGCACCCTGGAAATGACCATCGGCATCCTCCAGGCCCTCGAGTACTCGCACCGCGCCGGCATCGTGCACCGTGACATCAAGCCCGCCAACGTGATGCTGACCCGCACCGGCCAGGTCAAGGTGATGGACTTCGGCATCGCCCGCGCCATGGGCGACTCCGGCATGACCATGACGCAGACCGCCGCCGTCATCGGCACCGCCCAGTACCTCTCCCCGGAGCAGGCCAAGGGCGAGCAGGTCGACGCCCGCTCCGACCTCTACTCCGCCGGCTGCCTGCTGTACGAGCTCCTCAGCGTCCGGCCCCCGTTCGTCGGCGACTCCCCCGTGGCCGTCGCCTACCAGCACGTACGGGAAGAACCGCAGCCGCCGTCGAACTTCGACCCCGAGATCACGCCCGAGATGGACGCGATCGTCCTCAAGGCGCTGGTCAAGGACCCCGACTACCGCTACCAGTCCGCGGACGAGATGCGCGCCGACATCGAGGCCTGCCTCGACGGCCAGCCCGTCGCCGCCACCGCCGCCATGGGCGCGGCCGGCTACGGCTACCCGCACGACCAGAACAGCGGCTACGGACACCAGGGCTACGACCAGCCCACCACCGCACTGCGCACCGCCGACGCCGGCCAGACCTCGATGATGCCGCCGATGCCCCCGGGCGACGGCGGCTACGGGTACGGCGACCAGGGCCACGGCGGCTACGACCAGGGGCAGGGCCGCCGCCAGAAGAAGAGCAAGGCGTCCACGATCCTGCTCGTGGCGGCCGGCGTCCTCGTCCTGGTCGGCGCGATCCTGATCGGCCGCTCCCTGTTCAGCGGCACCGCCGACAACCGCCCCGCCGTGCCCAAGCTCATCGGCTCCACCCTCGAGCAGGCGGTCAGGAGCGGCGAGAACGTCGGGCTCAAGGTGGTCAAGGGAACCGAGGCACCCTGCGAGGACCAGCCCAAGGGCAATGTCTGCAAGCAGGACCCGGCGCCCGACACCAAGGTCGCGCGGGACTCCACGGTCACGGTGACCATCTCCACGGGCGCGGCCAAGGTGCCGATCCCCAGCGTGGTGAACCTGACGTACGAGGACGCCGAGAAGGCCCTGAAGGACAAGGGCTTCCAGGTCGACCGCAAGGCCCAGGAGTCCGAGCGGGCCGCCGGGACCGTCCTCGAGCAGAACCCGAAGGCCGGCGGGGAGGCGGAGAAGAACTCCGTCATCACCCTGACGGTGGCCAAGGAGCAGTCCAAGGCGATCGTCCCGGACCTCAAGGGCAAGACCAAGGAAGACGCCGAGAAGGCCCTCAAGGCCGTCAACCTCAAGCTCGGCAGCGTGACCGAGGTCGACTCCCCCGGAGCCCCGCCGAAGACGGTCATCGACCACCAGCCGCAGGCGGGATCGCAGCTGGAGGTCGGCAAGACGGTCAACATCACCATCGCCAAGGCCGCGCAGCAGGTCCAGGTGCCCAACCTGGGGAACAAGACGGTCGCCCAGGCCAGGGCGGAACTGGCTTCCAAGGGCCTGACCTTCGGCGCCGTCGTCTCCGGACCGGCCGACGAGAACGCCCGCGTGGTGTTCACCGACCCGCCGGCCGGCAAGCAGGTCCCGACGGGCACGGTGGTCAACGTGATGACCATGCAGGGCGGCGGCCAGCAGGACGGCGGCAACAACAACGGCGGCGGCCGCGGCTTCATCGGAGGCCTCGGCGGCTGACGCCCACCGGCACGCGATACGGGTCCGGCCCCTCTCCCGCGGGAGAGGGGCCGGACCCGTTTCTCCCGGGCGGCCACGCGGCCGCCTGCGGGTTCAGCCGTGCATCCTCGGCCAGGGGCGCCCGCCGGGGCGTCCCAGCCGTCCACAGGGGCTCCTGGGGGCCTGGAGGGCGGGCTGGGGGGCGGGCTGCGGGGCGAGGCTGCGGGCGCTCGGTCAGCGCAGCTCGGCCGGCGGGGTCCGCTGCGCGTCCACCTTCTCCGTCCGGACCAGCTCGCCCCACACGATGTACCGGTACTTCGAGGTGTACACGGGCGTGCAGGTGGTCAGCGTGATGTAGCGGCCCGGGGCCGTCTTGCCCGACTCCTTCGGGACCGGGCTGATCACGTCCACGTTGTACTTCGACGTCTGGCGCAGCTCGGCGAAGACCTTGTACACGTACCAGGTGTCCTTGGTCTCGAAGACGATCGCGTCGCCGCTGTTCACCTTGTCGATGTCGTGGAACTTCGCGCCGTGGCCGTCCCGGTGCGCGGCCAGCGAGAAGTTGCCCTTCTCGTCCCACGGCAGCGCCGACTTCACCGGCTCCGTGTAGTAGCCCGCGACCCCGTCGTCCAGGGTCTGCGGGTCGGTGCCCCGCTTGACCAGCACCTCGCCGTTCTTCATCGCGGGCACGTGCAGGAAGCCGACGCCGTCCCCGGTGTCCAGCGCACCCGGCTCCGCGGGCTTCGTCTCCGTGCCCGGCGCCTGCCACTGCCGGCGGATCTGGTCGCCCCGCGCCGACGCCTGCCGGTCCGCGAGCACGTTCGTCCACCACAGCGAGTACGCCACGAACAGGCCCAGCACGAGCCCGACCGTGATCAGGAGCTCGCCCAGCAGGCTCAGGAACCCGGCGAGCACACTGCGGCTGCCGGCGGGGGCGGGCGGCGCCGCGGAGCGGCGGCGGGCACGTGACACTGCTGTTTCGTCCTTAACTGGTCAGCGCGGGCGGAGGGCCCTCGCCGCGGGGGCGTTCGTCGGTCATCCTGCCCCATACGATCATCCGGTAGGTGCTGGTGAACTCCGGGGTGCAGGTCGTCAGCGTGATGTACCGGCCGGGTGCGGTGAACCCCGAGCCCTCCGGCACCGGTTTGATCACCGCCACGTTCGTCGGCGGCGTCTGCGCCAGCGCCGAGGTCATCTCGTACGTGTAGTACGCGTCCCTCGTCTCGACCACGACGGGATCCCCCGGCACGAGCCGGTTGATGTAGCGGAAGGGCTCCCCGTGGGTGTTGCGGTGGCCCGCCACCGCGAAGTTGCCCTGCGCGTCCGCCGGCATCGCCGTCTTCAGCGCGCCCTCGGCGTAGTGCCCGACCATGCCCCGGTCGAGCACCTTCGGCTTGCTGATCCCCTCCGCCACCGGAACCTTCACGTCCAGCTTGGGGATGTGCAGGATGGCGAAGCCCTGGCCGGGTTCGAAGGCCGTGACGGGCGGCTCGGCCGCCGCGCCGCCGTCCGTGCCCGCGTCGCGCTGCCAGGTCTGCTGGAGCGTGCCCGCGGCGCCGTCCGCGGCCCGCTCCGCGACGATGTTCGTGTACCAGAGCTGGTAGGCGACGAACAGCAGCATCACCAGGCCCGCCGTGATGAACAGCTCCCCGCCCAGCCGGCTCGCCACGACCAGCGGTCCGCCCGAGGCCGGCCGCCTGCGCCGCCGCCCGCCCCGGCGCCGGGAGTTCCTGGCGGCCCGCTTCGCGGCCTCCTGCGCCGCCCTGCGCCGCGCGGCCCGGCCCCCCGTGGGCGCGGACGGCGCGAGCGCGGTCACGCGACGGCCTTGCCCACCACCGGGGCCAGCCCCACCGAGCGCTCCACCGCACCCGCGTCACCGCAGCGCACGAGCCAGTTGGCGAGCATCCGGTGCCCCCACTCGGTGAGCACCGACTCGGGGTGGAACTGCACACCCTCGACGTCGTGCTCCCGGTGGCGCAGGCCCATGATGATCCCGTCCTCCGTGCGCGCCGTGACCTCCAGCACCCCGGGCAGGGTCTGGGGCTCGGCGGCCAGGGAGTGGTAACGGGTCGCGGTGAAGGGGGAGGGCAGGCCCTCGAAGACCCCGAGGCCCGCGTGGACCACGGGCGAGGTCTTGCCGTGCAGCAGCTCGGGCGCCCGGCCCACGACCCCTCCGTACGCGACCGCCATCGACTGCATGCCGAGGCACACGCCGAAGACGGGCACGCCCGTGTCGGCGCAGTGCCGGACCATGTCGACGCAGACCCCCGCCTCCTCCGGCGTCCCGGGCCCGGGGGAGAGCAGCACGCCGTCGAAGCCGTCCTGCGCGTGCGAGAGCTCGACCTCGTCGTTGCGCAGCACCTCGCATTCGGCACCGAGCTGGTAGAGGTACTGGACCAGGTTGAAGACAAAGCTGTCGTAGTTGTCCACAACCAGAATGCGCGCGCTCACGGAGTGGCTCCCGATCCCTCGTCCACGGTCACATCGTTGAACGGCAGGAGCGGCTCGGCCCACGGGAAGACGTACTGGAACAGCACGAACACCACCGCGAGGACCAGTACGAGTGAGATCAGCGCGCGTACCCACGCGTTGCCCGGCAGATGCCGCCAGATCCAGCCGTACATGCCGCCTGTTTCCTTTTCGTCCACGTTCGTTCCACGCACCGCAGGGGCGGTACGCCAACAGACTAAAGGCAGCGGCCCGGCCGGGTGGGTCAGCTCGGCAAACCCTCCGGCCTGCCCTGCCCCGCGGCTCGGGTGCCGGTCAGTTCCGCCCAGACGACCAGCCGGTGGCTGTGGCCCCACTCGGGATCGCAGGTCGTCAGCGTCAGGTACCGGCCGGGCACGGTGAACGGCGACTTCCGGGGCACCGGGTCCACGACCCCGATGTCCGTGGGCAGCGTGCGCAGCGGCCCGCCGCGCACCGTGTACGTGTACCAGGCGGCCGCGTCCTTGAGGATCACGGCGTCTCCGGGGCGCAGCTCGGGGAAGTCCTTGAAGGGGTCCCCGTACGTGCGCCGGTGGCCCGCCACCGCGAAGTTCCCGGTGGCTCCGAGGGCCGCGGTGCCGCGGTAGTGGCCCAGGCCCTTCTTCAGCAGCTCGGTACCGGTGCCCTCCAGGACGGGCTTCTTCCAGTCCTTGCCGAAGCGCGGGACGTACATCTCGGCGAAGGCGCGGCCCGGGGGGTGGCCGACCGGTTCGGGGGGCTCGGCGGGCCGGGGAGCCGCGGCCCGTTCCGGCGCCGCGGCCGGCGCGCCGGCCGCCGCCCAGTCGTCGCGCAGCCGGGTCATCTCGCCGTCCATGGCCCGGTCGGCCTTGACCCCGGTCCACAGCAGGACGTAGGCCACGAAGAGCACGATGAGGGTGCCCGCCGTCAGGCACAGCTCGCTGAACGTCCGTACCACCAGGCGCAGTACGACGTCGGGCCGCCATGCCTCAGGACGAGGGATCCACCGGCTTCGCATAGTGGAGGTCCACTGTGCCGGAGTAGCCGGGAAGTGTCAGCGCCTTGTGCTCGTCCACTTTCCAGCCGAGCCCGTAGGCGTTCACGTACAGCTGGTAGTTCTGCAGGGCCGGGGAGGCGGCGAGGGCCTTGCGCAACGCGCCCGGGTCGCCGACCGCCGAGACCTTGTACGGCGGCGAGTACACCCGGCCCTGGAGGATCAGGGTGTTGCCGACGCAGCGGACCGCGCTGGTGGAGATGAGCCGCTGGTCCATGACCTGGATGCCCTGGGCGCCGCCCTGCCACAGGGCGTTCACCACGGCCTGGAGGTCCTGCTGGTGGATCACCAAGTCGTTGGGCTGCGGCTCGGGGACGTTGGGGATCCGGGCGGTGGCGCCCGGCGGGGCGTCGTTGAGGGTGACGGTCAGGCCCTTGCCGGTCAGCTCCTCGGTGCCCGAGGCCACGCGCAGGGCGGCCAGCTTGGCGTCCTCGGCCTTGGTGCTGCCGTCGTCCCGGTCGGCGAGCGCGTCGACGCGGCTGCGCACCGGTCCGAGGCTCTCCTCGAGCGCCGCGTTGCTCTGACTGCGTTCCTCGATGAGGTCGGACAGTTTCAGGAGCGACGCATCGGTCCGGATGTTCGTACCCTTGGAGGTGTTGAAACTGGTGACGAAGAGCAGCCCGGCCAGGGCGAAGACGGCGGCCGTCAGCAGCCGGACCGGCCTGGCCCGGCGACGGGGACCCGCGGAGGAGTCGTCGGAATTGCTCAACGTACCCTTCTCCTTCAACGCCACAGGTCCACTACGCTAACGGACGCCCGGGGCAGGCAAGGTCCCCAGCGCATCGACAGGAGAGCCCCTCGTGCCGAAGTCACGTATCCGCAAGAAGGACGACTACACGCCGCCGCCCACGCGGCAGCCGCAGTCCATCAGGCTGACCAACCGCAGCTGGGTCGCCCCGGTCATGCTGGCACTCTTCCTGATCGGTCTCGCGTGGATCGTCGTCTTCTACGTGACCGAGACCCAGCTGCCGATCGAAGCGCTGGGCAATTGGAACATTGTGGTCGGTTTCGGCTTCATCGCGGCGGGATTCGGCGTCTCGACGCAGTGGAAGTAGCACTAAACCCTCCCGGATAAAAGCTCTCCCCATGAGTTATCCACAGCGTCATCCACACCTGAGGAAAAGACAGAAGATCTGTGGATAACTCTGTGGAGAGTTGACGCCGGTGTGATCAGGTGAGTTCCGCGGTCCGGAGCATGACCACCGCTGCCGCCAGCAGGAACACCACCACACAGGTCCCCGCCTGGACGAGCGTGCGGTGCTTGCCGGCGTTGGGCTGGAGCATGCCCAGGCCCACCAGGGCGCCGGTGACCAGGCCTCCCACGTGCGCCTGCCAGGACACGTTGAGGCTGCCGCCGAGCGGCACGAAGGTCAGGAACAGCATCAGCACGACCATCACGATCACCGGCCGCATCTCGTAGCGCAGCCGGCGCGCGAGGACGACGGTGGCGCCGAGCAGGCCGAAGACGGCGCCGGACGCGCCGAGGGTCGGGGTGTTCGGTGCGGTCAGCAGGTAGACGAGGGCGCTGCCGCCGAGCCCCGAGAGCAGGTAGACGGCGAGGTACCGGGCGCGGCCCAGCGCCGCTTCCAGCGGGCCGCCGATCACCCACAGGCCGATCATGTTGCCGATGATGTGCCACCACTCGACGTGCAGGAACACCGAGGTCAGCAGGCGGTGGTACTGGCCGGTGGACACGCCCTCGACGGGGGCCCCGTAGAACTCCACGTACCGGCCGAGCAGCTCCAGCTGCACCACGACCGCCGGAGCCAGCAGCCCCACCAGGAACACGGCGGCGTTGAGGCCGATCAGGATCTTGGTGACCAGCTGGGGGTCGGCGGCGACCACCCCGCCCGCGAGGGTGCGCGGCGCGTTCGCGGCCGGCCGGTGTCCGGTGCCGGAACCGGAGCGGACGCATTCGGGGCACCGGAAGCCGACCGAGGCGCTGATCATGCACTCGGGGCAGATGGGGCGCTCGCAGCGGGCGCAGCGGATCCCCGTGTCGCGGTCCGGGTGGCGGTAGCAGCCCGGCAGACGTTCGGTGTCCATCGGTCCCCTCGATCGGCGGCGGGGCAGGGGGACGCCCCGCCGGTCCGGTATGTATCCAGGACGGACGAGCGGGGCGGAAAGGTTCCCGGCCGGGGCACGCGGGGCGCCGGCGGCGGGCGCGGGCTTCCGGGCGCGGGGGTCGGACCGCGGGGGTCGGAGCGCGGGGGTCGGAGCGCGGGGGTCGGAGCGCGGGGGTGGGAGCGCGGGGGTCAGCGCTTCTCGACGACGACCGACTTGATGATCACGTCCTGCACCGGGCGCTCGGTGCGCGCGTTGGTGGGGAGCGAGGCGATCTCGTCCACGACCGCCCGGCTGGCCTTGTCGGTGACCTCGCCGAAGATCGTGTGCTTGCGGGTCAGCCAGGCGGTGGGGGCGACGGTGATGAAGAACTGCGAGCCGTTGGTGCCCGGGCCGGCGTTGGCCATGGCGAGCAGGTAGGGCTTGGTGAAGGCCAGGTCGGGGTGGAACTCGTCGCCGAACTGGTAGCCCGGGCCGCCGGTGCCGTTGCCCAGCGGGTCCCCGCCCTGGATCATGAAGCCGCTGATGACGCGGTGGAAGACGGTGCCGTCGTACAGCGGGTCCGTGGTCTTCTGGCCGTCGGTGGGACGGGTCCACTCACGGGCGCCGGTGGCGAGCTCGGTGAAGTTCCGGACGGTCTTCGGAGCGAAGTTCGGCAGCAGCTCGATCTCGATGTCGCCGTGGCTGGTCTTCAGGGTGGCGTAGAGCTTCTCGGCCACAGTTCTGCCTTCCATAGTCATCACTGTCGGTTCAGATCCTCCCACGGGGGGAAGCAGCGGACGGAAATGCTCCACCCGTATGCACTGTCACGCATGCCCGGCGGTGTCTTGCCAGGCATGATCCGACAAAGGGTGGAAAGGTGAACTGTGTCCGCCACCGAGAAGGAGGAATCCTGTGACCCGCAAGGACAGCGTGCTCGCGGCTGCGGAAAGCGCCAGGGAGACCGTGCGGCACGCGTCGGAAGTGGTGGCACCGTACGCAGGGACCGCCAAGGACGCCGTGTCGCACTACGCGCATGAGGCCAATCAGGTGCTCGCGCCGAAGGTCTCCCATGCGGCCAACGAGGCCGCACGGCAGGCACGGACCACGTACGACACCCACCTGCATCCCCGTGTGAAGGCGGCGCGTGCGCATGTGCCGCCGAACGTGGACCGGGCGGCCACTAAGGCGGTGAAGCAGACGCGCCGGGCCGCGCGCCAGGCGGCCGACTACACGCAGCCGCGGATCGAGAGCGCGATCGCCGCGGCCACGCCGGTGGCCGAGGAGGCCGCCTCGCGGTCGGTGGCCGCCTTCGCGGCGCTGCGCGGCCAGGTGACGCCCGAGGAGATCCAGCGGCTCACCCGGCGACACGAGCGGCGGGCGCGCTGCGGCCGGGCGCTGCGCGGGATCGCCGTGGTCGGTGTCCTGGCGGGCGCCGCCTTCGCCGCGTGGAAGTGGTGGGACCAGCAGTCGAACCCGGACTGGCTGGTCGAGCCGCCGGCGGCCACGGAGGTGCCGGCGGAGCCGGCGAGCTTCGACGACGAGCTCGCGGCCAAGGAGCGCGAAACGGGCTCGGCGGCCGACGACAAGCAGCCCTGACCGGCAGGCGGGTGAGCGGTGGAAGGGCCCGGATCCAGCAGGATCCGGGCCCTTGCGCCTGTCCGGGTCCGCCCTGCGGGCGGGGCGGGTGTCAGTGGGGGAGCGTCAGCACCATGCCCGGGCGGATGAGGTCGGGGTTGGAGCCGACGACGCCCTTGTTCATGGCGTAGAGCTCGCGCCAGCGGGCCTCGTTGCCGAGCTCGCGGCGGGCGATCGCGGAGAGCGAGTCACCGGGCCTGACCGTGTAGGTGCGCTTCTTGGCGGCGGGCGCCGGCTTCGGCGCCGACTTCGGCGCGGGCGCCGGCGCCGCCGGAACGGCCTTGTGCGCGGCCGAGCCGGGCGTCGGGGTGTGCGCGGCGCCGGGCGAGGCCAGGGCCGCCGCGCCGGGCTTGGGCATCGGCGCGGGCCTGGGGGGCGCGGGCACCGCCTTGTGCGCGGCCGAGCCGGGCGTCGGGGTCGCGGGGGCGGGCTTGGGCGGCGCGGCCGCCGCCATCCGCTCGGCGGCCGCCCGGGTGGCCGAGGCGGCGTCGGCGGCCTGGCTCGTGGCGGGCCCCGCCGAGGCCTGCTGCTGGACCTGCTCCCTCGCCTTCTCGGCGGCCTCGTGTGCCTTCTTCTTGTCGGACTTCAGGAAGTCGAAGAGTCCCATGTGCGTACGCCTCCGGCGTGGTGTTTCCCCCTGGGCGGCGCCCTCGGGGCGCGGCGCCTTCCCCCACTCTCGGACACGGGGCTCCGGGCGGCCCTGTGACGGGGCCATCCGGGGGACCCGCGCACCCGGCCCCGCCCGGCACCGACGCGCGCGGCGTGCCGGACGGGGGCTGTCGGAGGGGGCGGCCAGGTCGCCCCGGACGAGCAGCCCGAGGACCCGCAGCAGGGCGGTGCGGTCCGCGTCGGCGAGGGGGCCCGCTCCGAACGCCGCTGACGTCGGGCCCCCGGCCCGCTCCGGCCCGGCTGATAGCGTCCGGGCATGTCCGAGCTGATCGCGCCCACCCCCCGCCTGCGCTCCTCCTGGCTCGCCGCCCGCGAGGAGTGGGGGGACGGGGGGGACATGGACGGCGCCGGCCTCGGCTCGGAGGACGACGTGGACAGCCCGGAGGGCTTCGCCGCCTGGGTGGACACGCTGCACCGCCGCGCGGACCGCACCCTGCCGGTCGAGCAGGGCCGGGTGCACGCGACGTACTGGTGGATCGCCGACGGCGACACCTACCTGGGCGCGATAGACCTGCGCCACCACCTGAACGCCTTCCTCCTCGACGCCGGCGGCCACATCGGCTACAGCGTGCGGCCCTCGGCGCGAGGGCGCGGACTGGCCGGACGGGCGCTCGGATCGGTGCTCCACGAGGCGCGGGTCATGGGCATGGACCGGGTCCTGCTGACCTGCGACCCCGGCAACACCGCCTCGGTCCGCACGATCGAGCGCGGCGGCGGCGTCCTGGAAGACGTCCGCGAGACCCTGATCGGGCCCAAGCGCCGCTACTGGATCGACCTCTGGCCGACCTCCCCCAAGGGCCGCAGGGCTCCCTGACACTGGACGCAAAAAGACCCCCCTCGCCCGCGTTTTCGCAGGTCAAGGGGGGTCTTGCTTGTGGAGCCTAGGAGATTCGAACTCCTGACATCTGCCTTGCAAAGGCAGCGCTCTACCAACTGAGCTAAGGCCCCATGGGTACGGACGCGCCTGTCCCCTTGCGGGGAGCGGGTGTTCCGCAGAACAGAGTACCGGGTGTACCCCCTCATCCCGCAAAATGATAGGGACTCCCGCCCCGCGACCACGCTCCGTAAGATGCTCGCGAGGTTCGCACCAGCGAAGGGGAGTAGGAAGAGTGGACGCAGTACAGCAAGAGGCCACGGCCAGAGCCAGAGAGCTTCAGCGCAGTTGGTACGGGGAGCCTTTGGGAGCGCTCTTCCGCCGGCTCATAGATGACCTCGGCCTCAACCAGGCTCGCCTCGCTGCCGTCCTCGGACTGTCGGCGCCCATGCTGTCCCAGCTGATGAGCGGCCAGCGCGCCAAGATCGGTAACCCTGCCGTGGTGCAGCGCGTCCAGGCCCTCCAGGACCTCGCCGGCCAGGTGGCCGACGGGAGCGTCAGCGCGGCGGAGGCCACCGACCGGATGGACGAGATCAAGAAGACCCAGGGAGGCTCCGTCCTCAGCAACAGCGGCCAGACCCCCATCAGTTCGGGCGCACCCACCGTCAAGCGCGTCGTCCGCGAGATCCAGTCGCTGCTGCGCTCGGTCTCCGCGGCGGGCGACATCATCGACGCGGCGGACTCGCTCGCCCCCAGCCACCCGGAACTGGCAGAGTTCCTCCGGGTGTACGGCGCGGGCCGCACCGCGGACGCGGTGGCCCATTACGAGGCCCACCAGAACTGACGCGCGCGAAGGCGGGCCGGGGCGACTACGGGTGACGGGGGACGGGCACAGCGATGGGTGAGGTCTTCGCCGGTCGGTACGAGTTGGTCGATCCGATCGGGCGCGGGGGCGCGGGCGCCGTGTGGCGTGCCTGGGACCACCGGCGCCGCCGGTACGTCGCCGCGAAGGTGCTGCTGCAGAGCGACGCCCACACGCTCCTGCGCTTCGTGCGGGAGCAGGCCCTGCGGATCGATCACCCGCACGTACTGGCCCCCGCCAGCTGGGCGGCCGACGACGACAAGGTCCTGTTCACCATGGACCTGGTCAGCGGCGGCTCCCTCGCCCACGTGATCGGGGACTACGGTCCGCTCCCGCCCCGGTTCGTGTGCACGCTGCTCGACCAGCTCCTGTCGGGGCTGGCCGCGGTGCACGCGGAGGGCGTCGTCCACCGCGACATCAAACCGGCCAACATCCTGATGGAGGCCACCGGGACCGGGCGGCCGCACCTGCGGCTGTCCGACTTCGGCATCTCCATGCGCAAGGGCGAGCCGCGGCTGACCGAGACCGACTACGTGGTCGGCACGCCGGGTTATTTCGCCCCCGAACAACTGCTGGGTGCCGAGCCGGACTTCCCCGCGGACCTCTTCGCCGTCGGTCTGGTCGCCCTGTACCTGCTCCAGGGGCGCAAGCCCGACTCCCGGGCCCTGGTGGAGCACTTCCTGGCGCACGGCACGCCCAGCGCACCGGAAGGCGTCCCCGCGCCGCTGTGGGACGTCATCGCGAGTCTGCTGCAGCCGGACCCGCACAGCCGGTTCAAGACCGCCACAGGGGCGCGCAAGGCCCTTGCCGAGGCCGTGGAGCTGCTCGCCCCGCCCACGCCGGACGAGGCCGCGGTGGAGGTGTCCGACCAACTCGGCCCGCTCCCGGCCGGTTTCGGACCCCAGGGGCCCTCGGCGCCGACGGCGGCGGCGGGCGGGCCGGCGGGCACGGAGGCGCCCACGGCCGCCACGACCCCGACCGGACCCGCGACCCCGTCCACGACGCCGTCCACGACCCCGTACCCGACGCCGGCGCAGACCCCGCCCCCCGCGCAGGCCCCGTCCCCGTACGGTCCCCCGCACACCGGCCCGTACGCGACCCCGTACGCCTCCGCGGCGACCGTGGCGGAGGCCGCCCGTACGGATCCGCGCGGCACCGGCCGGACCGCCCCCGTGGCCGCGTACGGCCCCCTGGAGACCGGCAGTTTCCACCTCGCCCCGCCGGCGCCCCAGGCCCCGCCCCAGGCGCCCGCGCGGGCCGGCGGCCCGATCGCCCCGCCCCCGGCCGGGGTGAAGGCCGGGCTCCTCGCCGCCGCGCTGCTCTGCTTCGCCGTCGGGGTCTGGGCCCTCACCCGGCTGTAGCGGCGCCCCGGCCCCGCCGGGCGAGCAGGATCCAGCCGCCCAGCACGAGCAGCAGCAGGGTCCCGGTGCCGAACCCGGCGCCCGCCACCACGCGCATCACCGAGCCGTTCCTGGCGGCGTCGGCGGCCTCGGGGGCGGTGAGCCCCTCCTGGGCCGCGGCCCGGTCCTCGCCGCCGACCCCGAACCCGGCCGCGGTCAGGCTCTCGGCGTAGGCGGGCGCCTTCTTGGGGGTGCCGCTCACCTCCGTGCGCAGGGTCAGCGGCACGGGGGTCGCGTCCTCGGTGAAGTCGGCGACCTTCGCGCCCATGGTCACGGCGATGTAGTACCAGCCGGCGAGGCCCGCGGACTTGACCTCCGCGTCGCTCGCGAAGCGGTTCTCGTAGGCGACGGGCGGGGTCTTCTCCAGCGTGGCCCCGGCCTGCTTGCCGTCGTAGGAGACGTCCTCGTAGGAGACCAGGCGCCGGTAGGGGCTGTAGAGCGAGACGGTGAGCCCGTTGGAGGCGGACCCGTACTCCTTGGTCAGCTTGGCGGCGGACAGTTCGGCGCTGAGGCCCAGCTGCTGCCCCCAGTCCAGCGGCACCCGGTAGAAGCGGGTCTGCCCCGGCCGCAGTTCGTCGCGCCACACCCCGCCGCCCAGGGCGCGGGCGTCGTTGAAGCCCGTCCCGCCGGTCCGGGCGACCGCCTCGGTGCCCGGGAGGGTCGGGGCGCCCGACGCCCAGCCTCCGGGGGCCGCGGTGGGCCCGCCGGACGTACGGCCGGGCTCGCGCTGCACCTTGAGCTCGACCGGCCAGGGGCTCTGGTCGGAGCCCTTGGCGGACGTTCGGGTGACCTTGGCGTAGTAGACCCCGCCCGGCGCGCACTCGGCGTCCTCCGAGCCCCAGCGGACGCCCGCGGCACCGAGGGGCACCGGGTCGTAGCCGAAGTTCGCCCGCCCGGTGCTGCCCTGGCAGGACCGGCCCGCGGTGGTCATGATCTCCACCTCGATGCCGTCACTGCCCGTGACCTTGGCTCCCGGCCCGGGCCGGACCACGGCGGAGACGTAGACGTTCGACCGGTCCTTCTCCAGGACGAGCCGGTACACGCGCTCTCCGGGGGCGATCTCGTCCTGGTAGACGCCGCCCGCCTCCAGGAGCGGGGCGTCCGCCGTGGAGGGCTTGCCGGCCACGGCCTTGGCGCCGTCCGCAGCGCGGTACGTCGGGACCGGCTGCGGCGCCGTCGCCGCCTGCGCGGCCCCCGGCAGCCCCGCCGCCACGGCCAGGGCCGCCACCCCCGCCGCGGCCCCCGTCCGCACTGTCGTCCGTACCCGACCCATCACGCCCACCCCGAGTTTGCTAGCGCAAGCCAAATCTTTGCATAACGTAACTTTTCGTCACAGAACAGCACAAAGCCCCGGCCGCAGCGGCAGCCGGGGCTTCATGCGATCAGCCTTGGGTCTCACACACCGGAACCAGAGGGCACGGAGTCGGTTGCCTCCGTCCACAGGTCCTGCTCGGCGCGGTCCGCCTGGATCTGGCGGTACACGAGGAGCCCGCCGATGGCGGCCAGTGCGACCAGGAGCAGCTTCTTCACCGCGCGACCTCGTCTTTCGTTGACGTAGGGGACTTCTGGCAGCCAACAATACACACCGACCGATACCGATCGGTTATCTGGGAACCGGCCAACTGGCCCTACGACGAAGACCCCCAGGCCTTGGGCCTGGGGGTCTTCGACACTGTGGGGCTAACAGGATTTGAACCTGTGGCCTCATCCTTATCAGGGATGCGCTCTAACCAACTGAGCTATAGCCCCATCCGCGCTGCGCGCTGACTCCTGAAGGTTAGCGCACAGACCCGGGAGCTCCAAAATCGCCCGGGGCGAAGCCCCCCTGGACGCTGCGGGAGACGTCTGCGCAGGTCACTCGTCCTCGGCGAGCGTGAGCTCCACACCGCCGACGAAGCCCGCCGACAGGTTGTAGATGAACGCGCCCAGCGTCGCCAGAGCCGTCGCCAGCACCACGTCGATCACCGCGATGACCGACGTGAAGATCAGGACGCGCGGCAGCGAGAGGAACGACTGGAGGTCGAACCCGTTGCTCTCGTTCGAGCCGGTCGCCTCGCTGATCGTGCCGCCGACGGTCGAGAAGACGCCCATGGCGTCCATGACCATCCACAGCACCGCCGCCGCCACGATCGTGCAGATGCCCAGCGCGATCGACAGCAGGAAGCTGACCTTCATGACCGACCACGGGTCGGCCTTGGCCACCCGCAGGCGCGCCTTGCGCGTCCTGGGCGCCATCCGGGCCCCCGTACGCGGCTTGCGCTGCGCGGTGGCCGTCCCGCCGCCGCGCGGCGCACCCGGGCCCGAGGGCGCCGAGTAGGCCTGCGGCGGGTGGTACGGCTGCGCGGGGGCCGCGCCGGCCTGCGGCTGCGGCTGCGGTTCTCGGGTATCCGTCACAGTCCCCCCCTGGGAGTCCGCGGCAGGGCCACGGGCACCGTTCTCTCCAGTCTTGGCCGGTCCGGCGCCCGTGGCTCCACTCACGACTTACTCCTCGTGCTCCCCGGCCGAGGGCTGCGTGCCCTCGGCGGCCTCGGCGGCCTGTCCTTCGGCCGCCTCGGTCTCGGTCTCGTCGCCCACGACCTCGTCAGCTTCCTGACCGGCCTCGGCGTTACGGGCGATGCCCACCACGGCATCGCGCTTCCCCAGGTTGATCAGCTGGACGCCCATGGTGTCACGGCCGGTCTCCCTGACTTCGTTGACGCGCGTACGAATCACACCACCGCCGAGCGTGATGGCGAGAATCTCGTCCGTTTCGTCCACCACGAGCGCCCCGACGAGCGACCCGCGGTCCTCCACGATCTTCGCGGCCTTGATGCCCAGACCGCCACGACCCTGGACGCGGTACTCGTCGACCGGCGTCCGCTTGGCGTAGCCGCCGTCGGTCGCGGTGAAGACGAACGTACCCGGCCGCACCACGCTCATGGACAGCAGCTCGTCACCTTCGCGGAAACTCATGCCCTTCACGCCCGAGGTGGCGCGGCCCATCGGGCGCAGCGCGTCGTCGGTCGCCGTGAAGCGGATCGACTGCGCCTTCTTGCTGATCAGCAGCAGGTCGTCCTCGGCGGACACCAGCTCGGCGCCAATCAGCTCGTCGTCGCTGCCGTCCTCGGTCTCCCGGAGGTTGATCGCGATGACACCACCCGAACGGGGCGAGTCGTAGTCCTTGAGCGCCGTCTTCTTCACCAGGCCGCCCTTGGTGGCCAGGATCAGGTACGGAGCCGCCTCGTAGTCGCGGATGGCGAGGATCTGCGCGATCTTCTCGTCCGGCTGGAAGGCCATCAGGTTCGCCACGTGCTGCCCGCGTGCGTCCCGGCCGGCGTCCGGGAGCTCGTACGCCTTGGACCGGTAGACCCGGCCCTTGTTCGTGAAGAACAGCAGCCAGTGGTGCGTGGTGGAGACGAAGAAGTGGTCGACCAGGTCGTCCTGCTTCAGCTTCGTGCCGCGCACACCCTTGCCGCCGCGCTTCTGCGAGCGGTAGTCCTCGGTCTTGGTGCGCTTGACGTAGCCGCCGTGCGTGATCGTGACGACGATGTCCTCTTCGGCGATCAGGTCCTCGATGGACATGTCACCGTCGAAGGGCACCAGCTTGGAGCGCCGGTCGTCGCCGTACTTCTCGACGATCGCCGCCAGCTCGTCGCTGACGATCGAGCGCTGCTTCTCCGGCGAGGCGAGGATCGCGTTGTACTCGTTGATCTTGGCCTGCAGCTCGTCGTGCTCGGCGACGATCTTCTGCCGCTCCAGGGCCGCCAGGCGGCGCAGCTGCATCTCCAGGATCGCGTTCGCCTGGATCTCGTCGATCTCCAGCAGGCCCATCAGGCCCTCGCGCGCGATCTCGACCGTGTTGCTGCGCCGGATCAGCGCGATGACCTCGTCGATGGCGTCCAGCGCCTTGAGCAGGCCGCGCAGGATGTGCGCGCGCTCCTCCGCCTTGCGCAGGCGGAAGCGCGTACGGCGGACGATGACCTCGATCTGATGCTGCACCCAGTGCCGGATGAACGCGTCGACCGACAGCGTGCGCGGCACGCCGTCCACCAGCGCCAGCATGTTCGCGCCGAAGTTCGTCTGCAGGTCGGTGTGCTTGTACAGGTTGTTCAGCACGACCTTGGCGACGGCGTCGCGCTTCAGGACGATCACCAGGCGCTGACCGGTGCGCGACGAGGTCTCGTCACGGACGTCGGCGATGCCGCCGACCTTCCCGTCCTTCACCAGGTCCGCGATCTTCTGCGCGAGGTTGTCGGGGTTGGTCTGGTACGGAAGCTCCGTCACCACCAGGCACTGGCGGTTCTGGATCTCCTCGACCTCCACCACCGCGCGCATCGTGATGGAGCCGCGACCGGTCCGGTACGCCTCCTCGATGCCCTTGCGGCCCACGACCAGGGCGCCCGACGGGAAGTCAGGACCCTTGATCCGCTCCAGGAGCGCCTCGAGCAGCTCCTCGTGCGTGGCCTCCGGGTGCTCCAGCGCCCACTGCGCGCCCGCCGCGACCTCGCGCAGGTTGTGCGGCGGGATGTTCGTCGCCATGCCGACCGCGATGCCGGCGCTGCCGTTGACCAGCAGGTTCGGGAAGCGCGCCGGAAGGACCGTCGGCTCCTGGTTGCGGCCGTCGTAGTTGTCCGTGAAGTCGACGGTCTCCTCGTCGATGTCCCGGAGCATCTCCATGGCCAGCGGCATCAGCTTGCACTCGGTGTAGCGCATCGCGGCCGCCGGGTCGTTGCCCGGAGAGCCGAAGTTGCCGTTGCTGTCCACCAGCGGCATGCGCATCGACCACGGCTGGGCCAGGCGGACCAGGGCGTCGTAGATCGAGGAGTCGCCGTGCGGGTGGTAGGTGCCCATGACGTCGCCGACGACGCGGGCGCACTTGTAGAAGCCCTTCTCGGGCCGGTAACCGCCGTCGTACATCGCGTACAGCACGCGGCGGTGGACCGGCTTGAGGCCGTCCCGCACGTCGGGCAGCGCACGCGAGACGATGACGGACATCGCGTAGTCGAGGTAGGAGCGCTGCATCTCCGTCTCGAGCCCGACGGGCTCGATGCGCAGCACGGGCTGCTCCTCCGCGGTGTTCTCGGCGTTCTCTGCGGTGGGGGTGGTTTCGTCGGCCATTGCTGGTCAGAAATCCTTTCAGGCGGTCAGCTGAGCCGACTCAGATGTCGAGGAACCGAACGTCCTTGGCGTTGCGCTGGATGAAGGAGCGCCGGGCCTCGACGTCCTCACCCATCAGCACCGAGAACAGGTCGTCGGCCTGCGCCGCGTCGTCCAGGGTGACCTGGCCGAGCACGCGGTGGTCCACGTCCATGGTGGTGACGCGCAGCTCCTCGGCGTTCATCTCGCCCAGACCCTTGAAGCGCTGGATCGAGTCTTCCTTGATCCGCTTGCCGTTCTGCTTGCCGAGCTCGACCAGGGCGTCGCGCTCGCGGTCCGAGTACGCGTACTCGAAGTCGTCGCGGCCCCACTTGATCTTGTACAGCGGCGGGCGGGACAGGTACACGTGACCCGCCTCGACCAGCGGCCGCATGAAGCGGAACAGGAAGGTCAGCAGCAGGGTGTTGATGTGCTGGCCGTCGACGTCGGCGTCCGCCATCAAGATGATCTTGTGATAGCGGAGCTTCTCGATGTCGAAGTCCTCGTGCACGCCCGTGCCGAAGGCACTGATCAGCGCCTGGACCTCGGTGTTCTGCAGGATCTTGTCGATCCGGGCCTTCTCGACGTTCAGGATCTTGCCGCGGATGGGCAGGATGGCCTGGTACATCGGGTTGCGGCCGGACTTCGCGGAGCCACCGGCTGAGTCACCCTCGACGATGAAGATCTCGCACTTGGTCGGGTCGTTCGACTGGCAGTCGGACAGCTTGCCCGGCAGCGAGGCGCTCTCCAGCAGGCCCTTGCGGCGCGTCAGGTCACGGGCCTTGCGGGCCGCGACGCGCGCGGTGGCGGCCTGGATCGACTTGCGGATGATGTCCGCGGCCTCGTTCGGGTTGCGGTCGAACCAGTCGTTGAGGTGCTCGTGCACGACCTTCTGCACGAAGGTCTTCGCCTCCGTGTTGCCCAGCTTGGTCTTCGTCTGGCCCTCGAACTGCGGCTCGCCCAGCTTCACCGAGATGATCGCCGTCAGACCCTCGCGGATGTCCTCGCCGGCGAGGTTGTCGTCCTTCTCGCGCAGCAGCTTCTTGTCCCGCGCGTACCGGTTGACCAGACCCGTCAGCGCCGCACGGAAGCCCTCCTCGTGCGTACCGCCCTCGTGCGTGTGGATCGTGTTCGCGAAGGAGTAGACGCCCTCCGTGTACTGCGAGTTCCACTGCATCGCGATCTCGACCGAGAGCATCCGCTCCTTGTCCTCGGCCTCGACGTCGATGACGGTCGGGTGGATCAGCTCGCCCTTGCGCGAGTTGAGGTACTTCACGAAGTCGACGATGCCGCCCTCGTAGTGGTACTTCACCGTGCGCGCCGCGGGCTCGGCCGCCTCCGCGTCCGGGTCGTCCGCGCCGACCGTGGCCTTCGCCGAGTCGCGCTCGTCCGTCAGCGTCAGGGTCAGGCCCTTGTTGAGGAAGGCCATCTCCTGGAAGCGCCGCGACAGCGTCTCGAAGGAGTAGTCGGTCGTCTCGAAGATGTCGGGGTCGGCCCAGAACGTCACCGACGTGCCGTGCTCGTCGGTCTCCTCGTTCTTGGCCAGCGGCGCCGTCGGCACGCCCAGCTTGTAGTCCTGGGTCCAGCGGTGGCCGTCCGTCTTGACCTCGACCGCGACCTTGGTCGACAGCGCGTTCACGACGGACACGCCGACGCCGTGCAGACCGCCGGAGACGGCGTAGCCGCCGCCGCCGAACTTGCCGCCCGCGTGCAGCACCGTGAGGACGACCTCGACCGCCGGCTTGCCCTCGGACGGCACGATGCCGACGGGGATGCCGCGGCCGTTGTCGACCACGCGCACACCGCCGTCGGCGAGGATCGTCACGTCGATCGTGTCCGCGTGCCCGGCCATGGCCTCGTCGACGGAGTTGTCCACGACCTCCTGCACGAGGTGGTGCAGGCCACGCTCACCGGTCGAGCCGATGTACATACCCGGCCGCTTGCGGACCGCATCCAGGCCCTCGAGGACCTGGATGGCACTGGCGTCGTAATTCTTCTCGTTGGAGTCGCCGGAATCGGCCACGAAGCGCCCTTTCTGGCACAGCGCAGCCCGTACTCCGGACCAGCGTGTGCGCCGGAGGAGCGGCCGCGTCGATCTGCGTTGTCTGACTGATCCCGCGATCGGGCGGGATTCCCTTTCAGTCTACCGGTACCACTGACATGAATGGGGGTTTGCCGGTACCTGAGTCCGCATGTGCCGCCCTGAACCTCCACCTTCCGACTCCCCATATCCGGGACGGGGCTCAAAGAGGCTCACACGGGCATCCAGCGCTTCGGCCTGTCAACCTCCCACTACCGTGAGGGACACCACCTGTCGCCCTGTCCCCAGCCGGCCGCCGACGGCGCACCGCGGCAGTCCCCGGGGGCGTTCGGGACGAGGGTTCCGGGGCCTGCGCGGGGGGCCGGGCAGGGGCCGGGCAGGGGCCGGGCAGGGGCCGGGCAGGGGCCGGGCAGGGGTAAGGACAGGAGGAGGGACAGGAGTAAGGAGAGGGCCAAGGACAGCGGCGCGGGCCGGGGCAGACCCGACCTCCGCGCAGCCGGGCCGGCGCCGAGGCCGAGGCCGCGGGACGCGGCTCGCCCGAAGGCCGCGGGCTCCGAGACCGGCTGGAAGGGCCGCGGGCTGCGAGCCCCGCCCGGCAGGCCGCGGGGGCCGGGGACCAGGGCGGAGCCCACGTCCCGGCGCAGCCCGGGCAGGGGCCGGCTACCCGTACGTGTCCCCCGGGCCCGTACTGCCCGGCGCCCGCCACGGCCCGTAGCCCTTGGGCCGCCCGCCGCCCGGGCCCCGTACCTTGATCAGCCGGACCGTCCCCTGACCGAGGTCCGCGTTCAGCCGCGCCACGAGCTGCGGGGCCAGCAGCTTCAGCTGCGCCGCCCACGCCGAGGAGTCGCACCGGACCATCAGCTCGCGGTCCTCGTACCGCTCCGGTTCGCAGTGCGCCGCGATGTCCGGCCCGACGATCTCGGGCCAGCGCTCCATCACGCCCGCCACGGCCATCGGCATCTCCCAGCCGCGCTCCGTGCGCAGCCGGTCCAGCGCCGCCATCAGCGGCATCGGGTCCCGGCCGTCCGCCCGCGCGCCCGACCGCAGCCCCGGACCCTGCTGGCGCTTCCTGCCGCCCGCCGCGTTCCCGCGCGCCCGCGCCTGCTCGCGCGCCGCCGCCAGCGCCTGCCGGGCCAGGTCCACCCCGGAGGGCTCCGGCGCCCTGCGCGCCTCGCCCCGCGGTTCCTCGTCCTGATCGCTCACAGCCGGGTCACCTCACCGCCGGAGACCCCGAACCGCGTCCCCGTCAGCACTCCCGGCACGTCGTCGTCCACCGCCGCCGTCACCAGCACCTGCTCGCCCGGTGCGACCAGCTCGGCCAGCCGCTCCCGCCGCCGCGCGTCCAGCTCCGCGAACACGTCGTCCAGGATCAGCACCGGCTCCGCGCCCTCCGAGCGCAGCAGCTCGTACGAGGCCAGCCGCAGGGCCAGCGCGTACGACCACGACTCCCCGTGGCTCGCGTACCCCTTCGCCGGCAGCTCGCCCAGCCGCAGCAGCAGGTCGTCGCGGTGCGGACCGACCAGCGTCACGCCCCGCTCGATCTCCTGCTTGCGCACGTCCGCCAGGGCCGCCAGCAGCACCTCGTAGATCGCCTCGCGGCCGCGCGCCGCCCCGCTGTCCACCGGCTCGCCCGCCGAGGACCGGTACGCGAGGCCCAGCGGCCCGCCGCCGGGCGCGAGCTGCTCGTACGCCTTGTCCGCCAGCGGCAGCAGCGTCGCGATCAGGTCGAGGCGCTGCGCCAGCAACTCCGCGCCCGCACGCGCCAGATGCTGGTCCCACACGTCCAGGGTCGACAGGTCCATGGACCGGCCGCCGTGCCGGCGGGCCATCGCCGCCGACTTCAGCAGGGTGTTGCGCTGCTTGAGCACCCGCTCGTAGTCCGAGCGGACCGCCGCCATCCGCGGCGAGCGCGCCGTGACGAGCTCGTCCAGGAACCGGCGCCGCTCGCCCGGGTCGCCCTTCACCAGCGCCAGGTCCTCCGGCGCGAACAGCACCGTCCGTACGATCCCCAGCACGTCCCGCGGCTTGACCTGCGAGGACCGGTTGATCCGGGCGCGGTTGGCCCGGCCCGGGTTCAGCTCCAGCTCGACCAGCTGCTGGCGCTCGCCCTGGGTGACGGCCGCACGGATGATCGCCCGGTCCGCGCCCATCCGTACGAGCGGCGCGTCCGAGGAGACCCGGTGGCTGCCCAGCGTCGAGAGGTATCCGATCGCCTCGACGAGGTTGGTCTTGCCCTGGCCGTTGGGGCCCACGAAAGCCGTGACGCCCGGGTCGAGGGGAACCTCGGCCCGGGCGTACGAGCGGAAGTCGGCCAGCGAGAGATGCGAAACATGCATACGGCGCCGACCTCCCCCGGCTTCCTGCTGATCTGTGTGGTGCTGTGTGCGGCCGCTGGGGCCGCACGGTGTCTCTTTGTCGCTACTTCTTCTCGACCGCGTGGCCGCCGAACTGGTTGCGCAGCGCGGCGATCATCTTCATCTGCGGGGAGTCGTCCTGGCGCGACGCGAACCGCGCGAACAGCGAGGCGGTGATCGCGGGCAGCGGCACGGCGTTGTCGATCGCCGCCTCCACCGTCCAGCGGCCCTCGCCCGAGTCCTGGGCGAAGCCGCGCAGCTGCTCGAGGTGCTCGTCCTCGTCGAGGGCGTTCACGGCCAGGTCCAGCAGCCAGGAACGGATGACCGTCCCCTCCTGCCAGGAGCGGAAGACCTCGCGGACGTCGGTGACCGAGTCCACCTTCTCCAGGAGCTCCCAGCCCTCGGCGTAGGCCTGCATCATGGCGTACTCGATGCCGTTGTGGACCATCTTCGCGAAGTGGCCCGCACCGACCTTGCCGGCGTGTACGGCGCCGAACTCGCCCTCGGGCTTGAGGGCGTCGAAGATCGGCTGCACGGTCGCGACGTGCTCCTTGTCGCCGCCGTACATGAGGGCGTAGCCGTTCTCCAGGCCCCACACGCCGCCGGAGACGCCGCAGTCGACGAAGCCGATGCCCTTGGCCTTCAGCTCCTCGGCGTGCTTCTCGTCGTCGGTCCAGCGCGAGTTGCCGCCGTCGACCACGATGTCACCGGGCGACAGCAGCTCGGCGAGCTCGTCGACGGTGGACTGGGTGGCCGCACCGGCCGGGACCATGACCCACACCACGCGGGGTGCCTGCAGACTGTCCACAAGCTCCTGCAGGCTGTGGACATCGGCGAGGTCCGGGTTGCGGTCGTATCCGATGACGGTGTGGCCTGCGCGGCGGATGCGCTCGCGCATGTTGCCGCCCATCTTGCCGAGACCGACGAGACCAAGCTCCATCAGGTGGTTCCTTAAGCGTTGTGGCCGTCTTTGCCGGGGCCTCCTGCTTCCCGGAGGACATCCCAGGCCCCGAGCCTACGCCCGGCCGGGCCGCCGGGCGCCACGGGGCGCGCCTGTTCCACGAGGACGGGAAAACGCGGTCAGGCCCGGTCTCGCGGCGCGCGAAACCGGGCCTGACCTGCGAAGAATCAACCGGAGAGGCGCACCGGCATGATCAGGTACTTGTACGCCTCGTCGGCTTCGGCATCGACCGCCGGGCGGCCGCTGAGCAGCGCCGGCTTGGTGGACGTGGTGAAGCTGAGCTGGGCCGCGGGCGAGTCGATCGCGCTCAGGCCGTCCAGCAGGAAGGTCGGGTTGAAGGCGATCGAGATGTCGTCGCCCTCCAGCTTGGCGTCGACGCGCTCCACAGCCTGTGCGTCGTCGCTGGAGCCCGCTTCCAGGATCAGCACGCCCTGCTCGAAGCTCAGCCGGACCGGGGTGTTGCGCTCGGCGACGAGGGCCACGCGCTTGACGGCCTCGACGAACGGGGCGGTCTCGATCACGGCGATGGAGTTGAACTCCGTCGGGAACAGCGTGCGGTACTTCGGCAGGTCGCCCTCGAGGAGGCGGGTGGTGGTGCGGCGGCCGGCGCCCTCGAAGCCGATCAGGCCCTCGCCGGCACCGGAGCCCGACAGCGCCAGGGTGACCGTGTCACCGCTGGTCAGGGACTTGGCGGTGTCCAGGAGCGTCTTCGCGGGCACCAGGGCCACGGCGGAGGCGTCCGGGTTCTCCGGCTTCCACAGGAACTCGCGGACGGCGAAGCGGTAGCGGTCGGTGGAGGCCAGGGTGACGCGGTCGCCCTCGATCTCGATGCGCACACCGGTCAGCACGGGCAGCGTGTCGTCGCGGCCGGCGGCGATGGCGACCTGGGCGGCGGCGGAGGCGAAGACCTCACCGGGCACGGTGCCGGTCGCGGTCGGCATCTGCGGCAGCGCCGGGTATTCCTCCACAGGCAGGGTGTGGAGTGTGAATCGCGAGGAGCCGCAGACCACGGTCGCCCGTACACCGTCTGTGGAAATCTCCACCGGGCGGTTGGGGAGGGCGCGGCAGATGTCGGCGAGCAGCCGGCCGGAGACCAGGACCGTGCCGTCCTCCTCGACGTCCGCCTCGACGGAGACGCGGGCCGAGACCTCGTAGTCGAAGCCGGAGAGGCTGAGGGTGCCCTCTTCGGCCTTCAGCAGCAGGCCCGCGAGAACGGGCACCGGCGGCCGGGCCGGGAGGCTACGGGCAGCCCAGGCCACCGCCTCCGCGAGTACGTCGCGCTCCACCCGGATCTTCACCGGAACCGCCTCCTGCTGTTGCTCGCTCGTCTGCCGGCCTTCGTCGTCGGCTCGTCGATGGCTCGAGTGCCGGGGACCAGTCTGACGTACGGCGCCGACAGTCGGTGCGGCTGGCGGTCAAGTCGGGAGCGGGGCGGCGGCGAGCCGGTCCACCGAGTTGTGCACAGGACCTGCTTGAAAACCGAAACCGGGCTAACTCTCTATGGGGGTAGTAGTAGGGCCTGTGGAAACGGTGGATAACCCCGTTCTCGCAGCTCAGGCCTCGTTTTTTATCCCCACACCCTGTGGGTGGCACCGGTGGACAACCCGGTGTCTCTGTGGAGAACGAAAAGTTCTGCACAGGCCGTCCCCAGACGACCTCGACTACTCCACAGGTGTGTCCCCAGCTTTTCCCCAGTACTCCACAACCCAAACGTCCACCTCCGTGTGACCGCTTTCACTCGGGGCGGTGAGCGGGGGTGGCATGTTGCCGAACAGTGGACAACGGTGTGGAGAAGGCGTCGGATCCTGTGCACAGGATCGGCGAACCTGTGGGTTGCCGGTGGACAACCTCGTGGACAGCGCTGTGGATGAATATTCTGTCCACAGCCTGTGGATAGTGCTTGCGCACAATTCCACAGCCTGCTGACCTGCCCTGATGGAGTCTCACCCGGCATGCCTGTGGACAGATTGTGGGCGAGCGAGCCCGTCCCCAGGGTGTGGACGGCAGAAAGTCCGCGAATCTGTGGATGAGTTGCTCCTGCGGGGGCGTATTCGAACAGGTCAGGGGCGCGCGGACGAAGAAGGGCGCCCCCGGTGTGACCCGGGAGCGCCCTCTGACGGTGTGCGGAAGAGCTCGGCGCGGGGTCGCCTCAGCCGTTCTTGATGCGGTTGGTGAGCTCGGTGACCTGGTTGTAGATGGACCGTCGTTCCGCCATCAGGGCCCGGATCTTGCGGTCGGCGTGCATGACCGTGGTGTGGTCGCGCCCGCCGAACTGGGCCCCGATCTTGGGCAGGGACAGGTCCGTGAGCTCCCGGCACAGGTACATGGCGATCTGCCGGGCGGTGACCAGGACCCGGCTGCGCGAGGAGCCGCACAGGTCGTCCACGGTGAGCCCGAAGTAGTCGGCGGTGGCCGCCATGATGTCGGTCGCCGTGATCTCCGGCGCGCTGTCCTCGCCGCCCGGGATCAGGTTCTTGAGGACGTCCTCGGTCAGGCCCAGGTCGACCGGCTGCCGGTTGAGGCTCGCGAAGGCCGTGACCCGGATCAGCGCCCCCTCCAGCTCGCGGATGTTGCGCGAGATGCGGGAGGCGATGAACTCCAGCACTTCCGGAGGGGCGTTGAGCTGCTCCTGGACCGCCTTCTTGCGCAGGATCGCGATGCGGGTCTCCAGCTCCGGCGGCTGGACGTCGGTGATCAGGCCCCACTCGAAGCGGTTGCGGAGCCGGTCCTCGAGGGTGACGAGCTGCTTGGGCGGCCGGTCGGAGGAGAGCACGATCTGCTTGTTGGCGTTGTGGAGCGTGTTGAAGGTGTGGAAGAACTCCTCCTGCGTCGACTCCTTGCTCGCGAGGAACTGGATGTCGTCGACGAGCAGGATGTCCATCTCGCGGTAGCGCTTGCGGAAGGCGTCGCCCTTGCCGTCGCGGATGGAGTTGATGAACTCGTTGGTGAACTCCTCGGAGCTCACGTAGCGCACGCGGGTGCCGGGGTACAGGCTCCGCGCGTAGTGCCCGATGGCGTGCAGCAGGTGGGTCTTTCCGAGCCCCGACTCCCCGTAGATGAAGAGCGGGTTGTACGCCTTCGCGGGCGCCTCGGCGACGGCCACCGCGGCGGCGTGCGCGAACCGGTTGGACGCCCCGATGACGAAGGTGTCGAACAGGTACTTGGGGTTCAGCCGGGCGGTCGGCTCGAGCGGGCCGGAGGGGGAGCCGCCGGACGGCGCCGGGGCGGCCGAGGGCCGGCCGGGTGCCTGGCGGGGCGAGGGCTGCTCGTATTGCTGCTGTTCGTACTTCTGCTGCTCGTATTGATGGGACGGCCGCGACTGGTGCTGCTGCTGGGATTCATACGGGGACTGCTCGTACTGCTGCTGCTCGTAGGAGCCCTGGTCGTAGGCCGGCGGCTCGGACTGCTGGAGGTAGCCCGGCTGCGGGGAGGCGTACGGGTCGCGCTCGGGGAAGCCGCCGAGGCGGGGCTGCTGCCAGCCGTAGTCGTCCTGCTGCCCGCCCCGGGGCCAGGCGCCGGGCTCGGAGCGCTGCTGCTGGTAGTCCGGGTAGGCGGGGCGGGCGGTGGGGAGCTGGTCGTCGGAGGAGCCGCCCGGGCCGCCGCCGGGGCGCTGGCCGGGGTACGGCTCGTAGCCGCCCTGCTGCTGGGTGGTCGGTGCGGGGGGCGCGGAGTCGCCGGCGGAGTCGTCCACGGTGATGGCGATCCGGATGGGGCGGCCGCACTCGCGGCTGAGGGCGTCGCTGATCAGCGGGGCGAGGCGGCCTTCGAGGACGCGCTTGCCCCATTCGTTGGGGACGGCGAGCAGTGCGGTGTCGGCGACGAGTGCCAGGGGCTGGCAGCGCTCGACCCACTGCTTGTCCTTGGGTTCGATCCCCGGCTGTCCCTCCCCGAGGAGCTTTTCGAGCACCCTTGGCCACACTGCGGCAAGATCGGCAGGTACGTCAGCCACAGAGCACGCTCTCTCACAGGGGTCCCACGAATGTGTGGTTCTTTGGGACGGTCGGGACAAAAAATCCGGGATCAGACAACGGTAGTCAGGCCAGCGGGTACGGTTCAAGTCGTTGTCCACAGCCTGTGCACAGTGTGGGGCAGCGCCGGCTCGGTTTGACCGGATGGCGTAGCCGCGCGTACCGTAACGAGGTCGAGTTGTCGATGGCTGCTGCCGCCTGCCTACCGATGGGCGAAGATCACTGATAGTGATCGTTTAGCGGTGCCACTCGGGCGAACACGCGAGTTTCCTCGTGGGCGCACGGTGACAGCCAGGCGATGTCCCGCCACAACGATTTCATTCTCTGGAGCCCCCGAGTGAGCAAGCGCACCTTCCAGCCGAACAACCGCCGTCGTGCCAAGACCCACGGCTTCCGCCTGCGGATGCGTACCCGTGCCGGTCGCGCGATCCTCGCGAACCGTCGTGGCAAGGGCCGCGCCGCCCTTTCCGCGTAACAACACGCAGGTCGTGACGTCGTGCTGTCTCCCGAGAATCGGCTGAGGCGGCGCGAGGACTTCGCGAGCGCGGTACGCCGAGGTCGACGGGCTGGTCGCCCGCTCCTCGTCGTCCACCTACGTACAAGCGGTGCAACGGACCCGCACGAGCCGGGGGAGATCGATCCCTCGACGCGTGCGGGTTTCGTCGTCAGCAAGGCTGTCGGCAACGCCGTCATACGTAACCGGGTGAAGCGCCGTCTGCGCCATCTGGTCCGGGATCGGCTGTCCCAGCTGCCCGCCGGTAGCCTGGTGGTGGTACGTGCGTTGCCCGGAGCGGGTGATGCCGGCCCCGACGAGCTGGCCCGGGACCTGGATGCCGCTCTGGTGCGGCTCCTGGGAGGCGTGGCTCGATGAAGTACCCGCTGCTCGCTTTGATCAAGCTGTACCAGTGGACGATCAGTCCGCTGCTCGGGCCGGTGTGCCGCTACTACCCCTCGTGCTCGCACTACGGGTACACGGCCATCGACCGGCATGGTGCGGTGAAGGGGACGGTTCTGACCGCCTGGCGGATCCTGCGGTGCAATCCGTGGTCCCCGGGTGGTGTGGACCACGTCCCACCTCGTAAACGCCCGCGTTGGCACGAGCAGCTGCGCAGTGCGTTGCGTAGATCTCGCAATGCTCAAGGAGCCTGATTAGTGGACACGATTGCCAGTCTGTTCAGCTTTATCACCACACCCGTTTCGTGGATCATCGTCCAGTTCCACAAGCTGTACGGGGCGATCTTCGGTGCGGACAGTGGGTGGGCCTGGGGCCTGTCCATCGTGTCCCTGGTGGTCTTGATCCGTATCTGCCTGATCCCGCTCTTCGTGAAGCAGATCAAGGCGACGCGCGGCATGCAGGCGCTCCAGCCGAAGATGAAGGCGATCCAGGAGCGCTACAAGAACGACAAGCAGCGCCAGTCCGAAGAGATGATGAAGCTGTACAAGGAGACGGGTACCAACCCGCTCTCCTCGTGTCTTCCCATCCTGGCGCAGTCCCCGTTCTTCTTCGCGCTCTACCACGTGCTCGCGAGCATCGCCAGCGGCAAAGAGATCGGCTACATCGACGGTCCGCTGCTGGACAGCGCGCGTGAGGCCCACATCTTCGGCGCCCCGCTGGCGTCGAAGTTCATGGACAGCTCCGAGGCCGTCGCCGCTCTGGGCGCTTCGCTGACGGACGTGCGGATCGTCACCGCCGTCATGATCATCCTGATGTCGCTGTCCCAGTTCTACACCCAGCGTCAGCTGATGCAGAAGAACGTCGACCTGTCGGTCAAGACGCCGTTCATGCAGCAGCAGAAGATGCTGATGTACATCTTCCCCGTGATCTTCGCGGTCATGGGCATCAACTTCCCCGTCGGTGTCCTCGTCTACTGGCTGACCACGAACGTGTGGACCATGGGCCAGCAGATGTATGTGATCAACCAGAACCCGACGCCGGGCAGCAAGGCCCAGGACCAGTACCTGACCCGCCTGCTGAAGCACGTCAGCTCGCACGGTGACGTCAAGGGCAGGGGCAAGAAGAAGGTCGTCGCGGCGATCGTGGCCAAGGGCCCGGACCGCAACGACAACGAGCGCAAGTTCATCTCCGCGCTGACCAAGCAGGGCATGGCCGCTCAGGCGGACGGCTCGGTCGTCAAGAGTGCCGAAGCCACCGTCGACTCCGACGCGGCGAGCGGCGGTGTCGCCACGAAGCGGCAGCAGCCCAAGCGGCAGTCGAAGTCGAAGCGTCAGACACCCCCCAGCAAGCCCTCCAAGAAGTAAGAAGGAGTCCCTCCCGTGACGGAAGGCACCACCACCGCCGCCGCTGAGAGTGGCGACACCCTGACCCGCCTCGAGCAGGAGGGTGAGATCGCGGCCGACTACCTTGAGGGTCTGCTGGACATCGCCGACCTGGACGGCGACATCGACATGGACGTCGAGGCCGACCGGGCCGCGGTGTCGATCGTCAGCGACTCGGCCGGCCGTGACCTGCAGAAGCTCGTGGGGCGCGATGGTGAGGTTCTGGAGGCTCTGCAGGAGCTGACCCGCCTCGCCGTGCACCGTGAGACCGGGGACCGCAGCCGGCTGATGCTGGACATCGCCGGGTTCCGCGCGAAGAAGCGCGAGGAGCTGGCGGCGCTGGGCGCCCAGGCGGCGGCGGACGTGAAGGCGTCCGGCGAGCCCCTGAAGCTGGCCCCGATGACCCCGTTCGAGCGCAAGGTCGTCCACGACGCCGTGGCGGCGGCCGGTCTGCGGAGCGAGTCCGAGGGCGAGGAGCCGCAGCGCTTCGTCGTTGTGCTCCCGGCCTGACCGGTAGCGAGAGTGTTCGGCCCCGTCTGTGTCGCAGACGGGGCCGAAGTTTGTCAGCCTGGCATGTGAACGACGCGCCATCTTGAAGACGTGGTTCTTCAGAACCATGCGGTACGGAAGGGACGGTCCCCGTGACGGAGGCAGCAGCTGAGCTTCCCCCGGCGCCTGAAGAGGCGCGCGCGGTGTTCGGTGAGTTTTTCCCGGAAGCTGTGCGCTACGCGGAGCTGCTGGCCGATGCGGGAGTGAAGCGGGGCCTGATCGGGCCGCGCGAGGTGCCGCGGCTGTGGGAGCGGCATCTGCTGAACTGCGCCGTGCTGTCGGAGGTGGTCCCCCAGGGGGTCACCGTGTGCGACGTGGGCTCGGGGGCGGGGCTGCCCGGCATCCCGCTGGCTCTGGTGCGGCGCGACCTGAAGATCACGCTGCTCGAGCCGCTGCTGCGGCGGACGACCTTCCTCCAGGAAGTCGTGGAGCTGCTGGGCCTGGACCACGTGACGGTGGTGCGCGGCCGCGCCGAGGAGGTGCTCGGGAAGCTCCAGCCGGTGCACGTGGTGACGGCCCGCGCGGTGGCCCCGCTGGACCGGCTGGCCGGCTGGGGCGTGCCCCTGCTGCGTCCCTACGGGGAGATGCTGGCGCTCAAGGGCGATACCGCCGAGGAGGAGCTGGTGTCGGCGAAGACCGCACTGACGAAGCTCGGTGTGGTGAAGACCTCGGTGCTGCACGTCGGCGAGGGCGTCGTGGATCCGCTGTCGACGGTGGTGCGCGTCGAGGTCGGGGAGAGCCCCGGCGGGGTGAGGTTCGCGGCCAAGCGGGCTAAGGCGGCCCGGGTGGGCCGCACCCGCCGGCGTCGCTGAACCTCTGATCCTCGGGCTTCGGCGGGAGTTTTCTCCTGTGTTGGGCCCTATAGGTATGGATTTCGGAGTGTCGTAGCGGCCTGCCGTCTCCGCCCGGGCATCGTGTTTCACGTGAAACGTCGCTCTCTGCTGCACGGAATCATCAGCCGCGGTCGTGCGGCTGCGTCCCCCCGCCCCCGCAAGGACGCGAGGGGGACGGAGTTGTCCACATCGGTGGATTCATCCACAGGAGTACGGGCCCCGCTGGTTCGCGACCCCGGTGACATGGCAGGCTCTGTTCATCGCGAGCCTGATGTCGAGGAGAGTGACACCGTGCGGTCCGACGCCAACCTCGCGGGGCCGATGGCCGATCCGGTCCCCGGTCCCCGCTCTGAATCGGCGGGGGACGATGTTTCACGTGAAACATCGCCTCCTCCCCTTGTAGACAACGACACCCCCATCGGCCGAGCCGCCCAGCTGGCGGTCGAGGCGCTGGGGCGCGCCGGCCAGGGTTTGCCCCGTCCGGAGCAGACCCGGGTCATCGTGGTGGCCAACCAGAAGGGCGGCGTGGGCAAGACCACGACGACCGTGAACCTGGCGGCCTCGCTGGCACTGCACGGGGCGCGGGTCCTGGTGGTCGATCTCGACCCGCAGGGCAATGCCTCGACGGCGCTTGGCATCGACCACCACGCGGATGTGCCCTCGATCTACGACGTGCTGGTGGACAGCCGGCCGCTGCTGGAGGTCGTCCAGCCCGTCGTGGATGTGGAAGGGCTCTTCTGCGCCCCGGCCACGATCGACCTCGCGGGTGCGGAGATCGAGCTGGTGTCGCTGGTGGCCCGTGAGAGCCGGCTGCAGCGGGCGATCCAGGCGTACGAGCAGCCGCTCGACTACATCCTGATCGACTGCCCGCCATCACTGGGGCTGCTGACGGTCAACGCCCTCGTGGCGGGCGCCGAGGTGCTGATCCCGATCCAGTGCGAGTACTACGCACTGGAGGGGCTGGGGCAGCTGCTGCGCAATGTCGATCTGGTGCGGGCCCACCTGAACCCGGCACTGCACGTGTCGACGATCCTGCTGACGATGTACGACGGCAGGACCCGGCTGGCTTCGCAGGTGGCGGACGAGGTGCGCAGCCACTTCGGCAAGGAGGTGCTGCGGACCAGCATCCCGCGGTCGGTGCGCATCTCCGAGGCGCCGAGCTACGGGCAGACGGTGCTCACGTACGACCCGGGTTCCAGTGGCTCGCTCTCCTATCTGGAGGCGGCGCGGGAGATCGCGTTTCGTGGGGTTGGAATGCAGTACGACGCCCAGCAGGCCCATCTGGGCGCGGGTGTGAACAGCACGCAGAGTGTGGCGGAGGGGATCCAGTGAGCGAGCGACGTAGAGGTCTGGGGCGGGGGCTCGGTGCGCTGATTCCGGCTGCTCCGCAGGAAAAGACGCCGCCGGTGGTCGGCGGCGGGTCGACGTCTCCGTCGGCGGTGCCGGTGCTGACCTCGGAGCGCGGGATCGCGGCGGCGAAGCTGGCTTCGCTGGCGCAGGCCGATGTTTCACGTGAAACATCGTTCGCCGCAGCGCCGGTGAGCGAGCCGGCGCAGACGGCGCCGGAGGCCAATGCGGTGGCCGGGGCGTCGTTCGCGGAGCTCCCGATGGATGCGATCACGCCGAACCCGCGGCAGCCGCGTGAGGTGTTCGACGAGGACGCGCTGGCCGAGCTGGTGACCTCCATCCAGGAGGTGGGTCTGCTCCAGCCGGTGGTGGTGCGGCAGTCGACTCCGGGCCGCTATGAGCTGATCATGGGTGAGCGGCGCTGGCGGGCCTGCCGCGAGGCCGGTCTGGACAGCATTCCGGCGATCATCAGGGCGACGGACGACGAGAAGCTGCTCCTGGACGCGCTGCTGGAGAACCTGCACCGGGCTCAGCTCAATCCGCTGGAAGAGGCTGCGGCCTACGACCAGCTGCTCCAGGACTTCAACTGCACCCACGACCAGCTGGCGGACCGGATCGGCCGTTCGCGTCCCCAGGTGTCGAACACGCTGCGACTGCTGAAGCTGTCGCCGTCGGTGCAGCGCCGGGTTGCCGCGGGCGTGCTCTCGGCGGGGCACGCGCGGGCGCTGCTCTCGGTCGAGGACTCCGAGGAGCAGGACCGCCTGGCGCACCGGATCGTGGCCGAGGGGCTGTCGGTGCGCGCGGTGGAGGAGATCGTGACGCTGATGGCGTCGGAGCCCTCCAGCGCGGTGAAGCCGAAGGGTCCGCGTGCGGGTGCCCGGGTGGCTCCGGCGCTCAGCGAGCTGGCGACGCGTCTGTCGGACCGCTTCGAGACGCGGGTGAAGGTCGATCTGGGCCAGAAGAAGGGCAAGATCACCGTCGAGTTCGCTTCGATGGAGGATCTGGAGCGGATTCTGGGAACGCTGGCGCCGGGCGAGGGCCGGGTGCTGGAGCAGGGTCTGTCCGGGGAGTGACCCCGGGGCCGCCGAGGGGCGGACCGTGCCGGTGAGAGCCGACGCGGTCCGCCCCTTTGTCGTGCTGTCGGAGCCGTGCCTGTCGAAAGAGGGGGTGCCAGTGGTTACGATGCGTTCATGGGTCGTCGGCTGGTACCGCTCACGCTGGACAACCTCCAGGATCTGCCCCGTCGTTGCCGGTCCTGTGTGTTCTGGGAGCTCGATCCGGTCAGTGGCGACGCCGCCGTGAAGGCGGGTACGCCGGCGCTGGAGAAGGAGGCCTGGATCTCCGCCGTCCTCCTCGAGTGGGGATCGTGCGGCCGGGTGGTCTACGTGGACGAGGTCCCGGTCGGGTACGTGCTGTACGCGCCGCCGGCGTACGTACCGCGGTCCACCGCGTTTCCCACGAGCCCGGTGTCGCCGGATGCCGTGCAGCTGATCACCGCGTTCATCACGCCGGGGTACCAGGGGCAGGGGCTCGGCCGGGTGATGGTCCAGACGGTGGCCAAGGACCTGCTGCGGCGGGGGTTCCGGGCCATCGAGGCCTTCGGGGACGCCCGGTGGGAGGGTCCGGCCTGTCTGCTCCCGGCGGACCACCTCCTCGCGGTGGGCTTCAAGACGGTACGGCCCCATCCGGCGCATCCGCGGCTGCGGCTGGAGCTGCGCTCCACGCTGTCGTGGAAGGAAGACGTGGAGCTGGCGCTGGACCGGCTGCTGGGCGCGGCCCGCAAGGAGCCGGCGCTGCGCCCGCTGTGAGCGGGATACCTGAAACGGGCCGCCCCCGAGGAGGGGCGGCCCGTTTCAGGTATCCCGGCTGCGGCTGGAGTCGTCCCCAGCGGAACAGGCAGTTCGTCAGGCGGACTTGACCTGGACGAAGTCCTCGAGGTCGCGCAGGATGGCGGCCTTCGGCTTGGCGCCCACGATGGTCTTGGCGACCTCTCCGCCCTGGTACACGTTCAGGGTCGGGATCGACATGACGCCGTACTTGGCGGCCGTGGCCGGGTTCTCGTCGATGTTCAGCTTGACGATCTCGATCTGGTCGCCGTACTCGGCGGCGATGGCCTCGAGGGACGGCGCGATCTGGCGGCACGGTCCGCACCAGGCGGCCCAGAAGTCCACCAGTACGGGCTTGTCGCTCCTGAGGACCTCGGCGTCGAAGTCAGCGTCGGTCACGTTCTTGAGGGTGCCGGCCACAGCGGCCTCCTTCTTCATTCCTGCGGGGTGTGGGGTGGGGCGGGTACGGGGTCAGACGGTCGCGTGGGCCTTCTCGGCGTCCGCGAGGGCGGCGAGGAAGCGCTCGGCGTCCAGCGCGGCGGAGCAGCCGGTGCCCGCCGCGGTGATGGCCTGACGGTAGGTGTGGTCCACGACGTCGCCGGCGCCGAAGACGCCGGTCACGCTGGTCCGGGTGGAGGGGGCATCGACCTTGAGGTAGCCCTCGCCGTCGAGCTCCAGCTGGTCCTTGAACAGCTCGGTGCGGGGGTCGTGGCCGACGGCGATGAACAGGCCGGTCACGGGCAGCGCGGAGGTCTCGCCGGTCTTGGTGTTGCGCAGGGTGAGACCGGAGAGCTTCTGCTCGCCGTGGATCTCGGCGACCTCGCTGTCCCAGGCGAACTTGATCTTCGGGTCGGCGAAGGCGCGGTCCTGCATGGCCTTCGAGGCGCGCAGGCTGTCGCGGCGGTGGACGATCGTGACGGACTTGGCGAACCGGGAGAGGAAGGTCGCTTCCTCGATCGCGGTGTCGCCGCCGCCGACGACGGCGATGTCGTGGTCCTTGAAGAAGAACCCGTCACAGGTGGCGCACCAGGAGACGCCGCGTCCGGAGAGCGCGTCCTCGTTCGGCAGGCCGAGCTTGCGGTGCTGGGAGCCGGTGGTGACGATGACGGCCTTGGCGCGGTGCACGGTGCCGGCGGTGTCGGTGACGGTCTTGATCTCACCGGTGAGGTCCACGGACACGACGTCGTCCGGGACCAGCTCGGCGCCGAAGCGCTCGGCCTGGCCGCGCATGTTGTCCATGAGGTCCGGGCCCATGATGCCGTCCTGGAACCCGGGGAAGTTCTCCACCTCGGTGGTGTTCATCAGGGCGCCACCAGCGGTGACGGCGCCTTCGAAGACCAGCGGCTTGAGCGAAGCACGTGCGGTGTACAGGGCGGCGGTGTAACCGGCCGGTCCGGATCCGATGATGATCACGTTTCGGACGTCGCTCACGGGTTTCTTCCTCGTCTCTGCGGACTGCGTGCTGCCTACCGGGGGCCGGTGCGGACTCTCACCCCACCCAACGGATCCTACGGCGCATGCATTCCCGGGCCGGACCGGTGTGGGAACCGATGCCTCAGCTTCGGGCATAGCTGTTCGTGAGCAGGACCTTCCCGGTGGTGTCCGGGGCGCTCTCGCAGCCGCTGTCGACGAGGTAGGCGTCCACGCGGGAGGTGTCGCCCGGGTGGGGCAGGACGAGCAGGAAGACGGGAGTGCCCTGGTAGCTGCCGCGTTCGGCGGCGATCGGGAGGTCGGGGCGGCCCGTCGCCTTCTGGACGCAGGCCGGGACGGGGGCCGCCCGGCGGTCGTCGGGGGCGATCCCGGGGGCCGGAGAGGTGTTCTCCATCCCGTACGTGTTGTTCTGCTCCTGCGGGTCGCCACCGGGGGCCTCTTCGGAGGCGAGGAGCCGGCGGACCGTGTTCGGGAGGCCTTGGGCGGTGTAGGAGCCGTCGGCGGTGCGCGGCTCGGCCGCGGAGCTCGCCCTGTCGCGGGCCGTCTGCGCGGGCGGGCCGGTGAGGTCGCCGAACAGGAAGATCCCGAGGGCGCAGGCGGCGGCCCCGGTCAGTCCCGCGAGCACGGCGATCCGGCGGCGGGCCCGGCGGCGCCGGCCGGGGCCGGTTGGGCCGGTCGGGTGACCGGCGGGCTGGGCGGGGCCCTTCGCCGGTGTTTCACGTGAAACACCGCGGTCGCCAGGGCCGGGCCGGGCCGTCCCGGCGGGCCGGTCGCTGCTCTGGTCGGAGGCCTGGGGCGTGGTGGCGTCGAGGAGCGCCTCCGCGGCGAGGGCGGCGTCGATGCGGCCCGCGATGTCGGCGGGCATCCTGGCCGGTCCGGGGAGCGTGCCCAGCAGGGCCCGGATCTCGTCCAGGGAGGCGCGTACGTCGGCGCACAGCGCGCAGTCGCCGAGGTGGCGGCGGACTTCGGCGCTGCGGGCCGGCGAGAGGAGTCCTTCGGTCAGGTCGGAGATCTCCGAGACGTCCGGGTGCCGGATCGTGCCGGTCGTGCCGGTGGTGGGGCTCACGGTCGTCCACCTCCGCCCTTCACTGCGTCTGGGTCTGGATGCCTGGGCTCTGCCGCTGGTGGGACGGCTGTCCCCGGCGTCCGGTTCCTTCCCCGCTCGGTGGCGGTGTTATCCCCGGCATTCGTGCGCAGATGAGTGAGCATCGGGAGGAGTTTCGCCCGGCCGCGTGCGCACCGGCTCTTCACGGTCCCGGTGGGGACATCGAGGATGTCGGCGGCCTCGGCGACGGGGTAGCCCTGCATGTCGACGAGGACGAGTACCGCCTGCTGTTCGGCGGGGAGGGTGCTGAGGGCGGCCAGGAGCTGGCGGTGGAGGTCCTCGCGCTCCGCCGGGGCCTCGGCGGACTCGTGGGGCTCCAGGAGGCGCTCCAGGCGCTCTGTGTCATCGAGGGGCGAGGTCTTGCGGGAGGCGGCCTTGCGGGCCCGGTCGAGGCAGGCGTTGACGGTGATGCGGTGCAGCCAGGTGGTGACGGCGGATTCCCCGCGGAAGGTGTGGGCGGCCCGGTAGGCGGAGACGAGGGCGTCCTGCACCGCGTCGGCGGCCTCCTCGCGGTCGCCGAGGGTCCGCAGGGCCACGGCCCAGAGCCGGTCCCGGTGGCGCCGTACGAGCTCACCGAAGGCGTCGGGGTCTCCGGCCACGTGCCGGGCCAGCAGGTCCGCGTCGCTCGCGTCGCCGGTCGTCGCGTCGTGCATCACACCTCGCCTCCCGGGGGGAGATTACGGCCTGGGCGGGGGAATTGACGAGGGCCCGCCGTGCCGGTGGCGCAGCGGGCCCGCGAGGACGGACCGGACCTCAGGGGGTCGTGCCGAGGATCTTGATCTCGTTGATGCCGCCCCGGTAGCTGTCCGCTCCCTCGGGAGGCAGGGAGGTGATGTGGATCAGCACGTACCGGGTGCGGACCGGCTTGTCGAGGGTGGCCTTCAGCTTCTTCTCGACGTCCTTCAGCTCGGTGATCGGCTGGGAGAACTGGGAGAGCTCCGACGGTGAGGAGGCATCCGGCGCGGCGGCCCGGACCTGGAGCTTCTGGCCGCTCGCGAAGAGGTCCAGATCAATCCCGGCCACGTCCTGCACGCTGCCGAGATCGACGATGATGCCGCTGCCGCCCCTGCGGTTCGGCAGGTTGCCGAAGTTGGCGTAGCCGTCGTACCGGGGGGTCGACCAGCCGGTCTCCGCGTTGCCGTCGACGGCCTTGTGGCTGTCTTTGGTGTTCAGCGGGTCCGGGTCGGGCGCGAACACGGAGACATCGGCGATGCTGATCGGCTTGCCCAGGGTGATCGGCTTGGGGGCGTCGTCGGACTCGGTCTGCGTCTGGTTCGGGCCGTTGGTTCCGCCCTTGCCGTGGTCGAGCAGGGTGTCGGCGAGCTGCCAGCTGCCCAGGCCGAGGGCGGCGATGAGCAGGGCGGCGACACCCCACTTGAGCGCCCGGCCCGTACGGCTCTGCAGAGGCGGCGGCGGGGGCACGATGGGCCGCACCTGGGCGGTGTTGGCACCGGAAGGCGTGGGACGGCCGTAGCTGCCCTGCTGGTAGGTGGTGTGCTGGTACTCCGGCGGGGCGGTGAAGGCGGGCTCCGGAGGCCGGATGCGGGGCATCGCGGCGACGGCCTTGGCCAGCTCCTCCGGGGTGGTGAAGGCGGGCTCCTGACGGGAGGCGGTGGCCCCGTCGTTGGCGAGGGCGCGCATGGCGAGCTCGCCCAGGCCCCGGTGGACCCCGGCGCGGACCTGGTCGGGGGCGATCAGGCCGACGCCCTTCGGCAGGCCGGTGAGGCCGTAGGCGTCGCTCTCGTACGGCCAGCGCTGGGTGAGCGCGGCGTACAGGAGGGCGCCGATGGCCTCGGTGTCGGCGCGCTGCGGCGTCTCGCTGGTGATGCCGCGCAGGGCGGCGTTCACGGCGAGGCCGCGGATGCGGTACTGCCCGGTGGAGGTGCGCAGTATCGCGCTGGGAGTCAGGCGCAGATGGGAGAGGCCTTCGCGGTGGGCCGCGGTCATGGCCTGGGAGATCTGGCTGACGAGCTGGTAGGCCTCGTGGGGCTCCAGGGGGCCCGCGGCGAGGAGCGCGGTGAGCTCGGTGGCGTCGGGCAGCCATTCATGGACGACGTAGACCAGGTCGTTCTCCTCCACCGCGTCGAGGACCTGGACGAACCGGGGGTCGCCGAGGAGGGCGGAGGAGCGGGCGGCGGCAAGGACGGACCGGGCCCGCGGATGGTCGGCGGGCAGCAGGTGGACGCCGACGGCCCGCCGCAGCTTCTCGTCCATCGCACGCCAGCTGCTGAATCCGTCCACACGGGTGACGCACTCCTCGAGCCGGTAGCGTCTGGCGAGCTTGTGGCCGCTGTGGAGTTCGGGTGCGGCCGTGGGGGCCGCGGTCGTGCGTTCGCCGTCCTTTTCGGTCATGGGTCCGTCCGCGGCTCGTCCGTTCTGGGTGTCCACCCCGTCGGCCGTGGCCTTGTCCGCTTTCGCGGCCAGCGGCTTGTCGCCACTGTTGTCTGCCACGTCGACGGCAGCCGTGCTACGTTCCGCCACCGTCGTTCCCGCCTCCCCATCCGTTGCGCACTGTCGGCCAGTCTGCGAAGCCATGCCAATTGTGCCCACAGTCCGACGCTATGCACGACACACGAAGGGGGGCGACGGTTGTGCGCATCAGCGCCCCAGTCGTCCGCGGACCATTCCGACCATCGAGTTGAGCTCTTCGATCCGCATCCGCTTGGCGGCGATGAGGAACACCGCGGCCAGGGCGAGGCCGCCGGCCACGAGGGAGGCGGCGGAGCCGGCGACTCCGCTGCCGAGCCAGCGGGTGACGCCGTAGGCGACGGCGCCGGCCACCGCGGCCGCGGGGACGCAGGCGCCGGTGAGGCGGGCGTAGGTGCGCATCACGTGGGCGCCGTCGAGGTCGCCGCCGAGGCGGTTCTTCAGGCGGCGCCAGGCGACACCCACGCCGACGGCGTAGCCGAGCCCGTAGGCGGCGGCCATGCCCACGACGGCCCACCGGGCGGGGAGGAGGAAGAAGGAGGCCGCTGAGCCCGCCGCGTTGACGGCGGCGACGATGACGGTGTTGTAGAAGGGCGTCCGGGTGTCCTCGTAGGCGTAGAAGCCGCGCAGGACCACGTACTGCACCGAGTACGGGATCAGTCCGAGGCCGAAGGCCATCAGCACGTAGCCGATGTTCTGGGCCCCGGAGCCGGAGCCGGCGTAGAGCAGCGTGGCCATGGGGACGCCGAGGGCGAGGAAGGCGAAGGCGCAGGGCACGATCGCGACGGCGGAGGTGCGCAGCCCGTAGGAGATGTCGTCGCGGACGGCGGCGGCGTCCCCGTCGTGGGCGGACCGGGAGATGCGCGGCAGGACGGCGGTCATGACGGAGACGGTGATGATGGCCTGCGGCATCTGCCAGAGCAGCAGCGCGTAGTTGTAGGCGGTGATGCCGGTGCCGGAGTGGCCCTGCTTCTCGGCGACGGATCCGGCCCACGTGGCGAGCTGGGTGACGACGACGAGCCCGATCTGGTTGGCGAGGACGAAGAAGAACGTCCACTTGGCCAGGCGGGCGGCCTTGCCGAGGCCGTGGCCCTTCCAGTCGAAGCGCAGGCGCGGCTTGAAGCCGGCGTCGCGCAGGTAGGGCAGCATCGCCAGGGCCTGGACGGTGAGGCCCAACAGGGTGCCGAGGCCCAGCAGTCGGACGCCGTCGGCGGTGACGGTGGAGGCGTTGACGCCGGAGGTCGTGAAGCCGCCGAAGGCCCAGATGAAGGCGCCGAAGGTGGCGATGACGACGATGTTGTTGAGGACCGGGGTCCACATCATCGCGCCGAAGCGGCCGCGGGCGTTGAGGATCTGACCGAGGACCACGTGCACGCCCATGAAGAACATGGTGGGCAGGCAGTAGCGGGCGAAGGCGACCGCGACGTCCATCTGCTGCGGGTCGGAGGCGATCTTCGGCGACATCATCGTGATGAACACGGGTGCGGCCAGGACGCAGATGGTGGTGATGCCGGCCAGCAGGACGACGACGAGGGTCAGCAGCCGGTTGGCGTACGCCTGGCCGCCGTCGCTGTCGTTCTTCATGGCCCGGACCAGCTGCGGGATGAAGACGGCGTTCAGGGCGCCGCCGCCGACCAGCACGTAGATCATCGTCGGCAGGGTGTTGGCGATCTGGTACGTGTCGTTGAAGGTGCCGACGCCGATGGCACCGGCGATGACCAGGGTCCGCAGGAAGCCGGTGATACGGGAGACGATGGTGCCCGCGGCCATGAGCGCGCTGGACTTCAGCAGGCTGGACGCGCGTCCGGCGGGCTTGGCCGGTGCCGGGGCGGCGACGGGGGCCTCCTCGGCGGGGGTGCGGGGGGCCGCCTCCTGGTCCCGGTACAGGTGGGCGAAGGCATCGGGCTCGGGCTGTTCGTCCGCCGCCTGGGTGACGAGGGAGTCCACGCCGACGAACTGGGTCGTGTTGGCGTGGTCGCCGTACGGGAGGTGGCGGGAGGGGCCGTCCGGCTCGGGCGGCGGGGTCTGGGCCCAGACGCGCGGATCGGGGGCGTAGGAGGGCGCCGTGGGCGCCGCGTAGAGCGGGCCGGCCTCCTGGTAGGTGCCGGGTGGCGGCGGGGGGTGTGCCGCCCGGTCGTAGAGGACCTCGGCCACGGGATCCTGCGCGGACAGGTCCTGGGACCGGTACGGGTCGTAGTCGTAGGCGTCCTGGACATACGGGTCGCGGTCCGGCGCGGGCGCAGGCGCGGGAACCTGCCCGGGCACCGGGGTGCCCGGGGCAGTGCCCTGGGAGGGCGTAGGCCCACCAGTGCCCTGCGCGCGGTCACCGTCGTACGGCGCGTTCATCGAAACCCCACCTCATCGTCCCCAGGCCGACCGGCCACGGCATCGCTCAACGGTCCACTGTCTCACTCGTGCCGGACCCGTCCGTGCTTTGCGGTCCGGTGTCCGGGGACTCGTCACTCTGCTGCGTGCTCTCCTCGGCGGCCGCGCGCGCCGCGACGCGCTTGCGGCTGGCGTACATCTTGATGCCCGCCAGGACGAGGAGGAGCACACCGCCGGCGATGACGAGCATGACGGTGGGGGTGATCTCGGTGGCGTCGACGGTGAACTTTCGTTCCTTGCCGTAGGGGACGCCGTCCTTGGTGAAGAGCTGCGCGGTGACCTCGACGGGGCCGCTCGCGGTGGCGTTCGCGGGGAACTTGATCGTCTGGGTGTGGTCGCCCTGGACGGTGACCTGCTGTTCGGCCTGGCCCTTGTCGCCGAACATCAGGCGGGTGGGGTTGGCGGACTTCACCCGCAGGACGAGGTCGTGGACGTCCTGTACGAGGCTGTTCTGGACGCTCACCGGGATGGTGGCGCTGTGGCCCGACAAGGTGGCGTCGGACTTGGGAATGATCTTGACCTTCTCGGTGAGGCCGATCAGATAGTCCTGTACCTGGTCCCGGTAGAGGGCGGCCTCCGCGGGGCGGCCGCGCCAGGAGGTGGACATCTCCCGGTTGGTGGTGTTCCCGAAGGGGATCTCCACGCGGTCGGGCGCGGCGAGGATGACCTTGAAGTGGTCGAGGGTGTTCTGGGTGGTCCGGATCTTCTCGAAGGCGGTCACCGGCAGCTCCTGCTTGCGCAGGTCCTCGGGGTACTGCCCGGCGCCCGGCACCTGGGTGGCGGCCGCGGGGTCGGGCTTGGCCGCGGCGGCGCTCTCGAGGTCGCCCTGCTGGGTCCAGCGCCCGGCCTGGAGGGCGCGGACGGCATCGGCCATGGTCCCCACCTGGCTGACGCTGGGCATCCGCTGAGGGGCGACGACGAAGCTGCGCTGTTCGTCGGTCTTCTGCAGGTTCAGGGCGAGGGTGTGGGCGAGGAACCGCTGCAGGGCGAGGGTGGAGTTCCCGGCGCTCAGCATGTCGCCGTCGAAGGCGGTGGACAGTTCCGCGTCGGCGACGACGGCGGTGGCGCCCGCGCCGATGGGGCGGGCGGCCGAGGGGGTGTACCCGAGGGCTCCGCTCTCCGAGAGGCTGTCGCTGCGGGTGAGGATGTTGTGGGCGCCGGCCGAGGTGGCGACGTTCACGATCGAGGGGTCGATGGCCCCGTTCGCGGGCCAGGAGAAGTCGGTGGAGGCGGGGACGTGCAGGACCGTCTCGACAGCCTGCTTCGCCTTGTCGGTGGCCGGCCGCAGCTGGCCCAGGCTCCCCGAGACGTCCTTGCCGCGGTGCGCGAGGGAGGCGAGGTCGGGGTCCCCGAAGGGCAGGGCCACGACCTTCTTGCCCTGGACGGCCGCTTCCAGGGAGCTCAGCCACTGTTCGGCGACGGCCTTGTTCTTGCCCTGGACGGACTTTCCGCCCGGGACGCGGACCCGGTAGCCCTTGGTCATCGCGTCGACCGTGTACAGCAGGTCCGGGTCGATGACCCAGGTGATGGGCAGGTCCTTGCCGAGCGCGACCATCCGCTCCAGCCGGCCGCCCGACTTGAGCTCCTCCGCGAGGGAGTCGTCGAGGAAGACGGGGGTCTGGGTCTCGTCCGATCCGGTTTCCGCGGTCACGTGGGTGGTGGAGATCAGCGGCCACACGTAGGTGAGCTGGGCCCGCTTGGCCGCTGCCTCCGGCTGCCAGGGCAGGAAGGTGCGCTGGATGCCCAGGACCTGCTCGGACGGGCGGCTCTCGGTCACCCCGGACAGGGAGACGCCGAGCTGGTAGACCCCGTCCTTGTCCAGTTCCAGCTTGTTCACCGGGACCGTGAGGGTGAAGGTCTGGTTGACCTTCGACGGCAGCGAGGCGATCTTCACGGCGTGGGCCTGGTCGATCTCCCCGGGGTCGATGCCCGCCCGGAAGCCGGTGCGCTCGGCCGCCTCGTCGATCGAGGCGCGGTCCGCGAGGAGGGGCCCGACCCGCAGGCCCACGTGCGCGTCGTTGATCGTCTCGGATCCGTCGTTGACCACGGTGCCCGTGATGGTCAGGGTGTCGCCCTTGACCGGGGCGGCGGGGGTCATCGAAGTCAGCTGGACGTCGACGGTGGCCGCCTGGGCGGCCTGGGCCTCGGGGGCGGGAGAGTAGACCAGGGCGGCGAGGACGGGCGTCCCGGCGAGCAGGACCACCGCGCGCCGCAGCCAGCGGCGCCGGACAGGAGTGGGGGACGCCCCCAGGATGTCTGCCGCCTCGGCCACGCGCTAGCCCGTCCCTCGAAGTGTCAGTGGTCGTCGTCTGTGCGTCCACGCATGGTAACGAGACCCGCTGTGCGCGAGTGCCGCCCCTTGCTCCACATGATCGGCTCAGCCCCGGGGCAGCGGGGTACCGGGGTCGCGATAAAGGGGGAAGCCCGCGCCGGGCGGGACACGTACCCTTTTCTGTTGTGCCGAACGCCAACGAAGACAACCCCAGTGCCCTGAGTCAGGTGCAGCGCCGCGCGGTGAGTGAACTGCTGCGGGTCGCTCCTGTCGCCGACGAGCTCGGCCGCCGTTTCCAGGAGGCGGGCTTCCGCCTCGCCCTGGTCGGCGGGTCCGTCCGCGACGCGCTGCTCGGGCGTCTCGGCAACGATCTCGACTTCACCACCGATGCCCGCCCCGAGGACGTTTTGAAGATCGTCCGGCCGTGGGCCGACTCGGTGTGGGACGTCGGCATCGCCTTCGGCACCGTCGGGGCACAGAAGGCCGGCTTCCAGATCGAGGTGACGACGTACCGCTCGGAGGCCTACGACCGGACCTCGCGCAAGCCGGAGGTCTCCTACGGCGACTCGATCGAGGAGGACCTGGTCCGGCGCGACTTCACGGTCAACGCCATGGCGCTGGCCCTGCCGGAGCAGCAGTTCATCGATCCGCACGGTGGTCTCGAGGACCTGGCCGCAGGGGTGCTGCGCACCCCCGGCACCCCCGAGGACTCGTTCTCGGACGATCCGCTGCGGATGCTGCGGGCGGCGCGCTTCGCCGCGCAGCTGGACTTCGAGGTCGCCCCCGAGGTGGTCGCGGCCATGAAGGCCATGTCGGACCGGATCGAGATCGTCTCGGCGGAGCGGGTGCAGGGCGAGCTGAACAAGCTGATCCTGTCCGCCGGCCCGCGCAAGGGCCTGGGCCTGCTCGTGGACACCGGGCTGGCCGACCGGGTCCTGCCCGAGCTGCCCGCGCTGCGGCTGGAGAGTGACGAACACCACCGCCACAAGGACGTCTACGACCACTCGCTGATCGTGCTGGAGCAGGCGATCGCGCTGGAGGAGGACGGCCCGGACCTGGTGCTGCGGCTGGCCGCCCTGCTGCACGACATCGGCAAGCCCCGTACCCGGCGCTTCGAGAGCGACGGCAGGGTCTCCTTCCACCACCACGAGGTGGTGGGCGCGAAGATGACCAAGAAGCGCCTGACGGCTCTGAAGTACTCCAACGACATCATCAAGGACGTGTCCCGGCTGGTGGAGCTGCACCTGCGCTTCCACGGCTACGGCGACGGCGAGTGGACGGACTCCGCGGTGCGGCGCTACGTACGCGACGCCGGCCCGCTGCTGGAGCGCCTGCACAAGCTGACCAGGTCGGACTGCACCACGCGCAACAAGCGCAAGGCCAACGCGCTCTCCCGGACCTATGACGGCCTGGAGGAGCGCATCGCGCAGCTGCAGGAGCGGGAGGAGCTGGACGCGATCCGGCCCGATCTGGACGGAAACGAGATCATGCGGGTGCTGGACGTCGGCCCCGGTCCGGTGATCGGGAAGGCCTACGCCTTCCTACTGGAGCTGCGGCTGGAGAACGGCCCGGTGGGGCACGACGCGGCCGTCACCGCCCTCGAGGAGTGGTGGGCCGCGCAGGCGTGAAGCCGGAGTGCCGGAGCCGGTGTTTCACGTGAAACACCGGCCCGGTTCTCCCGCGGGCGGCGATGTTTCACGTGAAACGTCGCCCCTGCCGGCCCAGCAGCGCCGCGGTGGCGGCGTAGAGGGCAGCCACGCAGAGGACCAGCGGCACGGACTGCCCGTTCACGGGGAGCATCAGGGAGGCCACCGCCGCGGCGCTGACGAAGGCGACGTTGAAGAGCACGTCGTAGACGGAGAAGACCCGGCCGCGGTAGTCGTCGTCCACCCGGGACTGCACCACCGTGTCGGTGGAGATCTTGGCGCCCTGGGTGGCGAGGCCGAGGACGAACGCGGCGGCCAGCATCGGCCCGGGGGTGAAGAACAGGCCGAGGGCCGGGACGAGGACCGCGGCGCCCGCCGAGCAGGCGGTGATCCAGCCCAGCGGTCCCAGCCGGTCCACCATCCAGGGAGTGACGACGGCGGCCGTGAAGAACCCGGCCCCCGAGACGCCGACCGCGATCCCCAGCAGGGCCAGCCCGTCGGCCTCGCTCTCCGACCACGAGTAGCGGCAGAGCATGAGCAGCATCACGAACAGCGCCCCGTAGCAGAACCGCATCGCGGTCATCGCGGTCAGCGCCCGGGCCGCCTCCCGGCGGGAGCCGAGGTGCCGCAGCCCTTCGGCCATGCCCCGAACGGTGAGGGCGACGCCCTCGGCGACCGAGGGGTGGAGCCGGCCAGGGGGGTGGTCGGGCCCGAGGAGGCCGATGGCCAGGCGCAGGGAGGCGAGGCCCGCGGTCAGGTAGAGCCCGGCCCCGAGCAGGACGACGAGGGAGTCGGCGTCGTCGGCCAGCAGCCGGACGAGGAAGGCCAGTCCCCCGCCGGCGGTCGCCGCGAGGGTCCCGGCGGTCGGGGAGAGGGCGTTCGCGGTGACCAGCTGGCCGGTGCCGACGACGTGGGGCAGGGACGCGGAGAGCCCGGCCAGGACGAAGCGGTTGACGGCGGTCACGGACAGCGCCGACGCGTAGAACAGCCAGTCGGGGACCTGGGCGACGATCAGCATGCCGGTGACGCAGGCGAGGAAGGCGCGCAGCAGGTTGCCGTAGAGGAAGACCTGGCGGCGGCGCCAGCGGTCGAGCAGCACGCCGGCGAAGGGGCCGATCGCCGAATACGGCAGCAGGAGCACCGCCATGGCCGAGGCGATGGCCGCCGGCGAGGTCTGCTTCTCGGGGGAGAACACGACATAGGTGGCCAGCGCTACCTGGTAGACGCCGTCTGCCGCCTGGGAGAGCAGCCGTACGGCGAGCAGGTTGCGGAAGTCCCGCAGGCGCAGGAGTACGCGCAGATCACGTACGACAGGCATGAGGGCAAGGGTCACATACGCGGAGGGTCCCCGGGCATATTGCCCGGGGACCCTCCGCGGAAGAACAGCCGAAGTCCAGGTGTCCTCGCGGACCCCAGGGGCTCGACTAGCGCTCGACCTCGCCCTTGATGAACTTCTCGACGTTCGCGTAGGCCTCGTCGTCGAAGTACTGCACCGGCGGGGACTTCATGAAGTAGCTGGACGCCGACAGGATCGGGCCGCCGATACCGCGGTCCTTGGCGATCTTCGCGGCGCGCAGGGCGTCGATGATGACACCGGCGGAGTTCGGGGAGTCCCACACCTCGAGCTTGTACTCGAGGTTCAGCGGGACGTCGCCGAAGGCGCGGCCCTCGAGGCGGACGTAGGCCCACTTGCGGTCGTCGAGCCACGCGACGTAGTCGGACGGGCCGATGTGGACGTTCTTCTCGCCGAGCTCGCGGTCGGGGATCTGCGAGGTGACGGCCTGCGTCTTGGAGATCTTCTTCGACTCGAGGCGGTCGCGCTCGAGCATGTTCTTGAAGTCCATGTTGCCGCCGACGTTGAGCTGCATGGTGCGCTCAAGACGGACACCGCGGTCCTCGAACAGCTTGGCCATCACGCGGTGCGTGATGGTGGCGCCGACCTGCGACTTGATGTCGTCGCCGACGATCGGGACACCGGCCTCGGTGAACTTGTCGGCCCACTCCTTGGTGCCGGCGATGAAGACCGGGAGGGCGTTGACGAAGGCGACCTTGGCGTCGATGGCGCACTGGGCGTAGAACTTCGCCGCGTCCTCGGAGCCGACGGGCAGGTAGCAGATCAGGACGTCGACCTGGCGGTCCTTGAGGATCTGCACCACGTCGACCGGAGCCTCGGCGGACTCCTCGATGGTCAGGCGGTAGTACTTGCCCAGACCGTCGTAGGTGTGGCCGCGCTGCACGGTGACGCCCGTGTTCGGGACGTCGCAGATCTTGATGGTGTTGTTCTCGCTGGCGCCGATGGCGTCCGAAAGGTCGAGGCCGACCTTCTTCGCGTCGACGTCGAACGCGGCGACGAACTCGATGTCACGCACGTGGTAGTCGCCGAACTGGACGTGCATCAGACCGGGGACCTTGGCCGCCGGGTCGGCGTCCTTGTAGTACTCGACGCCCTGCACCAGCGAGGCGGCGCAGTTGCCTACGCCGACGATGGCTACGCGAACCGAACCCATTCCGGTTGCTCCCTGTTTGTTCTCGGACGAGGTCTGCGAGATGCAGGCCTCATTTTTCAGTTTCGTCGGACGGACCGGGTCGTCTCCGATCCCGTCCCGCCCGCTCGCTCTCGATGAGCTCGTTCAGCCAGCGCACTTCGCGCTCCACGGACTCCATGCCGTGCCGCTGCAGCTCCAGCGTGTAGTCGTCGAGGCGTTCCCGCGTGCGGGCCAGTGAGGCGCGCATCTTCTCCAGACGCTCCTCAAGCCGGCTGCGGCGGCCCTCCAGTACCCGCATGCGCACGTCTCGTTCGGTCTGGCCGAAGAAGGCGAAGCGGGCGGCGAAGGACTCGTCCTCCCAGGTGTCGGGTCCCGTATGGGAGAGGAGCTCCTCGAAGTGCTCCTTGCCCGCGGCCGTCAACCGATAGACGATCTTGGCGCGCCGCCCTGCGAGTGAAGCGGCGAGCGCGTCTTCCGGGGCATTGCCCGGCTCCTCTATCAACCAGCCGTTGGCGACGAGCGTCTTGAGGCAGGGATAGAGCGTCCCGTAGCTGAAGGCCCTGAACACCCCGAGCGAGGTGTTGAGCCGCTTGCGCAGCTCATACCCGTGCATGGGGGATTCGCGAAGCAGGCCGAGGACGGCGAATTCGAGGATGCCTGAGCGCCTGCTCATCCGCCTGCCTCTCCTCCGACTCTGACTCCGAGCTCTCGGCCCTGAGTCTTTATACCGAGCTGATGTATCGACTCGATACATCCAGACGATAGAACGGTGCGCGTCCAGCGACAAGGGGTGACGTGGTGACCGGCGTCACATCACCAATTCGTACGATGCAAGTTGCCTGATTTGGGGTGAACTTCGGCACTGGTCGGGTTTTGAGCGTGCGTAGTCTGTGCGCCAGGACACCGGGGGAACCGGAATTCACCTGCCGCTTCCAGGCCACTCGCCTGCCCGAGGAGTAGTCGTTCGATGAGCGAGCACCGCCGCAAACCGTCGCAGCCCCAAGGTGGTGGGCGGGCCTCGGCCCGCCGGGCTGCCCAGCAGCGTCCCGGCCGGGGCGCCGGATCCGGACGTGACGTTCCCACCGCCTCACCCAGCGGGCCGTATGCGGAACCGTCCGCGCACGGCAGCCGTGCAGAGGCCCGCCGCGCCGCCCAGAGAGGGTCCGCCGGCCGTGGAGGCAGAGCCTCCGGCCGGGCCGCCCGCGGCGGCACCGCGCGCCCCGACAAGCGCCTCGTCAACTACCCGCGGTCCGACCGGGACGGGTGGAAGCGCTTCGTGCCCTCCTGGAAGCTGGTGTCCGGCACGGCACTGGGCTTCTTCGCGGTCGTCACCGCCGGGGCGGGCATCGGCATCGCCATGGTGAGCACGCCCGACCCGCACAAGGCAGCCCAGGCCCAGAACAACGTCTTCGAGTGGGCCGACGGCACCCAGATGGTGGCGACCGGCGGTTCGATGAACCGCCAGATCGTCCCCATCTCCGACATCCCGCGGTCGATGAGGGACGCGGTGATCGCCGCGGAGAACGAGTCCTTCGAGACGGACAAGGGCGTCGACCCGATGGGCATCGGCCGGGCCGTGTGGAACATGGCCACCGGCGGCTCCACCCAGGGCGGCTCGACGATCACCCAGCAGTACGTGAAGAACACCTACCTGGACTCGGACCAGACGCTCAAGCGCAAGGTCACCGAGCTCTTCATCGCCATCAGGCTGGGCGTCTCCGAGGAGAAGGACACGGTCCTCGCGGGCTACCTCAACACCGCCTACTACGGCCGCGACGCCTACGGCATCCAGGCCGCGGCCCGCGCCTACTTCGGCAAGGACTGCAAGGACCTCAACCCCGCCGAGAGCGCCTTCCTGGCCTCCGTGCTCAAGGGCCCCAACCTGTACAACCCGGACGGCGGCATCGGCGCGGCCGCCACCCCCGCCCTCAACGAGCAGCGGGCCAGGAAGCGCTGGGCCTGGGTGCTCGACCGCGAGGTCGAGGTCGGCCGGATGGACAAGGGCGAGCGGGCCAAGTACACGGACGCCGAGTTCCCCCCGCGCATCGAGTCGGAGCAGGCCCGCGGCATGACCGGGCAGATCGGCTACCTGGTCGACACCGCCAAGGCGTACGTGATGAAGAACGCGCACATCACCGCCGAGCAGATGGCCCTGGGCGGCTACACGATCAGGACCACCTTCGAGAAGCCGAAGGTCGACGCCCTGGCCAAGGCCGTCGAGGACACCCGCAACGAATTCCTCGACGAGAAGAAGCGGCCGGAGTTCGACACGTTCGTGCAGTTCGGCGCCTCCTCCGTGGACGTGAAGACCGGCAAGATCGTCGCGATCTACGGCGGACCCGGCTGGGACCAGAAGTACTTCAGCAACAACGCCAACACCAGCGGCGTCCCGGTCGGCTCGACCTGGAAGCCGTACGTGCTGGCGGCGGCGATGGAGTACGGCACCCAGAACTCCAAGGGCCAGGGCATCTCGGTCGACAGCAAGTACCAGGCCAACGACCTCACCGTGATCAACAACCGGGAGGGCAGGCCGCTGCGCGACGCCTCCGGCAGCCCGTTCAAGCAGAAGAACGAGAGCCCCACCCCCTACGGCTACGTGACCCTCACCGAGGCGATGGAGAAGTCCATCAACGTCCCGTTCGCCCAGCTCGTCTTCGACGTCGGCCACGAGAAGGTGCGCAACGTGGCCAAGTCCACGGGCATCCTGGAAGAGTCGCTGAACCCGAACAACGACGCCTCCTTCGCCCTGGGCACCTCCACCCCCAGCGCCATCCGGATGGCTGACTCGTACGCCACCTTCGCCGCCTCCGGCATGCACCGCGAGCCGTACTCCGTGACCGAGGTCAAGAAGAACGGCGACAAGCTGCCAGGCTTCGAGGCCCCCACGGCCCAGCGGGCCATGGACAACGCCGTCGCGGACAACGTCACCAAGGTCCTGGAGAACGTCATCCAGAACGGCACCGGCACCAAGGCCAAGAAGCTGGGCCGGCCCGCCGCGGGCAAGACCGGCACCACCGACGAGAACAAGTCCGCCTGGTTCGTCGGCTACACCCCGGAGCTGTCCACCTCCGTGGTCCTCTTCCGCTCCAACCCCAACTCGAAGGACAAGGAGCTGCAGTCCATGAACGGCGTGGGCGGCACCGACTCCATCCACGGCGGTGACATCCCGGCCGTCATCTGGACCGAGTACATGCGCGAGGCGCTCAAGGGCGCCCCGCTCACGAAGTTCCCGGAGGCCGAGGACATCGGCGTGAAGGCCGACTCGGCGGGGGCCCCCTCCCCGACCCCCACGGCCCCCGCGTCGCCGTCCGCGTCGCCCTCGACCTCGCCGTCGAGCAGCCCGCCGCCGCCGTCCCCGACCCCGTCGAAGGGCGGCAAGCCGTCCTGTAAGCCGTGGGAGCTGTACTGCAACCCGGACACCACCGGCGGGACCTCCAACGGGGGGACGAACGGGGGCACGGACGGCGGGACCGACGGCGGGATCATCGGCGGTCCCAGCGGATCGCCGTCGCCGACGAACACCAGGCCCGGCCGCCCCGGCGGCAGCACGGGCTGGCCCACGGGCGCGGCGGCCGACTGACCGCACCCGCCCACCTGCTCGGGGAAGGCCGTCGCACGGGGTGCGGCGGCCTTCCCCCATGTCCGGCCCCGTACGGCAGGATGAGCCCCATGACGAAGGTGCACGAGGACAGCCCCGTACTGCCCACCCAGCAGGACGAGGTCTCCGCAGCGGGCAGTGAGTTCCTCGGCGGCCCCGTCGGCCGCCACGCCCGGCTCGGCGGCCACTGGCTGGGGCCCGTCCGGGTGGTGGCCCTGCTCGCCATCGGCATGTTCGCGCTGGGCATGGTGCAGAAACTGCCCTGCTACGACTGGGCGTGGTTCCGGGGAGCCGCGTCCCAGTACACCCACGCCTGCTACTCCGACATCCCGCACCTCTACGCGGTACGCGGCTTCGCCGACAACCTGACCCCCTACTTCGACCGGCTCCCCGGCGACATGGAGTACCTGGAGTACCCGGTGCTCACCGGGCTGTTCATGGAGATCGCCTCCTGGCTCACGCCCGGCAGCGGCTCCATGCAGCACCGCGAGCAGATGTACTGGATGGTCAACGCGGGCATGCTGATGGCCTGCGCGGCGGTCATCGCCGTGTGCGTGGCCCGGACCCACCGCCGCCGCCCCTGGGACGCCCTGCTCTTCGCCCTCGCGCCGGCCTTCGCGCTGACCGCGACGATCAACTGGGACCTGCTGGCCATCGCCCTGACCGCCGCCGGAATGCTCATGTGGTCCCGGGGCCGGACGGTCCTCTTCGGCGTCCTCATCGGCCTGGCCACCGCGGCGAAGCTCTACCCGGTGCTGCTGCTCGGGGTGCTGTTCGTGCTCTGCTGGCGGGCCGGGAAGTGGCGGGCCTTCGGCGGGGCGGTCCTCGGCGCGGCCGGGTCCTGGCTCCTGGTGAACCTGCCGGTCATGGCCGGGGCCTGGGAGGGCTGGACGAAGTTCTACACCTTCAGCCAGGAGCGGCCCATCGACTTCGGCTCCGTGTGGCTGCTGATCTCCCAGCGCTCGGGCAACCCCCTGGACGGCGCCAACACCTACGCGACCGGGCTGACGCTCCTGCTCTGCGGAGCCATCGGACTGCTCACCCTGACCGCCCCGCGCCGGCCCCGCTTCGCCCAGCTGGCCTTCCTGGTGGTGGCCGCCTTCATCCTGGCCAACAAGGTCTACTCGCCGCAGTACGTCCTGTGGCTCATCCCGCTCGCGGCGCTGGCCCGGCCGCGCTGGCGCGACTTCCTGATCTGGCAGGCCACGGAGGTCGCCTACTTCTTCGGGATCTGGTTCTACCTGGCCTACACGAGCAGCGGGGACAAGCACCAGGGCCTGCCCACGGAGGGCTACCAGCTGGCGATCGCCGCCCATCTGCTGGGCACCCTCTACCTGTGCGCGGTCATCGTCCGCGACATCCTCATGCCCGAACGGGACGTCGTGCGGCGGGACGGCTCCGACGACCCCTCGGGCGGCGTCCTGGACGGGGCCGAGGACGTGTTCGTGCTGTCGGACGCGGCGAGGGCGCCGCGGTACGCGACGCCCTCGGAGGGTCAGCGGGTCGACTGGGGCACGCACCCCAAGGACTGATCCGGACGCGCCGGCCCGTCGGGGACCGGCCGGCGCGCGGCGGTCAGGCGTCGAGCACCCGGTCGAACTGCGTGGTGGTGTGGCGCAGGTGCGCCACGAGCTCGTCGCCGACCTTGGGCTCGGGCGAGTCCGACGGCACGAACAGGATCGACACCTGCATGTGCGGCGGCTCGGCGAACCAGCGCTGCTTGCCCGCCCACACGAAGGGCGACAGGTTGCGGTTGACGGTGGCCAGGCCCGCCCGGGCGACGCCCTTGGCGCGCGGCATCACGCCGTGCAGGGCCTTGGGGGCCTCCAGGCCCACTCCGTGCGAGGTACCGCCGGCCACGACCACCAGCCAGCCGTCGGAGGCCGCCTTCTGCTGGCGGTAGCCGAAGCGGTCGCCCTTGGCCACGCGCGTGACGTCGAGGACCGCGCCGCGGTACTCGGTCGCGTCGTGGTCGCCCAGCCACAGCCGGGTGCCGATCCGCGCACGGAAGCGGGTCTGCGGGAACTGCTGCTGGAGCCGGGCCAGTTCCTCCGCGCGCAGGTGGCTGACGAACATGGTGTGCAGCGGCAGCCGGGCCGCGCGCAGCCGGTCCATCCAGCCGATGACCTCCTCGACGGCGTCCGAGCCGTCCGGGCGGTCCAGCGGCAGGTGCAGGGCGAAGCCCTCGAGGCGCACGTCCTCGATCGCCGCGTGCAGCTGTCCCAGGTCCTGCTCGGAGATGCCGTGGCGGCGCATCGAGCTCATGCACTCGATGACCACCCGGGCGCCGACCAGGCCGCGGACCCCGTCCAGCGAGGCCACCGAGCGGATGACCCGGTCGGGCAGCGGCACCGGGTCCTCGCCCCGCCGGAACGGGGTGAGGACGAGCAGGTCGCCGCCGAACCAGTCCTTGATGCTGGCGGCCTCGTAGGTCGTCCCGACGGCCAGTACGTCGGCGCCCATCCGGGTCGCCTCCTCGCACAGGCGCTCGTGGCCGAAGCCGTACCCGTTGCCCTTGCAGACCGGGATCATTCCGGGGAACCGGTCCTGGATCTGCTTCTGGTGCGCACGCCAGCGCGCGGTGTCGACGTAGAGCGTGAGCGCCATGCCCGTCCGGAACCTCTCCTGAAAAGCTGCGGGTGCAGCGGTGCGTGGGTGGGGGTGGGATCAGCGACGCGACATGTAGATGTCGAGCGCCTTGTGCAGCACCTTGTTGAGCGGGAAGTCCCACTCGCCGACGTACTCGACGGCCTCGCCGCCCGTGCCGACCTTGAACTGGATCAGTCCGAACAGGTGGTCGTTCTCGTCCAGCGTGTCAGAGATGCCGCGCAGGTCGTAGACGCTCGCGCCCAGTGCGTACGAGTCGCGCAGCATGCGCCACTGCATCGCGTTGGACGGGCGCACCTCGCGCTTGTGGTTGGCGGAGGCGCCGTACGAGTACCAGACGTGCTGGCCGACGGTGAGCATCGTGGCGGCGGCCAGCGGCTCCCCCTCGTGCTTGGCGATGTACAGCCGCATGCGGTTGGGGTCCTCGGAGTTGAGGGCCGTCCACTGGCGCTGGAAGTAGCTGAGCGGGCGCGGGCGGAACTTGTCGCGCTCGGCCGTGATCTCGTACAGGTGCTGCCAGGTCGGCAGGTCCTCGTAGCCGCCCTGGACGACCTCGACGCCGGCCTTCTCGGCCTTCTTGATGTTGCGGCGCCACAGCTGGTTGAAGCCCTTGAGGACGTCGTCCAGCGAACGGTTGGCCAGCGGCACCTGGAAGACGTAGCGGGGCTGCACGTCGCCGAATCCGGCGCCGCCGTCCTCGGCCTGCTGCCAGCCCATGCGGCGCAGCTTGTCGGACACCTCGAAGGCGCGCGGCTCGATGACCGAGGCCTCCACGTCGCGCAGGCGCTTGACGTCCGGGTCCTGGATCCCGGCCTTGATGGCGGCGGAGTTCCAGCGGCGGATGACGACGGGCGGGCCCATCTTCACCGTGAAGGCGCCCTGGTTCTTGAGGTGGGCCAGCATCGGCTGGAGCCACTCCTCCAGGTTCGGGGCGTACCAGTTGATGACCGGGCCCTCCGGGAGGTACGCCAGGTACCGCTTCACCTTGGGCAGCTGGCGGTACAACACCAGAGCCACACCGACGAGTTCGCCGGACTTGTCGAACCAGCCGAGGTTCTCCGAGCGCCACTCGTTCTTGACGTCGGCCCATGCCGGGACCTGGCAGTGGCTAGCCGACGGCAGGCTCTGGAGGTAGGCCAGATGCTGCTCTCGGCTGATGGTGCTCAGGGACAGGCTCATGCGGGGTGTCTCCTCCGGCGGCTTCGCTGGCTATGGCGCGAAGCCTACTGCGACAGGGGCGCCACCCATCTGGGGGACGGGCCGTGGGCCCGGGCCGGTTGTTGGGCGGCGCCCTGCCGCGGAGGTACCCCGGTCAGCCCAGCCAGCCGCCGAAGAGGCCGCCGTGCGCCATGCCGAGGAAGAACCCGAACGCCGATGCGCCTAGGCCGATGATCAGTGCGAAGCGCTCGCGTGTCGTGACGGAGATGAACTGTCCGTACGCGCCGGTGAGGATCCCGATCAGCCCGGCCCACGAGCTGAGCAGGTGCAGGTGGTGGAAGAACGCCGTGACGAACGCCACGGCGCCGAGGATCAGCGTGGCCGCCATCAGGGCGTCCTGCAGCGGGTGGGACTTGCCGTCGGTCGAGAAGAGCGAGATCGGCGGGGGTGAGGACTGGGATCGCATGGCCTGTGCCATCGGAAGGCACCTCCTGGCTGAGCAGAGCGGTGCTGCGGGGCCGCCTCCGGCAGGTGCCGGGGGGCATAGCACCGAGCACACCCGATGGATACAGATTGTGTCCCCCTGGCGCCGGATTTCAACCGGAAGGAGTCGAGGAGGTAGTCTGTACAGCTGCGCGGTGTCTGCTCTCGGACACCGTGCGCACGCATCACGACCCTCCTGCCACGGAACGACCGTGGCCGCTGAGTCCAAAGGAGGTGGGTTCCACATGCGTCACTACGAAGTGATGGTCATCCTCGACCCCGATCTCGAGGAGCGCGCTGTCTCCCCGCTGATCGAGAACTTCCTCTCCGTCGTCCGTGAGGGCAACGGAAAGGTCGAGAAGGTCGACACCTGGGGCCGTCGTCGTCTCGCTTACGAGATCAAGAAGAAGCCCGAGGGCATCTACTCGGTCATCGACCTTCAGGCCGAGCCTGCGGTCGTCAAGGAGCTTGACCGACAGATGAACCTGAACGAGTCGGTTCTCCGGACCAAGGTCCTTCGCCCCGAGACCCACTGAACTTCGGTTCAGCGGTAATCGGGATCGAGTAGCACAGCAGCCCAGCAGCAATCCCCGCCGAGAGGTTCATCCATGGCAGGCGAGACCGTCATCACGGTCGTCGGCAATCTCGTCGACGACCCCGAGCTGCGCTTCACCCCCTCGGGTGCGGCGGTCGCGAAGTTCCGTGTCGCGTCCACCCCCCGCACCTTCGACCGCCAGACCAATGAGTGGAAGGACGGCGAGAGCCTGTTCCTGACCTGCTCGGTGTGGCGGCAGGCGGCGGAGAACGTCGCCGAGTCCCTTCAGCGGGGCATGCGCGTCATCGTGCAGGGCCGGCTGAGGCAGCGGTCGTACGAGGACCGTGAGGGTGTCAAGCGCACGGTCTACGAGCTGGACGTCGAGGAAGTCGGCCCCAGCCTGAAGAACGCCACGGCCAAGGTCGCCAAGACCACCGGTCGCGGTGGCCAGGGTGGATACGGCGGTGGCGGCGGTCAGCAGCAGGCCGGCGGCGGTGGCGGCGGCGGCTGGGGCGGAGCCCCCAGCGGCGGCGCCCCGCAGGGCGGCGGAGCTCCCTCCGACGACCCGTGGGCGTCCAGCGCGCCTGCCGGCGGCCAGCAGCAGCAGGGCGGCGGCGGCGGTGGCGGCTGGGGCGGAAGCTCCGGCGGCTCCGGCGGCGGCTACTCGGACGAGCCGCCCTTCTAGGGCAGCTCGCATCCAAACTTCTTGATCACACAGGAGAGACACAATGGCGAAGCCGCCTGTGCGCAAGCCTAAGAAGAAGGTCTGCGCGTTCTGCAAGGACAAGACCGCTTACGTGGACTACAAGGACACGAACATGCTGCGGAAGTTCATTTCCGACCGCGGCAAGATCCGTGCCCGCCGCGTTACCGGCAACTGCACGCAGCACCAGCGTGACGTCGCCACGGCCGTGAAGAACAGCCGTGAGATGGCGCTGCTGCCCTACACGTCCACCGCGCGATAAGGAAAGGGTGACCGACTAATGAAGATCATCCTGACCCACGAGGTTTCTGGCCTCGGTGCCGCCGGCGATGTCGTCGACGTCAAGGACGGTTACGCTCGCAACTACCTGGTCCCGCGTGGTTTCGCGATCCGCTGGACCAAGGGTGGCGAGAAGGACGTGGCGCAGATCCGCCGCGCCCGCAAGATCCACGAGATCGCGACCATCGAGCAGGCCAACGAGGTCAAGGCCAAGCTCGAGGGCGTGAAGGTCCGTCTGGCCACCCGCGCGGGTGACGCCGGTCGTCTCTTCGGTTCCGTGACCCCGGCCGACATCGCCACGGCGATCGAGTCCTCGGGCGGCCCGAAGGTCGACAAGCGTCGCGTGGAGCTGGGCTCCCCGATCAAGACCCTCGGTTCGTACCAGGTCTCCGTGCGTCTGCACGCCGACGTGGCCGCGAACGTGGGCGTCGAGGTCGTCGCCGCCTAAGGGCTGCGTACACGAAGGGCCGCACCCCGCTGGGGTGCGGCCCTTTCGTCATGCGGCGATGTTTCACGTGAAACAGACGGCGGCCTCCCGCGCCTGTTTCACGTGAAACCACTGCGGCCTCCCGCGCCTGTTTCACGTGAAACACATCCGTCTAGCGCGTCGCCCCCGCGACCAGCCACCGGCCCGAGCGGGCGCGGAGCTGGAGGGTGACCATACGGACCAGCATCATCAGGGTCATGGCCCACCACAGGGTCGTCAGGCCGCCTCCCACCGTCGGTACCAGGAGCGCCGCCGGGGTGAACACGGCGAGCGTCACGAGCATCGCCCAGGCGAGGTAGCGGCCGTCGCCGGCGCCCATCAGGACCCCGTCGAGCACGAAGACGATGCCGGAGACGGGCTGGGAGAGCGCGACGACCAGCAGGGCGGGCAGCAGGGCGTCCTCGACCGCCGGATCGCTGGTGAACAGCGGAATGAACACGGGGCGGGCCAGGATGACCAGCAGGCCGAGCACGATCCCCGAGACGATCCCCCACTGCACCATGCGGCGGCACACGGCCTTCGCGCCTTCGGTGTCGCCCGCGCCCAGGTAGCGGCCGATGATCGCCTGCCCGGCGATCGCGATCGCGTCCAGGGCGAAGGCGAGCAGGCTCCACAGGGAGAGCAGGATCTGGTGGGCGGCGATGTCGGCGTCGCCGAGTCGGGCGGCCACGGCGGTCGCGATCAGCAGAACGGCGCGCAGGGACAGGGTGCGGACGAGCAGGGGGGCGCCGGCCTGTGCACAGGCCCGGATCCCCGCGAGGTCGGGGCGCAGGGAGGCCGCGTGCCGCCGGGCGCCGCGTACGACCACGACCAGGTATGCGGCGGCCATGGCGCACTGGGCGATGACCGTGCCCCAGGCGGAGCCCGCGATGCCGAGGTCCGCACCGTAGACGAGGAGGACGTTCAGGCCTCCGTTGAGGGCGAAGCCCGCGATGGCGACGTAGAGCGGTGTACGGGTGTCCTGGAGGCCGCGGAGGACGCCGGTGGCGGCCAGCACCACGAGCATGGCCGGGATGCCGAACGCGGAGATCCGCAGATAGGTGATGGCGTACGGGGCGACCGTGTCGGAGGCTCCGAAGACGGAGACCAGCCACGGCGCGGCGGGCAGGACCACGGCGATGACGGCCGCGCCGAGCAGGAGGGCGAGCCAGATGCCGTCCATGCCCTGCCGGATGGCCGCCTGCAGGTCGCCTGCCCCGACCCTGCGGGCGACGGCCGCGGTGGCGGCGTAGGCGAGGAAGACGAAGACGCTCACGGCGGTGGTGAGCAGAGCCGCGGCGATACCGAGGCCGGCCAGCTGGGGCGTCCCGAGGTGTCCGACGATGGCGCTGTCGGCCATCAGGAACAGCGGCTCGGCGACGAGGGCGCCGAAGGCGGGAACGGCGAGCGCGAAGATCTCTCGATCGTGCCGTCTCGGTGCAGCCTTCGGTGCGGCGGGGGCCTGTGTCATGTGCTCAATCTAATCTTCCACAGGTAATGGATGCAACCCTCTTTGGATCCTTACCGGCGCGCTGACTTGCGCGTTCTTCCCCACCCGTTGGAGGCGATCTTGAGACAGTGGCCAAGATTTTTCCGAGCGGGCCTGATCGAGTAGGGAAAGTGCAGGTCAGATGGGGTGAGGGGGTGGGGTAGGTGATTTTGTCCACAGCGTCGTCCCCCGGTCCGTGCACAGCTTCCGGGGACTTACCCACAGCATTGGCGCCGTCGTCCACACCTCATCCACACAGCCTGTGGATAACAAGATTGGCTGACGCCGCCGTCGGCCCTACCGTGGTGCGTTGCCCGACTCGCCGACAGCCGATTCGGGTGCCCCATATGTCAGAGCCGTGTCGTAGAAAGAGTGGCACGGCGAGGTCCGCGTTGCGGACGGGAGGAGGCGGCCCGGTGAGCATGCCCGAGCCCATGGACGACCCTTGGGCCGACAGCGGTCCGGGTGACCGTCTGCCGCCCCGTCCCCGCCGCAACGGCGAGGGCCGCGGACGCGGTGACGAGCAGCACGACCGGGGCCGCGAGAGCGGCTCCTGGGACGGCGGCGGCGCCGGAGGCGGCTTCGAGCGCGTCCCCCCGCAGGACCTCGACGCCGAGCAGTCGGTGCTCGGCGGCATGCTGCTCTCCAAGGACGCGATCGCCGATGTCGTCGAGGTCCTCAAGGGACACGACTTCTACCGGCCCTCGCACGAGACGATCTACCAGGCCATCCTCGACCTGTACGCCAAGGGAGAGCCGGCCGACCCGATCACGGTCGGCGCCGAGCTGACCCGGCGCGGGGAGATCAGCAAGGTCGGCGGGGCCTCGTACCTGCACACCCTGGTGCAGTCGGTCCCGACGGCGGCGAACGCCGAGTACTACGCGGAGATCGTCCACGAGCGCGCCGTCCTGCGCCGCCTGGTCGCGGCCGGTACGAAGATCACACAGATGGGCTACGCGGCCGACGGAGACGTCGACGAGATCGTCAACAGCGCCCAGGCCGAGATCTACGCGGTCACCGAGCAGCGGACCTCCGAGGACTACCTCCCGCTCGGCGACATCATGGAGGGCGCCCTCGACGAGATCGAGGCGATCGGGTCGCGCAGCGGGCAGATGTCGGGCGTGCCGACCGGCTTCACGGACCTCGACTCGCTGACCAACGGTTTGCACCCCGGTCAGATGATCGTCATCGCCGCCCGACCCGCCATGGGAAAGTCCACGCTCGCGCTGGACTTCGCGCGCGCCTGCTCCATCAAGAGCAACCTGCCGAGCGTGATCTTCTCCCTCGAAATGGGGCGCAACGAGATCGCGATGCGCCTGCTCTCGGCGGAGGCCCGGGTGGCGCTGCACCACATGCGCTCGGGCACGATGACGGACGACGACTGGACCCGGCTGGCCCGGCGGATGCCCGACGTGTCAGCCGCCCCGCTCTACATCGACGATTCCCCCAACCTGTCGATGATGGAGATCCGCGCCAAGTGCCGTCGGCTCAAGCAGCGCAACGACCTCTCGCTCGTGGTCATCGACTACCTCCAGCTGATGCAGTCGGGCGGCTCGCGCCGTCCCGAGAGCCGCCAGCAGGAGGTCTCGGACATGTCCCGAAACCTCAAGCTGCTGGCGAAGGAGCTCGAGGTCCCCGTGATCGCGCTCTCCCAGCTGAACCGTGGCCCGGAGCAGCGCACGGACAAGAAGCCCATGGTCTCCGACCTGCGTGAGTCGGGCTCGATCGAGCAGGACGCCGACATGGTGATCCTGCTCCACCGCGAGGACGCGTACGAGAAGGAGTCCCCCCGCGCGGGCGAGGCGGACCTGATCGTGGCGAAGCACCGCAACGGCCCCACGGCGACGATCACGGTCGCCTTCCAGGGCCACTATTCGCGGTTCGTGGACATGGCCAACACGTAGCATCCGATCATGGATGAGCTCTCTGAGGACCTGGAACTTCTCCCTGCCACGCGGCGGGCGCTGCGCCACCGGATCGCCGTCGCGCAGAGCGAGGGCCGGGCCCCGTCGGTGGTGGCGGCCGTCGTGCGGGGCGGGGAGGTGGTCTGGGAGGGCTCCCGGACCTCGGTGGAAGGCCACGGCCCGGACGGGGACGTCCAGTACCGGATCGGGTCGATCACCAAGACCTTCACCGCCGTTCTGGTGATGCGGCTGCGTGACGAGGGCCTGCTGGACCTCGCGGATCCGCTGGAGAAGCATCTGCCGGGCACCGGCGTCGGCGAGGTGACCATCGCCCAACTGCTGGCCCACACCGGCGGTCTGGCGGCGGAGACCCCCGGCGAGTGGTGGGAGCGCACCCCCGGAGTGCTGCGCCCCGACCTGGCCGACGTACTGGGGGACGACCCGCTGCGGCACGCGCCCGGAAGCCGGCACCACTACTCCAACCCCGGTTACACCCTGCTCGGTTCGCTGATCGAGGTGCTGCGCGGGAAGCCGTGGGAAGAGGCGCTGCGGGCCGAGGTGCTGGAGCCGCTGGGGCTGGAGCGGACGAGCGGGTCGTCGCAGGCACCGCACGCGGGCGGCTGGGCCGTGCACCCGTGGGCGGACCTGATGATGCCCGAGCCGCTCGAGGACCTGGGGCTGATGGCTCCGGCCGGTCAGCTGTGGTCCACGACAAGGGACTTGGCACGGTTCGCGGACTTCCTGCTGCGGGGCGACGACCGGGTGCTGGGCGCGCGGTCGGTACGGGAGATGCGCACGTCGGCAGCTCCGCCGGAGCCGGGCCTCGCCGAGTTCGGCTACGGGCTGGGGATGCAGCTGATGGCCCAGGGCGGGCGCCGGCTCGCGGGGCACAGCGGATCGCTGCCGGGGTTCGTCGCGGGCCTGTGGCTGAGCGAGACGGACGACGTGGCGGCGGTGGTGCTGGCGAACTGCACCTCGGGGCTGCCGGCCGCGTCGGTGGCCGCGGACCTGGTGGCGGTCGTCGCGGACGCCGAGCCGCGGTTCCCGCAGCCGTGGCGGCCGTTCGCGCAGGCCGACCAGGTGCCGCTGGAGGTGTGCGGGCCCTGGTACTGGGGCACGTCCGCCCAAGTGGTGCGGCTGAAGGCGGACGGATCGCTGGAGCTGGGGCCGGTGGGTGCGACCGGCCGGTCCGCGCGTTTCCGGGCGGAGCCGGACGGTACGTGGACCGGTCTGTCCGGGTACTACGCGGGGGAGACGCTGCGGGCGGTACGGCGCGCCGACGGCTCGGTGAGCCACCTCGACCTGGCGTCCTTCGTGTTCACGCGGGAGCCGTACGACGCCGGGACCCCGGTGCCCGGCGGGGTGGACCCGCAGGGCTGGCGGGGCATCGGCTGACGGCCCGGCTCAGGAGCTGGGTTCGCGCTCCAGCGGGGTGCGCAAGCGCGGGGTGATGCGGGCCTCGCCGACCCATGCGGCGAGGCGTGCGGCCTCGGCGGTGGTGGCGAGAGGCGGGCTGGGGCTCATCCTGCCGAGCGTAGGCCGGGCCGCTGACATGGTGGCCCGGCCTGCGGTCACGGCCGTTCAGAGCTGGAGCTTGAACCCGACGTGGGAGGCGGCGAAGCCGAGCCGCTCGTAGAAGCGGTGCGCGTCGGTGCGGGTCGCGTCCGAGGTGAGCTGCACGATCTCGCAGCTCTCGGCGCGGGACTTCTCGATGGCCCATTCCACGAAGCGGGTGCCCAGGCCGCTGCCGCGCTCGTCGGCGTGGACGCGGACGCCCTCGATGATGGAGCGGGTGGACCCCTTGCGGGACAGGCCCGGGACGATCGTCAACTGCAGCGTGCCCACGACGCGTTCCGCGCGGACGGCCACGACGAGGTGCTGGTTCGGATCCTCGGCCAGGCGCTTGAAGGCCGCGAGGTACGGGGTGAGGTCCTCGGGCGATTCCCGGGTCGCGCCGAGGGGGTCGTCGGCCAGCATGGCGACGATGGCGGGCAGATCGGCCTCGATGGCGGGGCGGATGGCGAGCTCGGGGGTCTCGGTCATGGCGGGGGGATCCTTTCTCAGCCAGCGGCCACGGTGAGCGGCGCCCAGCGGCGGGTCCAGTCACCGGGCAGGCCCGGGATGTCCCTGGTCATGACGGCGTTGAAGGCCACGGAGTCAAGGCCGCGGTCCTTGAGCCAGGAGACGAGCTCCTCGTGGCGTACGTCGACGTCGGTGCGCAGCGGCCGGTCGGTGGTGGCGGCGAGCGCGGTGACGAGTGCCTGCGCGCCGGCGGTGTCGCGGGCGATCAGCGGGCCGATGACATGGGTCTCCATGTTGGGCCAGATCGCGGCGTACCCGGTGAGGGTGCCGTCCCGGTCCTCGGTGACGAGCAGCCGGTCGGTGAAGGCGGGAAGCCGGGTGATCACGTGGGTCCGGTCGTTGCCGAAGACCTCGGTGTCCAGCTGGAGGATCCGCGGCAGGTCCTCGGCGGTGGCGGGCCGGACGGTGCCGTTGCCGGAGGGGGCGGCAGCGGGATCCGGACGGAAGACGCCCTTCAGCATCTCGGCGCGGCCCGTGGTCGCGAAGCCGAGCTCCTCGTAGAGCGGACGTCCGTAGGGCGTGGCGTGCAGAGTGAGGGGGATGCCCTTGAGGACGTCGTCGCAGATGTGCGTCATCAGGCGGCGGCCCAGGCCCCGGCGGGCGTAGCGGTCGGCGACGAGGACCATGCCGATGGCGGCGAGTTCCGGTTCGGCGCGGGTGCCGCCGTAGCCGGTGACGACACAGGCGGCGGCCAGTCCCCGGCCGTCCGGGGCGTCGACTCCGTACCCGGTTCCGGCGGCGAGCAGCAGCCCCCATTTGTGGTCCTCGCGGGGCCAGCCGCGGTCTTCGGACAGGTCGGCGCAGTGGCGGAGATCGTCCGCGTTCAACGCTCGGATCGGCAGCTCGGTGAGGTGTGGAGGTGTCACCGACTCAGACTGGATCATGCAGTCGGGAGCCGTCCAGAGGATTTGGGAGGGAATGTTTCACGTGAAACATCGACCTCGGCGGCACGGGAGGAGCTCCGGTGAAGCCGATCGGTGTTTCACGTGAAACATGCTGCTGAGCGCGCGGCGGACGGTTTAGCCTCGATGACTATGCCCCGCCTGCACCTCTTCGACCTCGACGGCACCCTGATGTTCGGTTCCGCGGCGCCGGTCGAGATTTCCCGACAGCTCGGCCTGAGCGCCGAGATCGCCGAGCTGGAGCGGTCGTTCGCCGCATGCGAGATCGGCCCGCACGAGTTCTCGCTGGCCGCACACGCCCTGTGGTCGGAGCTGACGCCCCTGCACGTCCGGGCGGCGTTCGACGGTTCCCCGTGGCTGGCGGGTATCCAGGAGGTGTGGCGGGAGATCCGGGAGCGCGGGGACTACTGCGCGGTGATCTCCCTGTCGCCGTCCTTCTTCGTGGAGATGCTGCTGGAGTGGGGTGTGCACGCGGCGCACGGTTCGCTGTATCCGCAGGTGCCGTTCGCGGGGCCCATGGAGGTGTCGGGGATCCTGACCCCCGAGGGCAAGGTCACGGTGGCGGACCGGCTGTGCGAGCGGTTCGGGGTCAGCCGGGGCGACTGCGTCGCGTACGGGGACTCGATGACCGATGCGATGCTCTTCGAGGTGGTGCCCGTCTCGGTGGCGGTCAACGCGCGGCCGTACCTGGCGAAGCGGGCCACGCATGTCTACGAGGGCCGGGACCTCAGGGAGGCATACCAGCTCGCAGGGATGCCACGCCCGGGAGTTGAGGCATCTTAAGAGGAAAGTGGGTTCGAAACGCGGAATTCCCGCATTTCCCCGCAGGCCCCCGGGGTGGCTGGCACGCTGTGAACCCCGGAACCACGGATTCACAGCCGTGGCGTGTGCAGACCGACCGAGATGTTTCGAAGCGAGGCACCGCATGGACGCTCCGCCCACCAGATCGGCCAGACGGGGGACGGCCCGGATACCCGTCGAGGGGGGTGCGGCCGAGCCCTCGCCGGATGCCGTGCTCATCCGCCGGACCCTCGCGGACATCGCACCCGTCGCCGACAAGGTGACCTCGTACTTCTACGCCCTGGTGTTCACCGGCCATCCGGAAGTGCGCGGCATGTTCCCCGCCGCCATGGACGTCCAGCGCGACCGGCTGCTGAAGGCCCTGCTGACAGCGGCCGAGCACATCGACAACCCCGAGGTGCTCACGCCCTATCTGCGCAGGCTCGGCACCGGCCACCGCAAGTACGGCACCCTGGCGGGCCACTATCCGGTGGTGGGCGAGGCCCTCCTCGGTGCGCTGGCCCGGTACGCGCAGGCCTGGGGGCCCGAGACCGAGGCAGCGTGGGTACGGACCTACACGGCCATCTCCCAGATCATGATCGACGCGGCGGCGGAGGACGAGGCCGGCAGCCCGGCGTGGTGGCAGGCCGAGGTGGTCTCGCACGACCTGCGCACCTCGGACATCGCCGTGCTGACCGTTCGCCCCGACCAGCCGTACCGCTTCCTGGCCGGCCAGTACGCCAGCCTGGAGACCCCGTGGTGGCCCCGGGTGTGGCGGCACTACTCCTTCGCCTCGGCCCCGCGCGCCGACGGCCTGCTGTCCTTCCACGTCAAGGCCGTCCCCGCGGGCTGGGTCTCCAACGCGCTGGTGCGCCACGCCCGCCCGGGCGACGTGCTGCGGCTCGGCCCGCCGGCCGGGTCGATGGTGGTGGACCACACGACGGACAACGGGATGCTGTGCCTGGGCGGAGGCACCGGGATCGCCCCGATCAAGGCGCTGATCGAGGACGTGGCCGAGCACGGCGAGCGGCGCCCGGTGGAGGTGTTCTTCGGGGCCCGCAGCGATCACGACCTGTACGACAAGGACACGCTGCTGGGGCTGCAGCGCTCGCACCCCTGGCTGTCGGTCCGCCCGGTGGTCGGCGACTGGCTCGCCGGGCAGCTGCCGCAGGCGGTCGGGGAGCACGGACCGTGGAGCTCCTACGACGCGTTCATATCCGGGCCGCCCGCGATGATCCGCAGCGGGGTCGACGAGCTCAAGCGGATCGGGATCCCCGGCGAGCGGATCCGGCACGACGCGGTGGAGGAGCTGGCGGGCGTGGCCGGCTGAGACCGGCGGGCACGCCCGCCGGTCCCGGCCGCGGGCTCAGCCCAGGTCGGGGGCGTGCATGGCGTGTACGCCCTCGATGTTCCCGTCGAGGTAGTGCCGCAGGGACAGCGGTACGAGGTGGACGGCCGCGATCCCCACCCGGCTGAAGGGCACCCGGACGATCTCGTACTCGCCCTCGGGCTGGTCGATCTCGGGGCCGTGCCGCTGGCTGGGGTCCATCGATTCGAGGTGGCAGACGAAGAAGTGCTGCACCTTCACGCCGGTGACTCCCCCGTCGGCGATGTGCTCGACGGTATCGACGAAACAGGGAACGACATCGGTGATCTTCGCGCCGAGTTCTTCGTGGACCTCCCGGTGGAGGGCGTCGACGACGGTGGCGTCCGAGGACTCCACTCCGCCGCCGGGGGTGAGCCAGTACGGATCGACGCCGGGCTTGGTGCGTTTGATGAGGATCAGGTCGTCACCGTCGAGCAGGATCGCGCGGGCGGTGCGTTTGACCACGGGACGTTCGGTCATGGGAGAAGAGTGGCCCACTGCTCCCCTTCTGAAACGCGCCAGGGGCCGGAAAGAGGGGCTCACCAGCGTGCTGCGGCGTGCAGCAGCCGCTCGTGGGCGCGGGCGAGATGGGCCAGGGACAGGCTGCCGGCCCGCACGACGAGGAACCACGTGCGCAGCGGAGGCACCGGGGGCTCCGCGAGGGCGGTGATCCGCCCGCTGTCGAGGGCGCCCTGGCACAGGTAGCGGGGCAGGACGGCGAACCCGGCCCCGGCCTGTACGCATTCCAGCACGGCCCGCAGATCGGGCACGACCACGGTGGCGGCGGCGTCGTCGGCGTCGGGCCGGCTGTCGAACACGGCGGCCCAGTAGCGGGCGACGAGGGGCAGGCTCTCGTGTACCTCGACGAACGGAATGCCCGCGAGGGCCGCGGAGCCGGCTTCGCGCAGCCGGTCCGGCCCGATCAGGGCGGCCCAGTACGGCGCCGCGACCAGCACGAGCTCCTCGTCCCACAGCGCGGAGGCGGTGAACAGTCCGCCCCGGGGGTGGGCGGTGGTGACGACGAGGTCGTGGTGGCCGGCGGCCAGTCCGTCGAGGGTCTCCTCGGCGCCGGTGTGCAGCGCGGCGCGCAGGGTGTGGCCCTGGCCGACGAGGGGCGCGAGGGCGGGCAGCACGCGCAGGCACAGGAACTCGGGGGGCCCGGCGACGTGCAGGGTGCGCGAGGCGCCGGCGGCCTCCCGCTCGGACTCGGTGATCCGCAGCAGCGCGTCGAGGTGCGGGGCGGCCTTGTGGGCGAGCTCGTCGCCCACCGCGGTCGGGGTGACGCCGCGGGCCCGGCGGTGGAACAGCGGGCGGCCCAGCTGGCGTTCGAGGGTGCGGATCTGCGAGGTCACGGCCGGCTGGGACAGCCCCAGCAGCGCGGCGGCCCGGGTGAAGGAGCCCGCCCGGTGGACGGCGACGAAGGTGCGCAGCAGGGCCAGGTCCATCGCGGCACCTTTCGGTGGGGGCTTCAACTATAAGTACGCCGATAGCCTCCTGTCGTTACCGTGATTGGACTCTGACGCTGAGTCAACTAGCCTTGTCACGTGGTTCTTCGCCGGCAGAACCCAGGGCGGTCCGAGCCACGAGGGGGGAGGCTCGGACCGCCGTTCCACGGCCCGTTCAGCCTCCGTCGGCCGTGCGGGCCGCGCGGCCGAGGGCGCGCAGGACGTCTGCGACCAGGTCCTCCGTGTCCTCGGCGCCGGCCGAGAAGCGGATGAATCCCTCCGGCACGGCGTCCCCGCCCCACCGCCCCCGCCGCTCGGCGGTGGACCGTACTCCGCCGAAACTCGTCGCGTCCTCGACGAGGTGGAGGGCCGCCATGAAGCGTTCGGCGTGCGCGCGGCCGGGCAGCGTGAAGGAGACCACCGACCCGAAGCCCCGCATCTGCCGGGCGGCCGTCTTGTGGGACGGGTCCGAGGCCAGGCCCGGGTAGCGCAGCCCGGTCACGTCGGAGCGGTCGGCCAGCGCCTCGGCGACGGCCAGTGCGTTGGCCCACTGGCGCTGTGCGCGCAGCTGGATGGTGGCCAGGGAGCGGTGGGCGAGCCAGGCCTCCATCGGACCCGGGATCGCGCCGACGATCTTGCGCCACTGCCGGACCCGGGCGGCGAGTCCGGGGTCGCGGCAGACGACGTAGCCGAGCAGCACGTCGCCGTGTCCGGTCAGGCCCTTGGTACCGCTGGCGACCGAGAAGTCCGCGCCGAGCTCGAGCGGCCGCTGGCCGAGCGGGGTGGCGAGGGTGTTGTCGACCGCGACCAGGGTCCCGCCGGCGTGCGCGGCTTCCACGAGGCGGCGTACGTCGCACACGTCGAGCCCGGGATTGGAGGGGGTCTCGATCCACAGCACGCGGGCACCGTCGAGCACCGAGAGCTGGGCCTCGTCCCCCGTCGGGGCGGTGCGCACCCGGATCCCGTAGGCCTCGAGCTGCTCCCGCAGCAGGGGCAGCGCCTGATAGCCGTCGTCGGGCAGGACCACGGTGTCGCCGGTGCGCGCCTGCGAGAGCAGGACGGCGGAGACCGCGGCCATGCCGGAGGCGAAGACGACGGTGTGCACGTCCTGGCCGGGGGCCTCCAGCTCTCCGATGGCCTGCTCCAGGAGCGTCCAGGTCGGATTGGTGTCGCGGCCGTAGGTGTACGGGCCTTCGACGTCGCCGGGGAGGTGGAAGTGGGCGGCGAAGACCGGTCCCGGCAGGGGCGGCTCGTTCTTGACGGGCTCGGGCAGCCCGGCGCGGACGGCCCGCGTGCCGTCGCCGAACCGGGCGGTGTCGTACGTGTCCTCGTTCATGCGGAGTGCTCCTTCACGGCCTCGCGTACGGCGTCCAGCAGACCGGTGCTCGCCGTCTCGACCAGCTCCAGGCACTCCTCGAAACCGTCGAGGGAGCCGTAGTACGGATCGGGTACGTCGGCCTCGGCGGCCGCGGCCGCCGGATCGTAGGACCGCAGCAGCCGGACCTTGGCGGCGTCGTGCGGTGTGGGGGCGAGCGCCCGAAGGTCCCGCAGGTGCCCGGCGTCGAGCGCGATGACGAGGTCGAGGCGGTCGAACCAGGAGGCCCGGAACTGCCGGGCCCGGTGGGCCTGCTCGTATCCCGCGGCTTCCAGGACGGCGACGGTGCGCGGGTCGGCGCCGTCGCCCTCGTGCCAGCCGCCGGTCCCGGCGCTGTCGACCTCGACGGCATCGCCGAGCCCGGCCTCGGCGACGTGCGCGCGGAAGACGGCCTCGGCCATTGGCGAGCGGCATATGTTGCCCGTGCAGACGAAGCACACGCGGTACATGGGCGGCCCGCTCAGTTCTTGTCGGGCAGGACCATGTTCGCGGCCCAGGAGACGATGGAGATGATCAGGCCGCCGAGGACGGCGGTCCAGAATCCGTCGACGTGGAAGCTGAGGTCGAGCTGCTTGGCCAGCCACGAGGTCAGCATCAGCATCAGGGCGTTCACGACCAGGGTGAACAGGCCGAGGGTGAGGATGAACAGGGGCAGCGAGAACAGCTTCACCACGGGCTTGACGATGAAGTTGACCAGGCCGAACACCAGGGCGACGAGCAGCAGGGTGATCGTCCTGCGGCCCAGGCTGCTCCCGTCGTCGAGGGTGATGCCGGCGAGCAGCCAGATGGCGACGGCCAGGGCCGCCGCGTTCGCGAGCGTCTTGACTACGAAATTCGTCATGTGTCTGATCGTGGCAGAGAAGATCCCGGTGGGACATCCGCAGATCAGCGGATGCGAGGGAACGATCGAGTACAAGGGGCGCAACCACGATGAAAGCCTTCCGGCTTGACGAGCTCGAAGCGGAGCGGGCCGCCAACGACGGCGCCTATCTGCAGTTCCTGCGGGAGCGGAACATGTCGGTCGGGCTGTACGCGCTCGACGCCGGCCACAGCGATCCGCAGCAGCCGCACCGTCAGGACGAGGTGTACTTCGTCGTGAGCGGCCGGGCCTCGATCACGGTCGGCGAGGAGACGACGACCGTGGCGCGGGGCAGTGTCGTCTACGTGCCGGCGGGGGTGCCGCACAAGTTCCACCACATCAGCGAGGACCTGCGGGTGATGGTGGTGTTCTCACCGCCGGAGGCCTGAGCGCCTCCCCGTCCGATGAGGTCGTGGACCCCGGTCCCCCTAGGGGGCGGATCAGGGGACTCCGGGGGCTGGCGGGCCCCCGCCCGGGTCCGCCGCCTCCTAGAGTCGAGAGCAGGAAGTCACGGACGAGGAAGACGAGGAAGAGGTCGAGGACATGGACGGCATCCGAGAGGTATTCGCAGGCATGCCCTGGTGGGTGAAGTGGGTCGCGGTCCCGCTTCTGGCGCTGTTCGTCTTCGGCGGTGTGATCACGAGCGTCCTCGGCGCCCTGATCTCGCTCGTCTTCAAGCTGCTCCTCTTCGTCGGCCTCGTCGGCGGTCTGGTCTTCCTGGTGAAGAAGTTCAGCGGCCGCGGCGCGAAGTCCTCCTCCTCCGGGGAGTGGTAGGAGGAGAGGGTCGGGCCCGTCGGGATTGGGCCAGTCGGGGGAACGCGGGGGGCGAAACCGCTCACCCCGCAGGAATCGGCCGATACAGTGGCAATCTGTGCCGTCCCCTGGGCACCGACCGCCGGTACCACTGTTCTGGACTGCGGCTCTCTCAAGCAGGTGCTGAGCAAGACCCCCAGGAGCCACGGCATGCGCGGGGGCGGCCCCCGCAGGGCGGGCCCCCACAGCCCGCCGCCACGCCTGGGGGTGAGCTTTGTCTTCGGTCCACAACACCGGTGTGCCGACTCTCATCGGTTCGGTGCAGCGGGCGCTGAGGCTGCTCGAAGCCGCGGGCTCGCACAGCGGCGGAGCCCCGGCGAAACAGCTGGCGCGCGAGGCCGGGCTGCCGCTCCCGACCGCGTACCACCTGCTGCGCACCCTGACCCACGAGGGCTACCTGCGCAGAGAGGGCGGCGTCTTCGTGCTGGGCGCCGCGGCCGGGCGGCTGGCCGTTGGCGGACTGCAGCAGAAACGTCGCAGCATGATCCTCGACTCGCTCGCGCACTTCCGCGAAGCCGTCGGGGCCCCCGTCTACTTCGCGATGTTCCGCGAGGGTGAGATCGAGGTCGTGGGCGTCTCGGACACCCCGGCCAGCCCGGCCTGCGAGGAGTGGGCCGATTTCCGCGAGACCGGCCACGCGCACGCCATCGGGCAGTGCCTGCTCGGCCAGCTCGACGAGAAGACGCGCAAGGACTATTACGACCGGCATCCGGTCGAGGCCATCACCCCTTATACCGTGCCGGATCAACGGTCGCTGGAGCACCGGATCGGATCACTGGAGCGAATGCAGCCCGTGATCGAACGGCAGGAATATGCCTTGGGCACGGTATGTGCGGCCATTCCCATTACGGCGGGTGACGCCGCCGCGACCATGGCTGTTTCTCTACCCCTGCACCAGGCAGAAAGATTGCCCTGTGTAGTCGATCGGCTACGGAGTGAAGTAGGCGCGCTGTTGAGCACCCTCTCGTTCTCTATCAGTATCTGAAAACTCACTCCTTGTGATCTGCTAGCGCTTACACCACCCTTGTCAAGAGGGTCCTGGGGGACCATTCCTGGCCACTTCCACTACATCGGGGTAGGCAATGCGCGAGTCGGTACAGGCAGAGGTCATGATGAGCTTCCTCGTTTCCGAGGAGCTGTCGTTCCGGATTCCGGTGGAACTCCGGTACGACACTCGTGATCCCTACGCAGTTCGCCTTACCTTCCACCTTCCCGGAGATGCGCCCGTGACCTGGGCGTTCGGCCGGGAACTGCTCCTCGACGGCATCAACAAGCCGTGCGGTGACGGCGATGTGCACATCGCCCCCACCGACCCCGAGGAGCTGTCCGATGTCCACATCCGCCTTCAGGTCGGCGGCGACCGGGCTCTGTTCCGCGCCGGCGCGGCGCCGCTCGTCGCGTTCCTCGACCGCACCGACCGGCTCGTTCCGCTCGGCCAGGAGCGGAACCTGGGTGACTTCGAGGAGAACCTCGACGAGGCGCTCGGCAAGATCCTGGCCGAGTCCCGGCAGAACGAGCAGAACGCGGGCTGACCAGGCACCGCCGATGTGAGGGGGCCGCTGACCGCGGTGTCTCCTCAGCGCTTGCGCCGACGGCCCCGGCCGCCACGGACCGGCCCCGGGGCCGCTGCCGTCTCCGGGGTCCCCGGCCGGTCGGCCGAGACGACCAGAGCGGCCAGCGCCGTCGTCACGGGGACCGAGGCCACGAGGCCGATCGAGCCCACGAGGGTCCGTACGATCTCCTCCGCGACGAGCTCGCTGTTCGCCACCGAGCCCATGCTGCTGTTCGCGATCGTGAACAGCAGGAGCAGGGGGAGCGCGGCGCCCGCGTACGCCAGCACCAGGGTGTTGACCACCGACGCGATGTGGTCGCGGCCGATCCGGATGGCTGCCCGGTACAGGGCGCGCGGCCCCATCGAGGGGTCGGCCTGACGGAGTTCCCACACCGCCGAGGTCTGCGTGACCGTCACGTCGTCCAGGACGCCCAGCGAACCGATGATCACGCCTGCGAGCAGCAAACCGCTCATGTCGATGTCCGGGTAGAGCCCGTGGATCAGACCGGTGTTGTCGTCGGTGTTGCCGCTGAGGAACGCCCAGTCGATGAACAGCGAGCCCAGCAGTCCGATCAGGACCAGGGAGACGAGCGTGCCGAGGACGGCGACCGAGGTGCGGGCGGTCAGCCCGTGGCACATGTAGAGGGCGATGAGCATGATGGCGCTCGCCCCGATGACCGCGACGAGCAGCGGGTTCGACCCCTGCAGGATGGCCGGGAGGATGAAGAGGGTCAGCACGCCGAAGCTGATGACCAGGGCGATCAGCGCGAACAGTCCGCGCATCCGGCCGACCACGACCACCGCGACGGCGAAGATGGCCGCCAGCAGCGCCATGGGGAGCTTGCGGTTCACGTCGATCACCGAGTACTGGAGGTCCCGGGGGGCGTCCGGCGCGTAGGCGACCACGACCTCCTGGCCGTCCGTCAACTGCCGCGGTGCGCCGGGCTGGACGATCTCCACGAAGGTGCGGCCCTGGTCCGGCCCGGTGCCGACCTTCACGGTGGCCTTCTTGCACTCGCCGGTCTGAGCGGCCTGCGCCTCGCGGCCCTCGGGGGTCGAGGTGTCGCCGGTGGTCGGCACCTGCGAGGCGTTCACCGATTTGCAGTCGACGTGCTCGAGCGAGACGACCGTGCCCTGCTGGGTCTGGCGGTCGAAGCCGACGCCCGTGCGCTCGTGGGCGGGGGCGCCGCCCGGCCAGAGCACTGCCATGCCGACGAAGACGGCGGCGGCGAAGGGGATCAGCACGGCCGCGATGACCTTGCGCAGGTGCTTCGAGACGGGGGCCGCCGGGCCGTGGCCGTGACTGTGGGCATGGCCGGCGGAGTGCCCGGAACCCGAGTGCGCGTGGCCTGTGTGGCCAGAGGGATCCGTGGGCTCGGTGGGGGGCTGCGGCGAGGTCGTCACTGGCAGATCATCGCAAGAGATGAGGGGGCCCACTGTTCAGCACGCCCTAGATGACGCTAGCGTGGGGGCACCTTTGCACAACGCGGGAGCTCGGAGCACCGGGCTGAGAGGGCGCTGATCACCGTACGAGCATCACGGATGCGTACGGGAAGAGGCTGCGTCGACCGCCGAACCTGTTACCGGGTAATGCCGGCGTAGGGAGATAGGTCTCATGACCATTCAGGACGCACGCACGCCTGCCGTCAGCCAGGACACCGACGGCCAGACCGAGCGCCAGCCGGGCTGGCACAAGGGCTACGTGGCGGGCTCCCGCCCCGACATCCGGGTGCCGGTCCGCCAGGTCCACCTCACCAACGGCAAGGACGTGACGCTCTACGACACGTCCGGTCCGTACACCGACCCGCAGATCGAGACCGACGTGCGCCGCGGTCTCGCTCCGCTGCGCGAGAACTGGATCATCGGTCGCGGGGACACCGAGGAGTACGCGGGACGTCCCGTGCGCCCCGAGGACGACGGGATCAAGCACACGTCGCCGCGGGGCGGGCTCAAGAACCTCGACGCGGTCTTCCCGGGCCGTCCGCGCCAGCCCCGCCGGGGCCGCGGCGGCGCCGCCGTCACGCAGCTCGCGTACGCCCGCCGGGGCGAGATCACCCCGGAGATGGAGTACGTCGCGATCCGCGAGAACGTCTCCCCCGAGGTCGTCCGCGAGGAGATCGCCGCAGGTCGCGCGGTGCTTCCCGCGAACGTGAACCACCCCGAGATCGAGCCGATGATCATCGGCAAGCGGTTCCTGGTGAAGGTCAACGCCAACATCGGCAACTCCGCGGTCACCTCCTCCATCGAGGAGGAGGTCGACAAGATGACCTGGGCGACCAAGTGGGGCGCCGACACCGTCATGGACCTCTCGACGGGCCGCAACATCCACACCACGCGCGAGTGGGTGCTGCGCAACTCCCCCGTCCCGATCGGCACCGTCCCGCTCTACCAGGCGCTGGAGAAGGTCGACGGCCGCGCCGAGGACCTGACCTGGGAGATCTACAAGGACACGGTCATCGAGCAGGCCGAGCAGGGCGTCGACTACATGACGGTCCACGCCGGCGTGCTGCTGCCGTACGTCCCGCTGACCGCCCGCCGCAAGACCGGCATCGTCTCCCGCGGCGGATCGATCATGGCCGCGTGGTGCCTGGCGCACCACAAGGAGAACTTCCTCTACACGAACTTCGAGGAGCTCTGCGAGATCCTCGCGACGTACGACGTCACCTACTCGCTGGGTGACGGCCTGCGCCCCGGCTCCATCGCGGACGCCAACGACGCGGCGCAGTTCGCCGAGCTGAAGACGCTGGGCGAGCTGAACACCATCGCCAAGCGGCACAACGTCCAGACCATGATCGAGGGCCCGGGCCACGTCCCGATGCACAAGATCAAGGAGAACATCGACCTCCAGCAGGAGATCTGCGAGGAGGCGCCGTTCTACACGCTCGGCCCGCTGACCACCGACGTCGCGCCCGCGTACGACCACATCACCTCGGGCATCGGTGCCGCCATGATCGCCTGGTGGGGCACCGCGATGCTCTGCTACGTCACGCCCAAGGAGCACCTGGGCCTGCCCAACCGCGACGACGTCAAGACCGGCGTCATCACGTACAAGATCGCCGCGCACGCCGCGGACCTGGCCAAGGGGCACCCCGGAGCCCAGGAGTGGGACGACGCGCTGTCGGACGCCCGCTTCGAGTTCCGCTGGGAGGATCAGTTCAACCTGGCCCTCGACCCCGACACGGCGCGTGAGTTCCACGACGAGACCCTGCCCGCCGAGCCGGCCAAGACCGCGCACTTCTGCTCCATGTGCGGCCCGAAGTTCTGCTCGATGAAGATCTCGCAGGACATCCGCCGCGAGCACGGCGGCGACCTGAAGGCCGAGGAGATCCAGGCGGGCATGGCGGAGAAGTCCGCCGAGTTCGCTGCCTCGGGCAGCCGCGTCTACCTGCCGCTGGCCGACTGAGGCACCCCGTGCGCGAGGGCGCCCCTCCCGGCAGGTTGTGCCGGGAGGGGCGCCCTCGTTTCACGTGAAACATCGCCGCGTCGGGCGGGGCCTACTGCGGCTCGCGTTCCGGTCCGCCGAAGTCCGGGCTCGAGAAGTCCGGCGCTGTGTAGCCGGGCCGGGGGCTCTCCGAGGGTGATCCCGGGCTGGTGAAGTCAGGCGCCGTGTACCCCAGGTGGGGCATCCGGCTGCCGCGTCTGCGCGGGGCCGGCAGACCGGCTCCCGCGCTCGGGTCGGCCAGCGCGTCCCGCAGGAACGGCATGATGCCTCGCTCCAGCAGCGCGGTCCGCCAGGCTTCGCGGGCCCGCGCGACCTCGTCCGGCACCGCATCGGCCCCGTCCGCGGACACCTCGGTCGCGCCGTTGCGCACGGCCGTCACCAGCAGGCCGATCACGGCGAAGACCAGGGAGGCGACGGTGAGCACGCCGAAGAACGAGCCCGCCGTCAGCATGGTGTCGGCGAAGGCCGGTTCGGGCTCGATCAGTTTCAGGATGTAGCCCACCAGCAGGAAGATCAGCATGGCGGTGCCCGCCAGGACGGGTGCGAGGACCGCGATCACCGCGCCGAGGCCCGCGCCGCCCTGCCCGTCGGCTTCCTCCCCCGCGGTCCCGGGGGTGGAGAGGACCTCGTCGCGCCGTTCCTCGCGGACCTTCACGTAGTGGTCGTACTCGGTTGCGGCCGCTGCGGTCAGCAGGGCGCTGGCCCCCAGGGCCATGGTGCGCAGCTGTTCGGCGTTCAGGCGTTCGCCGAGGGCGGCGAGCTCGGGCCGTTCATGGGCGGTGCGCAGCGCCTCGTCGAGGAGCCGATCGAACTCCGGCCGGTCTTCGGTCAGCAGGTGCGGAGCGCTGGTCATGTGCATCCCCCGATGCTCCGTGGAGGCCGGTTTGCCCGCGTAGACCCGGGCGCCGGCACAAACGGAGGAGAGCCTGCTACGGATAGAGCGATGGTAGAGGGCCCACACACCAGGTTGACAGGGGCTTTCCAGAAATACCCCCTGCGTGACAAAGGCTCAGTCGCTCAAGGGAAGTTGCACGACCAGCAGTTTGCCCGCCATGGTGACGCCGCCGTCCATCGCGATGGCGAGCCCGTCCGCGTACACGTGGGGGCCGTCCACGGCCTCCGGTCCGCGGGACGCGTCGCCGTCCTCGGTGCCCACCTCGCCGAGCAGGTAGGGGATCGGGCTGTGCCCGTGCACGACGCGGCTGCCGCCGTAGGTACCGAGCAGCTCGCGTACGGCTCCGGGGCCGGTCTCCTCGTCGCGGAAGGCGAACCGCTTGGTGAACTTGCGGAAGAGGTCCCAGGTGATGTCGGCGTCGTTGCGGTTGAGCAGCTCGTGGATGGTGTCGTTGACGTCTTCGATCGAGTCGCCGTAGTCCAGGTAGGCCGTGGTGTCGGAGTGCAGGAGCAGGTGCCCTTCCTCCAGGACGGCCGCGTCCAGCCGGGACATCCACTGCAGGTGCACGTCCTGCAGGCGTTCCATGTCGGTGCGCTGGCCGCCGTTGAGCAGCCAGGCGGCCTGGAAGGTGGCGGTGCCGGCTCCGGAGGAGACGGGGGTGTCTCCGAACCGCTTGGCGCCGATGAGCAGCAGCTCGTGGTTGCCCATGAGGGCCTTGCAGTAGCCGCCGGCGGCCGCCGCCTCGGCGGACAGGCGCATGACGAGGTCGATCACGCCGATGCCGTCCGGGCCGCGGTCGGTGAAGTCGCCGAGGAACCACAGCCGGGCGTTGCCGGCGGACCAGCGGCGCTCCGCGTCGATGAGGCCCTGGGCGTGGAGTTCGGTGACGAGCTCGTCGAGGTAGCCGTGGACGTCGCCGACCACGTAGAGCGGGCCGGGGCCGGCGACCGCGGGGTCCTGGGGCACGTACTGGACCTGCACGGTGTCACCCGGGCCGCCGAGCGCGCCGCGCCCGATGACGGGCAGGTCGCGGTGGGTCGGGGTGTACCCCCCGAGGTCGTCGTCCTCGGGTTCCGGTTCCGCGACCTCGGGCACCTCGTGAGCCGCGTAGTGCGGGACGGGTGGCGCGGCGGGCGGGGTGGCCGGCTGCGGGGTGTAGCCCGGCTGCGGGGGCACGCTGAGCGCCCCGTCCTCGTAGTACGCCGGGTACTCGCCGTAGACGGGGGCTTCATCGGGCAGCCCGGCGGATACGGCGTACGGAGCGGGCTCGGTGACCGGCACCCGGAAGTCCCGCAGCGTTTCCGTCCGCATCGCGGGTCCCTGACCGGCCCCCTGAGTCATCGACCCCTCCACCACCGTCGCGCTGCCGTACACCTGCGGACCCTCCTGACCTCCAGGGAGGAGGGTCCGTGATGTCGTGCGCCCATCATAGGAATGCGGCTCGCGCTGTGTGACGCACCAGGGGTGGTGAATCCTGTCCGGAGCCGATCGTTCCTACCGTTTCATCCCGATATCTGTGTTCCTGAAATCCTGGACGGGGCCAAAGGTCCCGTCCAGGAAGTGTGGGGCGGGTCAGTCCTGGGCCGGGGAGCGGGGCGGACTGACGGTCGTTCGGGTCTGCCTGCGCTGCGAAGAGGTACGGATGATGAGCTCGGTCGGGACGACCTGTTCGACGGGGCGTCCGGTGTCCACTCCCTCGATCGCGTCGATCAGCAGCTGCACGACGGCGGTGCCGATGCGGCGCGGTTTGAGGGAGAGCGTGGTGATGGGCGGTTCGGTGTTCGCGTACACGGTGGACTCGCTGCAGCACACGAGCAGCAGGTCCTCCGGCACGCGCAGGCCGTAGCGCCGGGCGGCGGCGAGCAGGTCGGTGCCGTTGGGGTCGAAGAGCCCGTACACGGCGTCGGGCCGGTCGGGGCGGGCGAGGAGCCGGTCGGCGGCCACGGCGCCCGCGCAGGGGTCGTGGGCGGGGTAGGACTCGTAGACGGGGTCCTGGCCGACGCGCTCGCACCAGTTGATGTAGGCGGTGGTGGAGAGCCGGGTGTAGGTGTCGGTGGTGGTGCCGGTCAGCAGCCCGATTCTGCGGGCGCCGGCTGCGGCGAGGTGGTCGAGCAGGCCCAGTACGGCGGCTTCGTGGTCGTTGTCGACCCAGGCGGTGACGGGGAGGGAGCCTGCCGGGCGGCCGTCGGAGACCACGGGCAGGCCTTGGCGGACGAGTTCGGTGACGACGGGATCGTGGTCGGAGGGGTCGATGACGACGGTGCCGTCGAGGGCGACGTTGGACCACACGTCGTGTCGGGAGGTGGCGGGGAGGATGACGAGGGCGTAGCCGCGGGCGAGCGCGGCGGAGGTGGCGGCCCTGGCCATCTCGGCGAAGTAGGCGAATTCGGTGAAGGTGAAAGGTTCATCCCCGTACGTCGTCACGGTCAGGCCGATGAGGCCCGACTTGCCGGTACGGAGGGTGCGGGCGGCGGCGGACGGGCGGTAGCCCAGCCGGTCGGCCACCTCGCGAACGTGGCGGCGGGTGGCGTCCGGCAGCCGTCCCTTGCCATTGAGCGCGTCGGAGACGGTTGTGATGGAGACGCCCGCCGCGGCGGCCACGTCCCTGATGCCTGCCCGGCCCTGTCGGCCGGCGGCCCGCCGGGTGGTCTCGGTCCGGCTCACCTGATGCTTCCCTGCTGCTGTCATGGCGAGCCGATAGTAGGGCTCGGTGGGGTGGGTGGTCCGTGTGCATATGCACGCGTTGACAGGCACGTTTCTGCATGGTTCGCCACCCCCAATGACCTTGGAACTGAAGGCTTTTGACCCCCGTGTTCTGGGGTGGAGCTTGTCGGCGGCCACGGGCATGCCAAAACGGTGGGCCCCCGGGCCGTTCTCAACTCACCTGCACGAGGGACGCGCGCCACGGCGCAGGCCACCAGCGCGCGCATATATGCGCGCGCTCCCCCGCATTCCAGGCGCCCCCATTCTCGGGAGAGCGGAATCCTCATAAGGTGAGCAGTATTGAGTCGACGGCGACGTCGGACGGGATGGTCGAGGAGGACCTGCGGTGAGCGAGAAGAGCCCGAGGCTGCGCGCCGAGCTGGACGGCATTCCCACGTACAAGCCGGGCAAGCCGGCGGCCGCGGGCGGGCCCGTCGCGTACAAGCTGTCGTCGAACGAGAATCCGTACCCGCCGCTGACCGGGGTGCTGGAGAGCGCGGTCGCGGCCGCCGGGAACTTCAACCGGTACCCGGACATGGCCTGCACCGGCCTGGTGAACGAGATCGCGGAGCGGTTCGGGGTGCCGGTCGAGCACGTCGCCACCGGCACCGGCTCGGTGGGCGTGGCCCAGTCGCTGATCCAGTCGACGGCCGGCCCGGGCGACGAGGTCATCTACGCCTGGCGCTCCTTCGAGGCGTACCCGATCATCACGCAGATCTCGGGTGCGACCTCGGTGCGCGTGCCGCTGACCGAGGGCGATGTGCACGACCTGGACGCGATGGCCGAGGCGATCACCGAGCGGACCCGGCTGATCTTCGTCTGCAACCCCAACAACCCCACCGGCACCGCCGTGCGCCGTGCCGAGCTGGAGCGCTTCCTCGACCGGGTGCCCTCCGACATCCTGGTGGTGCTCGACGAGGCCTACCGGGAGTTCGTGCGCGACACCGACGTGCCGGACGGCATCGAGCTGTACCGGGACCGCCCGAACGTCGCCGTGCTGCGTACGTTCTCCAAGGCGTACGGGCTGGCCGGCCTGCGCGTCGGCTTCGCGGTGGCGCACGAGCCGGTGGCCGCGGCGCTGCGCAAGACCGCGGTGCCCTTCGGTGTCAGCCAGCTCGCCCAGGACGCGGCGGTGGCCTCGCTGCGCGCCGAGGACGAGCTGATGGGCCGCGTCGGGGCGCTGGTGTGCGAGCGCAAGCGCGTCCACGAGACGCTGCTGGCGCAGGGCTGGACGGTCCCGGACACCCAGGCGAACTTCGTGTGGATGCGGCTGGGGGAGCGGACCGCGGACTTCGCGGCTGCCTGCGAGAAGGCCGGTGTGGTGGTCCGGCCCTTCGCGGGCGAGGGCCTGCGGGTCACGATCGGTGAGACCGAGGCGAACGACCTCTTCCTGCACACGGCGGAGGCGTTCTTCAAGGAGCTGTAGGCCTGGTCAGGCCAGTTCCACGCGGATGGGGTCGCCGTCGCGGACGGTGGACAGCAGGCGGGGGTCGCCGTCGAAGGAGCCGAGCACGTTGCACGGGCTCGCCAGGCGGCTCTCGCCTCCGCGCGAGAGGGGAGTGGGGCCGTAGGGCAGGGCGAGCGCGTCCCCCTCGGTCCAGAAGGCGACCGTGCCCGGTTCGACGACCTGCTGGGCGTCGTGTTCCAGGGTGACGCAGACGCCGGTGTCGAAGTAGACCTCCTCGCCCCAGGTGTTCGCGGAGGCGGAGATCGGAAGGGCCTCGGCCAGCGCCTTGCTGGTCGGGGTCTCGTCGAGGGTTGCGGTGAGCTGACCCGCAGGCCAGGAGATTCGAATCTTCATGAGCCGCATTCAACAATCTGTTGAATGTGTTGGCTAGAGGGACCCCGCTTGAAGGATCCGAAAGTCGGTGCGACATAATGCTTGTGAATGTGAACGCGTTCACAAGCGTGTCCCGCTTTCTCCCAGTTTGAGTGGGGCACACCAGGCAGACTGCGGCTGTGACCACGGCGACCCGAAGGAGATGACGACGTGGACCTAGCTTTGGCGCCAGAGACACTGGCGCGATGGCAGTTCGGTATTACCACCGTCTATCACTTCCTCTTCGTCCCCCTGACGATCTCACTCGCCGCCCTCACGGCCGGCCTGCAGACGGCGTGGGTGCGTTCCGAGAAGGAGAAGTACCTCAGGGCCACGAAGTTCTGGGGAAAGCTCTTCTTGATCAATATCGCGATGGGTGTCGTCACCGGCATCGTCCAGGAGTTCCAGTTCGGCATGAACTGGTCCGACTACTCGCGATTCGTCGGTGACATCTTCGGGGCGCCCCTCGCCTTCGAGGCGCTGATCGCCTTCTTCTTCGAGTCGACCTTCATCGGCCTGTGGATCTTCGGCTGGGACAAGCTGCCGAAGAAGATCCACCTGGCCTGCATCTGGATGGTGTCCATCGGCACCATCCTGTCCGCCTACTTCATCCTGGCGGCCAATTCCTGGATGCAGCACCCGGTCGGCTACCGCATCAACGAGGAGCGGGGCCGGGCCGAGCTCACCGACTTCTGGCTCGTGCTCACCCAGAACACCGCGCTCACCCAGTTCTTCCACACCATCACGGCCGCCTTCCTGGTCGGCGGCGCGTTCATGGTCGGCATCGCCGCCTTCCACCTGGCGCGCAAGAAGCACATCCCCGTGATGCGGACCTCGCTGCGGCTGGGCCTGGTCACCTTGATCATCGCCGGCCTGGGCACCGCCATCAGCGGCGACCTGCTCGGCAAGGTCATGTTCAAGCAGCAGCCGATGAAGATGGCCGCCGCCGAGGCGCTGTGGGACGGCGAGGCGCCGGCCCCCTTCTCGATCTTCGCCTACGGCGATGTCGACAAGGGCCACAACAAGGTCGCGATAGAGATCCCGGGCCTGCTGTCCTTCCTGGCGAACGACGACTTCACCTCCTTCGTCCCGGGCATCAACGACGTCAACAAGGCCGAGCAGGAGAAGTTCGGGCCCGGCGACTACCGGCCCAACATCCCCGTCGCCTACTGGGGCTTCCGCTGGATGATCGGCTTCGGCATGGCCTCGCTCGGCATAGGCGTGCTGGGGCTGTGGCTGACCCGCAAGAAGTTCATGCTGCCGCCGGGGCTGCGGACCTCAGAGGACGAGGTCCCGAACCTGGTCCTCTTCAAGCGGGCGCTCAGCCCCAAGTGGGGACAGCTGTACTGGATCGTCGCCCTGTGGACCATGGGCTTCCCGCTCATCGCCAGCTCCTGGGGCTGGATATTCACCGAGATGGGCCGCCAGCCCTGGGTGGTCTACGGCGTGCTGCGCACCCGGGACGCCGTCTCGCCGGGCGTCTCCCAGGGCGAGGTCCTGACATCCATGATCGGCTTCACCGCCCTCTACGCGGTGCTCGCGGTGATCGAGGTCAAGCTGCTCGTGAAGTACGTCAAGCTCGGGCCCCCCGAGCTCACCGAGGCCGACCTCAACCCCCCCACCAAGATCGGCGGGGACGACAAGAACCCCGACCGGCCGATGGCCTTCTCGTACTGAGGCTGAGGAGACCGCACGATGCAACTCCACGACGTCTGGTTCGTACTCATCGCCGTTCTGTGGATCGGCTACTTCTTCCTCGAGGGCTTCGACTTCGGAGTCGGCGTCCTGACCAAGCTGCTCGCCCGCGACCGTACGGAGAAGCGGGTCCTGATCAACACGATCGGGCCCGTCTGGGACGGCAACGAGGTATGGCTGCTCACCGCGGGCGGCGCGACCTTCGCCGCCTTCCCCGACTGGTACGCCACCCTCTTCTCCGGGTTCTACCTGCCCCTGCTGCTCATCCTGGTCTGCCTGATCATCCGGGGGGTGGCGTTCGAGTACCGGCACAAGCGCCCCGAGGACAAGTGGCAGACCAACTGGGAACACGCGATCTTCTGGACCTCGCTGATCCCCGCGTTCCTGTGGGGCGTGGCCTTCGCCAACATCGTCCGCGGTGTGAAGATCGACCAGAGCAAGGAGTACGTCGGCAGCCTGCTCGACCTCCTCAACGGCTACGCGCTCCTCGGCGGCCTGGTCACGCTGACCCTGTTCACCTTCCACGGCGCGGTCTTCACCTCGCTCAAGACGGTCGGTGACATCCGGGACCGCTCGCGCAGGCTGGCGACCCGGCTGGGTACGGCCACCGCGGTGCTGGCCGTGGTCTTCCTGACCTGGACCCAGTTCACGCGCGGCGACGCCAAGAGCCTGGTCGCCATGGCGGTCGCGGTGCTCGCACTGGTCGGGGCACTCGGGTACACCCGGGCGGGCCGTGAGGGCTGGGCGTTCGCCCTGTCCGGGGTCACCATCGCGGCGGCCTTCACGATGCTGTTCATGACGCTGTTCCCCAACGTCATGCCGTCCTCCCTGGACGATGCCTGGAGCCTCACGGTCACCAACGCCTCGTCCAGCCCGTACACCCTGAAGATCATGACCTGGTGCGCGGGAGTGGCCACGCCGCTGGTCCTGCTGTACCAGGGCTGGACCTACTGGGTGTTCCGCAAGCGGATCGGGACGCAGCACATCGTCGACGCCCACTGAGTCGCGTCGCGCCGCCGCCCGCCGCCCGGACCCTCCTGCCTGACCGACCGACCCTGCCTGGGGGATGTTTCACGTGAAACCGATCGACCCGCGCCTGCTTCGGTACGCCCGCTCCACCCGCCTCTTCCTGGGCGCGGTGGTGGCCCTCGGCCTTGCCGGGGCGGGGCTGGTCGTCGGCCAGGCCATGCTGATCGCCGAGATCGTGGTCGGCGCGTTCGAGGAGGGTCTGGGCGGCGCCGCGCTGCGGACGCCGCTTCTGCTGCTCGCGGCGGTGGCGCTGGGCCGCGGCCTCATCGCCTGGCTGACGGAGCTGGCCGCGCACCGGGCCGGTGCGGCGGTCAAGTCCGAACTTCGGGGCCGGCTGCTGGACCGGGCCGCGGATCTGGGACCCGGCTGGCTGAACGGCCAGCGGACCGGGTCGCTGGTCGCGCTGGCCACCCGGGGCGTGGACGCGCTCGACGACTACTTCTCCCGCTACCTGCCCCAGCTGGGGCTCGCGGTGGTCGTACCGATGGCGGTGCTCGCCCGGATCGTCACCGAGGACTGGGTGTCAGCGGCCATCATCGTCGTCACGCTTCCCCTGATCCCGCTGTTCATGGTGCTCATCGGCATGGCCACCCAGTCCCGGATGGACCGTCAGTGGAGGCTGCTGTCACGCCTGTCGGGGCACTTTCTCGACGTGGTGGCCGGACTCCCCACCCTGAAGGTCTTCGGGCGGGCCAAGGCGCAGGCCGAGTCGATCCGCAAGATCACCGACGACTACCGTCGCGCGACGATGCGGACCCTGCGCATCGCCTTCCTCTCCTCCTTCGCGCTGGAGCTGCTGGCGACCCTGTCGGTGGCGCTGGTGGCGGTCACCATCGGCATGCGCCTGGTCCACGGCGAGCTGGACCTCTACACCGGACTGGTCATCCTGATCCTGGCGCCCGAGGCGTACCTGCCGTTGCGGCAGGTCGGCGCGCAGTACCACGCGGCCGCCGAGGGCCTGGCGGCCGCGGAGGAGATCTTCGAGGTCCTCGAGACCCCCGTCGCGCGTCCGGCCGGCGGGGCCGTCCTGCCGGCCGGAGCTCCCCTGCGCATCGAGATCGACGGGGTGGCCGTCCGGTACGAAGGCCGGGGCCAGGACTCGCCCGGGCCCCTCTCGCTGACCGTCGAACCGGGCGAGTGCGTGGCGCTCACCGGACCGAGCGGGGTCGGGAAGTCCACCCTGCTCCAGGTCCTGCTGGGGTTCGTCGCACCGACCGCGGGCCGGGTCCGGATCGCCGGAGCGGACCTCGCAGCGCTCTCGCCGGAGCAGTGGCGGCAGCGGGTGGCGTGGGTTCCGCAGCGCCCGCACCTGTTCGCCGGGACCATCGGCGAGAACGTACGGCTGGCCCGTCCCGAGGCCAGTGCCCAGGAGGTGGTCCGGGCCCTGGAGGACGCGGGGGCCTGGGAGTTCGTGGCCGCCCTGCCGCGCGGGATCGAGACCGCACTGGGCGAGGGCGGTGTGGGGCTGTCCGCCGGCCAGCGCCAGCGCCTGGCGCTGGCCAGGGCGTTCCTGGCGGACCGGCCGGTGCTGCTGCTGGACGAGCCGACCGCGGCACTGGACGGCGAGACGGAGGCCGGGGTGGTGGACGCCGTCCGGCGGCTGGCCGTGGGCCGGACCGTCCTGCTGGTCGTGCACCGGCCGGCGCTGCTGGCCGTGGCCGACCGCGTGGTGCCGCTGGCCGCGGCGGCAGCCGCCCCCGGGGCGCTCCCCCGGCCCGCCGCCCCCCGCACCGGGGTTCCCGGCCCGTCCTCGCCCGACGCCGGGGAGTGGATCCTCGGCGCCGCGGCCGAGCGGGAGCGCGCCGTGGGCGGGAGCGACTCGGGCGGAGGTGATCCGCTGCGCCGGGTACGGGCCGCTGCCCAGGCGTGGCAGGGCCGCTTCCGGCTCGGGCTGCTGCTCGGAGCGCTGGCCGTGGGGTGCAGCGTGGGGCTGATGGCGGTGTCCGGCTGGTTGATCTCGCGGGCCTCCGAGCAGCCTCCCGTGCTCTATCTGATGGTGGCCGTGACCGCCACCCGCGCCTTCGGAATGGGCCGGGCCGTCTTCCGGTACGCGGAGCGCCTCGTATCGCACGACGCCGTGCTGCGGATGCTCGCCGACCTGCGGGTCTCCGTGTACCGCAGGCTGGAGCGCATCGCCCCCGCCGGGCTGCGCGAGCACCGGCGCGGTGACCTGCTGACCCGGCTGGTGGCCGACGCCGACGCCCTGCAGGACTACTGGCTGCGCTGGCTGCTGCCGGTCGGGACCGCGGTCCTCGTCGGATCCGGCTCGGTCGCCTTCACCACCTGGCTGCTGCCGGAGGCCGGAGCCGCGCTCGCCGTCGGACTGCTCGCCGCCGGAGTCGGCGTACCGCTCGTCAGCGGTGCCTGCGCACGGCGTGCGGAACGCCGGCTCTCCCCCGCACGGGGTGAGCTCGCCACCCGCGTGGCGGATCTGCTGACCGGCACCGCGGAGCTGGCGGTCGCCGGGGCGCTGGAGGACCGCAAGGACCGGGCCCGGGAGAGCGACGGGGTGCTGACGCGGATCGCCGCGCGCGGAGCGGCCGCCGCCGGGCTGGGCGGCGGGCTGTCCGCGCTCGTCTGCGGCCTGACCGTCGTGGCCGCCGCGGGCGTGGCAGCGAACGCGGTGCACGACGGGAGGCTGTCCGGGGTGGCCATGGCCGTCGCCGTGCTGACCCCCCTCGCGGCGTTCGAGGCGGTCAACGGCCTTCCGCTCGCGGTCCAGTACCGCCAGCGGGTGCGCCGCAGCGCCGAGCGGGTCTACGAGGTCATCGACGCACCGGCGCCGGTCGCCGAGCCGCGGCAGGCCGCCGCCGCGCCCGGCTCGCCCTTCCCGCTGCGGCTGACGGGGCTCTCCGCCCGGCACCCGGGCCAGGAGCGGGACGCGCTGCGGGACGTGGACCTGACGCTGGAATCCGGCCGGCGCATCGCCGTCGTCGGTCCTTCGGGCTCGGGAAAGACCACCCTGGCGCAGGTCCTGCTGCGCTTCCTGGACCCGCGCGCGGGCACGTACACCCTGGGCGGGACCGACGCGTGCGCGCTCGACGGCGACGACGTCCGGACCCTCGTGGGGCTCTGCGCCCAGGACGCGCACCTCTTCGACAGCTCGGTACGGGAGAACCTGCGGCTGGCCCGGACCGGAGCGAGCGAGGAGGAACTGCGGGAGGCGCTCGCCGCGGCGCGGCTCCTGGAGTGGGCCGACGGGCTTCCGGAGGGGATCGACACCCTGGTCGGCGAGCACGGTGAGCGCATCTCGGGCGGCCAGCGCCAGCGCCTGGCCCTGGCCCGGGCGCTCCTGGCGGACTTCCCCGTACTGGTGCTGGACGAGCCGGCCGAGCATCTGGACCTGGCCACGGCGGACGCGCTGACGGCGGACCTGCTGGCGGCGACCGAGGGCCGTACCACCGTCCTGATCACGCACCGGATGGCCGGGCTGGAGGCTGTCGACGAGGTGCTCGTGCTCGACGGCGGCGAGGTCGTGCAGCGCGGCACCTACGCGGAGCTGGCCGCCGCCGAGGGGCCGCTGCGGCGGCTGCTGGAGCGGGAGAGGGAGGCCGATGGGACAACGGCCGACGGGACGGTGGCCGACTTTCACCATGCCGACTTTCCCCACTAATCCGGACTAACTAGGCTCAAGGGCATGTCAGTGCAGGAGTCCCAGGAACCGCCGGAACCATCACCGGGTACACCGGACCCCCTGGAGGCCGCCACCCAGGCCACCAGGAGTCTGCAAGGCCTGTCCACCGAGCTCACGGCCCGGGTGCCGCAACTGCTGGAGGCCATGAGGTCGGTCGGTACCGGGCTCGAACTGCACTCCACACTGGACAGGATCTGCGAGACCGCGGCCGAGCTCGCCGACGCCCGCTACGCGGCGATCGGCGTCGTCGACATCGAGGGCCGCGGACTTTCGGACTTCGTCACCTTCGGGGTCAGCTCCGAGCTGGCCCGGAAGATCGGGCACCGTCCGGACGGGAAACGGGGTCTGCTCGGAGCGCTGATCTCGCATCCCGACACGGTCCAGCTCGAGGATCTGACGAAGGATCCGCGCTCGGCGGGCTTCCCGCCGCACCATCCGACCATGAAGACGTTCCTCGGTGTCCCGATCCGCGTGCAGGGTGAGATCTTCGGCAATCTGTACCTTGCCGAGAAGAACGGCGGCGGCCCGTTCAACGACTACGACGTCCACATGGTCCGGGTGCTGGCCACCGAGGCGGGCATCGCCATCGGCAACGCCCGGCTGTACGAGGCCGCCACCCAGCGGGAGCGCTGGATCGACGGCTCGGTGGCCGTCACCACCGCCCTGCTGTCCGGCGGGGACGCGGACGACGCCCTCGCGGTGGTGGCCGAGCAGGCCCGCCGCCTGGCCGACTCCTCCGCCGGGATCGTCATGCTGCCGGCCGAGGAAGGCGGGATGGAGATCGTCGCCGTCTCCGCCGAGAACCCGGCGACCTCGCTCGGCGTGGTGATCCCCGCGGAGAGCCCGGTCGTGCACAGCCTTCTGCAGGGCGAGCCCGTCTTCGTGGACGACGCGGCCTCCGACCCGCGCATGATCAGCAAGCTGACCAGCCAGTACGGCCCCTGCATGATGCTGCCGCTGCACAGCGGCGGCCGGGTGCTGGGAGCCCTGGTCACGCCCAGGGCCCGCGGCAAGCGCCCGTTCAGCGAGGCCGAGCGGACCTTGGCCACGCAGTTCGCCTCGCAGGCGGCGCTCGCGCTGATGATGGCCGAGGCACAGCGCGACCGGGAGCGGCTCGCCGTGTTCGAGGACCGCGACCGCATCGCCCGGGACCTGCACGACCTGGTCATCCAGCGGCTGTTCGCCACCGGGATGATGCTGGAGGGCGCCCAGCGACGGTCCATCGTCCCCGAGGTCCGCGACGGGGTCGGCAAGGCGGTGGACGAGCTGGACGTGACGATCCAGGAGATCCGGACGGCGATCTTCGCCCTCCAGCAGGGCCCGGCGGAGGCCCCCTCCGGGCTGCGCACCCGGGTGCTCCGGGAGATCAACATGGCGGCCGTACCGCTCGGCTTCAAGCCCGCGCACCGCTTCCTCGGCCCGATCGACGCGGTCGTCGGAGAGCTGGTGGGCAAGAATCTGATCGCCGCGCTGCGCGAGGCCCTGTCCAACGCCTTCCGGCACGCCGACGCCGCCCGGATCGAGGTGGTCCTGGACTCCACCATCACGCTGGCGGACGGACGCCCCGGCGTGCGGCTGGAGGTCGCCGACGACGGGGTGGGCATCCCCGAGGGCGGGCGGCGCAGCGGCCTGCGGAACCTGCGCCGGCGGGCCGAGTCCCTGGGCGGGGCGAGCTCCTACGGTCCGGGCATCGGCGAGGACGGCGGCGGGACCACCGTGGTGTGGGAGGCCCCGCTCTAGGGTGCCCCGACGCTCAGGCCGGGCTCGCGCCGTGCTGGTGCCGCGCGATCCGGTCGGCCACGATGCGCTCGATGACGACGGCGACACCGTCCTCGTTGTTGGCCGTCGTGCGGCCCGACGCGGCGGCGATCACGTCCGGATGGGCGTTGCCCATCGCGTAGGAGGTGCCGGCCCAGCTGAGCATTTCCACATCGTTCGGCATGTCCCCGAAGGCGACGACCTCGGCGGGGGAAATGCCCCGCTCGGCGCAGCACAGCGCCAGGGTGCTGGCCTTGGAGACACCCTGCCCGCTGATCTCCAGCAGGGCGGTCGGGCTCGAGCGGGTGATGGAGGCGTATTCGCCCGCGGCCTCGCGGGCCAGGGCGAGGAACTCGTCGGGGGCCAGTTCGGCGTGGTGCGCGAGCAGCTTGAGCACCGGCGCGGCGCTCTCGTCCGTGCCCTCGGCGAGCAGCTTCTCGGCGACGGCGACGTGGGCGCCGGGATCCTTGAAGAACGGCGGGTACGCCGGCTCGTAGTTGATGCCGGTGGTCAGCTCCACCGCGAAGGAGGCGCCCGGCGCGGCCCTGCGCAGGGCGGTCACCACAGCCAGGGCGGCGGCCCGGGGAAGCGCTCTGACCTGGACGAATTCCCGTCCGGCATGGAGATCGACGACTGCCGCGCCATTCGCGCAGATCGCCAGGCCGTGACCGTGGACATGGTCGCTGACCACGTCCATCCAGCGGGCGGGGCGTCCGGTGACGAAGAAGACCTCGATGCCCACCTCCTCGGCGGCGGCGAGAGCGGCGACGGTGCGCGGTGAGACGGACTTGTCATCGTGCAGCAGGGTGCCGTCGAGGTCGGTGGCGATGAGCCGGGGGGCGGGGAGGGGCCCGTCCGGGCAGTGGGGAGCCGAGGTCACCGACCCATCTTCGCCCATCGCCCGGGACCGGCCGGACCACGGTGGGTCCGTACCGTCGCGGAGCCCGGATGTTTCACGTGAAACACGTAGGTTCGACTGCCGTGTTTCACGTGAAACATCGGGACGGTCGTAGGCTCGAACGCATGAGTCTGCGTCTGAGCACGGTGATCCTTCCGATTCGTCGATGGCACGAAGGGGGGCGCGACCAGTGGGTCCGGGCGGAGCAGCTCGGGTTCCACACCGCCTACACCTATGACCACCTGTCCTGGCGGGCCTTCCGCGAAGGGCCGTGGTTCGGAGCGGTGCCCACCCTGACCGCGGCGGCCGGTGCCACCGAGCGGCTGCGCCTGGGAACGCTGGTCACCTCGCCGAACTTCCGCCACCCCGTGACCCTCGCCAAGGAGCTCATCACCCTGGACGACGTCTCCGGCGGGCGCGTCACCCTCGGTATCGGCGCGGGCGGCAACGGCTTCGACGCGACCACGCTGGGACAGGAGCCGTGGAGCCCCCGCGAGCGGGCCGACCGGTTCGGCGAGTTCGTACCGCTGCTGGACTCGCTGCTGACCGAGGGCGCGGTGAGCTCGCTGGGCACCTTCTACTCCGCGGTGGAGGCCCGCAACATCCCCGGCTGCGTGCAGCGGCCGCGCCTGCCGTTCGCGGTCGCCGCCACGGGCCCGCGGGGACTGCGGCTGGCCGCGCGGCACGGGCAGGCCTGGGTGACGACGGGCGACCCGAAGCTCTTCGAGGCGGGCACCCCCGAGCAGTCGCTGGAGGCGCTGCGCGGCCAGGTCGGCCGGCTGGAAGCGGCGTTCGAGGAGATCGGGCGGGAGTTCGAGCCGATGGAGAAGATCCTCCTGACCGGCTTCACGCCCGAGCGGAACACGATGCTGGAGTCCGTGGACGCGTTCGTCGACTTCGCGGGCCGTCACCTCGAGCTGGGCTTCACCGAGCTGGTGATCCACACGCCGATCCCGGACTCCGACTTCGCCGCCGACGAGTCGGTCTTCGAGAAGATCGCCATCGAGGCGTCGGCCCAGCTGAACGGCTGAGCCCCTGCGGTCGTCGCCACCCCTCGGCGGGGCGGCGACGACCGCAGAGGTCGTCGACGGCCGGCTCAGCCGGTCAGCTGGGCGAGCAGACGTTCGGCGGACGGCAGGAGCCACTCGGGTACCGCGCTCTCGGGCAGCGCCTTGACCTCGTCGATCAGCGCGGCGACCCGTGCGGCCCCCGCATCCGGCCGGCCCCGTTCCTGCTCTGTCCAAGCGGCGTTGTTCAGGCACTGGAACCGGTCCCGCACATGGTCCGGGCCGAGCTCCGCATAGACCGAGGCGGCCCGGTCCCAGAGGTCGATCTCCTCCAGGCGCAGCGCCTCGACCTCCGCTTCGCTCAGCGACGCCGACGCGTCCTCGTCCTCGTCGAAGCGCTCCGTCTGCGCGCTGACCCGCCGGTCCAGGACCTGCGCCAGCTGGTGCCAGGTCTGAGCCAGTTCGGACCGCAGGGGCGCGGCTCCGGGATCCGCCGCCAAGGCGGCCTCCAGCACATCCGCCGCCTCCGCCATCAGGGTCCGGGCCCGCGACACGGCCTGGTCGGTGACCGCTTCGCGCAGGCCGAGCCAGGCCAGGGAGCGCAGGACCCGGGCCTCGGAGACCGGCGCCTCCCCCGTCAGACGGTGCAGCTCCAGCGCCCGCTCGTAGGCGGCGACCGCCTCCGCGCCGAGCCCGGCGTCGGACAGGGTGTCGGCCGCGGACTGGGCGAGTCCGGCCTGCGGCCGGGGGTCCTCCCACTCCTTGGCCGTCTCCGCCGCCAGCAGGAACTGCTCCGCCGCCGCCCGGAACTCGGTCAGCCGCCGCAGCAGGCCCCCCAGGAACTCCCGGGCGGACACGGCCTGCTCCTCGCCGTGCTCCAGCAGATCCGGCAGCGCCGACTGCAGCACCTCCGCCGCCTCGGCGGCCCGCCCGTCCTGCGCGTACGCCCGGGCCAGCAGTAGCCGGGCCTGGGCCCCGCCGTCGGCGGTGAGACCGGCCTGGTCGAACCAGTGGACACCGGTCAGCGCGTGTCCCGCGGCCTGCGCCGCCTCTCCCCGCCGCAGCAGGACGTCCGCGAGGGTCAGCCGCAGGACGCCCTGCGCCTCGGCATCCGTCACCTCGTCGGCGTGCTCCAGCGCGGAACGCGCCGCCTGCTCCGCCTCCTCGGGCCGGTCCAGCTGCGTGAGCACTCCGGCCCGCAGCACCAGAGCGTCCACGGCCTGCCACGGGCGGCCCGCCCCGGCCGCCCGAACCGCGGCGGCGGCCAGCAGGGCCACGGCCTGCTCCGGATCGCCCTGTGACAGCGCGATCCGCCCCAGCATCTCCTCGGCCTCCGCCGCGAGATCCGCGAGCGAGTCCCCGTAGGCGGCGGCGAAGCAGGTCAGCTCGGCCGCCAGCGCGGCATGGCCGTGCCCGTGCTCCTCGTCCCCGGTGGCCTCGGCCGAGCGCAGGTACGACTCCACCCGGATCGCGGCCAGTTCCGCGAGGGCGATCCGCCGGGCCCGCAGCGGCTCCCTCGCGTCCAGCGATTCCGCGGCCCGCAAGGCCACCGCGAGCAGCCTGCGGACCTCCGCGGGTGCGGCCCCGGACTGCGCGGCCACACTCGCGAGCCGCAGGTCGGCCAGCGCCGCCCGGTCCGCCCGGCCGAGCGCCCGGTAGCCGTCGCGCACCGCCGTCAGCAGCTCCGGCGCCTCCGCGGCGCCCCGCTTCGCCGCGGCCAGTGCCCGGTGGTCGGCCAGGTCGGCCGCGACCAGCGGGTCGGGCTCCGGCTCCGCGCCGGCTCGTACGGCCACTTCGGCCCACAGCGCGTCGGCCCCCGGATGGCCCAGGTCACGCGCCTGCCGGGCCCGCTCCACCAGCTCGGCGAACCCGGTGGACTCCGCCGGCGGCGAGGGCGCGGCGGGAGCGGCGGAACCGGCCGGCCGGGCGAGGGCCGCGCTGCGCACCCCGAGCGGCAGCTGCGGGACCAGCGGCTGCCGCCCGATCCGCGCCAGGAAGCGGTCCGAGGCCCGGGTGGTCCCGTTGCGCGCGTCGAACTGCCGGGCGATGCCGAGCGCGCCCGTGCGCAGCACCTCGTACAGCTCGGACACGGTGTGCGGGGCGCCGTCGTACGGTACGGCCGGGCTCTGCCCGTGCCCCAGCTCCCGCAGCCGGCGCAGCAGCACGAGGACGCCGCCGTGGAAGGCCAGCTGGTCGTCGGCATTGGCGAGCGGGCCGGCATGGGAGGCGTGTTCGGCGAGGATCTCCAGGCCGCGCGACTCGTTCCCGGTCAGTGCGCAGAACTCGATGTGCTTGGCGACCGACGGCAGCAGGCTCTCGTTTCCGCGCGCCAGCCGGTAGCCGCGTACGTGGTGCGAGCGGGCCTCGTCGGTCCGGCCGAGCCGCAGCAGCGGGAGCAGGGAGGAGGCCAGCACCCGGTGCGGCTCCTCGGCGCAGGTCTCCTCACCGGTCAGCACCGGTGCCCAGATCTCCAGCGCCTGGGCGTCCTCCCCGCGCAGGACGGCGTACTGCCCCTGCCCGTTGAGCTCGCAGGCGCGGCAGTCGCTCATGTCGTCGCGCTCGGCCGCCATCCAGCGCTCGAAGGCCTGCCGTGCCCGCGCGTCGTCGCCCGTCGCGTCGGCGAGCCACAGTTCGGCCTCGCGCACGGGCCGCTCGCTGTACCCCGCGATCCTGTACCGGCGCTCCATCTCGTCCAGCCAGCCGGTGGCCGACTCCAGCGGTACCCCGGGGGAGTCGGCGATGGCCGCGGCCACCCACTTGAACTGCCAGAACAGCGAGTGGGCGTCCCATTCGGAGAAGGCGCCGGGATCGTTGTCGTACTCCTGGAGCAGCCGGGCGAAGGGCACGAGCAGCTTCGAGGACTCGGAGCTCCACAGATAGGCGTTGATCAGGTTGTCCAGGGTCTCCCGGAACAGCGCGCGGTCGCCGCTCGCCTCGGCGGCGGCGACCAGGGCTTCCGCGTGCGTATTGCGCGCGGTGCCGCCCGGGGATTCGCGGTTCTCCGCCAAGCCCTGCTCGATCTCCTGGCGCGTCAGGCTCGTCACTTCTCGTCCTCCTGGGCCTCGGTGGGGTGGGTCGCCCATTCCAGGAGCCCGAGGAAGGCCCGGTTGAGCAGGGTGGAGTCGGTGGGACGCAGCGGCCGCTGGGACATGAGCAGGGCCTGTCCGTAGAGCGATTCGACGGCGGTGCCCGTCAGCGCCTCCTGGGGCAGCGCGGAGATCCGGCGGATCAGCGGGTTGTTGTGGTTGAGGACCAGGCGGGCGCGGGGTGCGGAGCCGCGCAGCGCGCCCAGGATGCCGGTCCACAGGGAGTCGGCGCTCTCCAGGGCGGCGGTCCGGTCCCGCTCCTGCCGTGCCTGCCGGTCGTCGAGGTAGAGCGCCGGGACGGAGACGGGCTGGAAGGCGCGCAGCACCACGTCGCAGCCCTGCGGCTCCAGACGGGTGCGGGCGGTGGCGAGGAAGGGCGCGAGTGCCAGTTCGGCGGCGGTGGGCACCGGGTCGAGCCGCTCGGTGACGGCTCCGGCGTCCAGCTCGGTGACCTTCAGCCCGGGCCGCACGGAAGGCAGCAGGGCCAGCAGGTCCGCGTCGTAGGTGTAGCCGGCGTTGATGACGCCGAGTCCGTGGGCCGCGGCGATCGGCGCGATCTGGCGGAACTCCTCGACCGTGCGCGTGAAGTGCAGATCGGTGTGGGCGGCCGCGAACTGCTCCAGGCTCATCGGTCCGTCACTGGTCTCGAACGGCAGCCAGGGCAGCATCAGGCCGAGCAGCTCGGGGTCGTGCCGGGCCATGGACTTCACACCGAGGTGGTGGACGCTCAGGAAGGCGGCCAGCCGCTCGGGGTCACTCGCGGCCAGCTCGGCGAGCCAGCCGCGGACCCGGCCGCCGAGGGCGTCCCGTACGGCGGCCAGGGTCTCGTCGTCGTACAGGTTCTCCCGGGAGGCGGTGGGCCGCAGCGTGTCCGTGTCGAGGACGGCCCGGACGAAGAACGCCCAGTCCGGCAGGAGGTTGTCGGCCCGGTCGGTGAGCAGCATGCCCTTGAGGTGGACGCGGTGTCCGGCCCGGTGGGCGGGGCTGGTCGGCTCGGGCAGGACGTACGCCACGCCGCGCACGCCGGCGACCGGGAGGTCGAGGTCGATGCTGTCGAGCGGGGTGAAGCCGAAGAGCTCAGCGCAGTGCCCGGCGAGTGCGACGCGCCGGGCGGCGGGGGCGGGGAAGGGCCGGTCCCAGACGGCGGGACGGTCGGTGACGGGACGCGGCCCGCCGCCCTCGCCGTCGTCGAAGGTGATGTCGTACGGCAGCAGGGAGCCGTAGTCGCGGGCCAGTTGCTCGACCTTGGCCGGTTCGGTCCACTCCTCGGCTCCGGCGCGTGCCTCGAGGACGACGGTGGTACCGGGCTCCGGGCGCGCCTCGTGAGGCAGTTCGCGCACGGTGTACGAGCCGTCGTCGGCGGCCAGCCATTCGACGGGCAGGGCCCGGGGGTCGCGGGCGGAGCGGGTGACGACGCGGATCTGGCGGGCCACGACGAAGCAGGCGAGCAGGCCGATGCCGAACTGGCCGAGGAACTCCCGCCGGGCCGCTTCCAGTCCGTGCTCGCCGCCCCGCTTGGAACTGCGGCCGATGGTGGCGAGGAGCGAGTGGGCCTCGGCGGCGGTCAGGCCGATGCCGCTGTCCTCGATGGTGACCCGGCTGCCGGAGGCGGCCAGCCGGATGTGGGTCCCGGCCTGCGGGTCGAGTGTTTGACGTGCGGTGACGGCGTCCACGGCGTTCTGCAGGAGCTCGCGGACATAGACGCGCGGGCTGGAGTAGAGGTGGTGGGAGAGCAGGTCCACCAGACCGCGCAGGTCGACCTGGAAGTTGTGGGGTGTGGACGTCATGGGGCGTCACCTCGCGTGCGTACGGGATGGTTCGGCGATCGCGAGGTCCCCCCCTCACAGATCCCGGAGTGGGCAACACATTAGGGGGATGGTCCGACAATCTCCGCGCGAATTCCCGTCCCGGCGGTCGCGTGCGGGCGCGTCCCGGGACGGGCCCGGGGACGCGTGCGGGGCGCGCTACTGGAAGCGCAGGAACTGCGGCGGTACGGCGTCCACCAGCCACACCCCGTTGGCGCTGATCCGGAAGAGGTGGCCGGCCGCGCGCATCGCCCCCGCGTCCACGCTGAGCACCACGGGCCGGCCGCGCCGCGCGCCGACCCGGGTCGCGGTCTCCCGGTCGGGGGACAGGTGCACGTGGTGGCGGGCCATCGGGCGCAGGCCCTCGGCGCGGATCGCGTCCAGGGCGGTGGCGACGGTGCCGTGGTAGAGGTACGCGGGCGGTTCGGCTTCCGGGAGCCCGAGGTCCACGGCCACCGTGTGGCCCTGGCTGGCCCGGATCCGGGTGCCGTCGACGGCGAACCGCTGCTTGTCGTTGGCGGCCACGACGTGATCGAGCTCGGCGCGGCTGAAGGCGAAACCGTGGGCGGCGGCGGCGCGCAGCAGGTCCTCGATCTCCACCCAGCCGTGGGGGTCGAGCACCAGTCCGATCCGTTCCGGCTGATGCCGCAGGTGTTTCGAGACGTATTTGGACACCTTCACGGTGCGTCTGTCGTCCATGGCCCCAGCGTGCCGGGTCGGGCGCCCCTCCGGCAGGGATTTTCCGGGGCGCCGACGGTATGGACACCCTCTATCGCTATTCCAAGATACGGAATACATTTTCCGCTGCCACTTCTGCCCAGGGGGAGAAACCATGACAGCCCATACCTCTCTGCCACGCCGTGCGGCCGCCGAACTGATCGGCACGGCAGGCCTGCTCGTGGTCGTGATCGGCTCCGGAATCCAGGCGGCTGAGCTCAGCCGCGACACCGGTGTCGCCCTCCTCGCCAACTCGGCCGCGTCCGCCATCGGGCTCGGGCTGATCATCACGCTCTTCGGGCCGCTGTCCGGCGCCCACCTCAACCCGGTGGTCACCCTCACCGCCTGGTGGTCCCGGCGCACCGGCGGGGAGGGGCTCGCCGGCCGGGAGGCCCTGGCCTACGCCGCCGCGCAGACGGCCGGAGCCGTCGGCGGAGCGGTCCTGGCGGAAGCCATGTTCGGCCGGACCCCCGGAGCCTTCGCCACCCAGGTCCGCGACGGAGGCCACCTGCTCATAGGCGAGGTCGTCGCCACCGCCGGGCTCGTCCTCGTCATCCAGGGGCTCGGCCGCATCGGGCGCCCCCGGCTCATTCCGGCCGCAGTCGCCGCGTACATCGCAGCCGCCATCTGGTTCACCTCGTCCGGTTCGTTCGCCAACCCGGCCGGCACCATCGGGCGCAGCTTCAGCGACTCCTTCACCGGCATCGCCCCGCAGTCGCTTCCCGGATTCGTCGCGGCCCAGCTGATCGGCGGGATCCTCGGCCTGGCGCTCGCCGGGCTCCTGTACGGAACCTCCCGGTCCGCGAAGCCGGTGCCCGTGGAGACCCTGGCCGAGCCCGGCCCGGTGGACGGGACGACCCCCACCAAGGCCGCGTACGAGACCATCGGCTGACCGCCCGGCCTGTGTTGCCCACAGGAAAACGGGACTTGTCCACAGCCGTTTGGGCGGGTTTTGACGGCAAACGCGTGATCCGCCCTGTGGACTACTGTCCGGGCTCCGCCCGGCGTGCCAGATCGTTCATCGTCCGGGCCTGGAGCTCCCGCTCCGTCGCGGCCCGGACGAACTCCGCCACGTGATCGGGGCCGACGAGCTCCTGCACCGCACGTACCGTCCCCGCCGGCAGCGCCACCGGAGAGGGACCCGCCGGCTGCGGTGACCCGCCCGCCCCCAGGTGCCGCTGCAGATGCCGGGTCGCGAACAGCCGCATCGCCCGCGCCAGCTCCGCGTCCACGGTCTGCTGCGCCAGCGGCCGCAGCCGGCGCACCATCGTCGCCGCCTCCGCCGCGTCCGTGTCGGTCGGGGGCACCTGCCCGAGGTAGCGGGCGAAGACGTGCTCGGTGGTGAACTCCAGGAACCGCGAGGCGATGTGCTCCACCTGCCCGCGCAGCTCCCGCAGGTGGCCGGTGATCGCGGACAGCGGCACGCCGGCCGCGTACAGCTCGGCGGCCACCGCCAGCTCCTGCGGCGAGGGCACCAGGAACTGGTCCGGGCGCTCCGGGATCCGCTCCAGCACTCCCAGTTCGCAGGCCTCGTCCACCGCCTCGTCGTCCGGCTTGCCGCCGAAGCGCTCGTTCAGCTCCTCCCGGCTGATGCGGGCCGCCTCCTCGTCGGTCCACGGCCCGTGCACCTCGGCGACCAGGCCGAGCACGCCCCCCAGCCCGCGCCCGGCGTCCCAGGCCTCCAACAGCTCCTTGATGGAGGCCAGCGTGTAGCCGCGGTCGAGCAGGTCCGCGATCTGCCGCAGCCGCGCCAGATGCGTGTCCCGGTAGACGTTGGAGCGGCCCCGCCGCTCCGGTTTCGGCAGCAGACCCCGGTCCTGGTACGCGCGGATCGTGCGCACCGTCGCTCCGCTGTGGTGCGCCAGATCCTCGATCCGGTATTCGGCCACCGCCTGATCGGACAATCCCGGCTCCCTACGACATCGCGGCTCTGCCGACCGCACCCGCCGCGGCCCGGGCGGCGGGTGACGCCGCGAGGTACTCGACCGCCCTGCGCAGCGAGCCCTCCTGCGAGGGATGGTACGACCGCCGGAAGTAGCGGGGTATGGCCGTGCCGAGCTCTCTCCACGTGGGCAGCAGGCCCTTGGCCACCGCCCGGTTGTGTCCGCGCAGCGAATAGCGCTGCCGGCCGCCGAGTTCGGGGTCGTTGCGCATGAGGTACGAGGCCCCCCACACCCACAGGTACGCCAGGACGGGCGCGACCACGACCATCCCCTCGACGCGCCGTGCGTAGCGGGGCAGGCCGGCTCCCCCACAGTGCTGGTACATGTCGAAGGCGACCGAGCGGTGCTCCACCTCCTCCGCGCCGTGCCAGCGCAGCAGGTCCAGCATGATCTCGTCCGCACCCGCCCGGTCCAGGCCCTCGGCGCGCAGCACCCAGTCCCCGAGGACCGCGGTGAACTGCTCGATGGCGGCGACCAGCGCGAGCCGGAAGCGCAGCCACTCCCGCGCCGTGATCGGCGCCCCGAACGGCGGGGTCTCCCCCAGCAGCTTCTCGAAGAGGAAGTCCACGTGCCGCGTGTACGCCCCGGTCGCCAGCCGCTGCTCGGCGAGGTGGTCCAGTACGAAGGCGTGCTGCACGCTGTGCGTGGCCTCCTGGCCCATGAAGCCCTTGACGTCCTTGCGCAGCTCGGGGTCGGTGACCAGGGGCAGGCCCTCCTTGAAGACCTTGACGAACCACCGCTCCCCGGCGGGCAGCAGCAGGTGCAGCACGTTGATCACATGGGTGGCGGTGGGCTCGTCGGGTATCCAGTGCAGCGGTGTGGCCTTCCAGTCGAAGGCCACCCGGCGCGGGCTGATCGGATACCGGGCCCCGGTCACAGCCGGGGCTCCAGCCTCGCGATGCGCCGCAGGGTGCGCGGGGCGAAGCGGGACATCCACAGGGCGCCCTTGGACTCGGGAGTCACCGGCACCACGGCCTCGTTGCGCACCACGGCCCGCAGGATCGCGTCGGCGACCTTCTCCGGAGGGAAGTTGCGCAGCCCGTACAGCCGCGAGGAGCGTTCCTGGCGGCGCTTCTCCTCGGCCTCGTCCACCCCGGCGAAGCGCGAGGTGGCGGTGATGTTGGTGTTGACGATGCCGGGGCAGATCGCGGAGACGCCGATCGACTTCGAGGCCAGCTCGGCGCGCAGGCATTCCGACAGCATCAGCACCGCGGCCTTGGAGGTGCTGTAGGCGGGCAGGGTCCTGGAGGGCAGGTAGGCGGCGGCGGAGGCGGTGTTGACGATGTGTCCGCCCTGGCCGCGCTCGGCCATCTGCTTGCCGAAGATCCGGCAGCCGTGGATCACGCCCCACAGGTTGACGTCGAGGACCTTCTTCCAGTCTTCGGCGCTGGTGTCGAGGAAGGCCCCGGACAGGCCGATCCCGGCGTTGTTGACCAGCACGTCCACGATCCCGTACTCCGCGGCCACCTTCGCCGCGAGCTTCTCCATGGCCTGCTCGTCGCTGACGTCCGCGCACTCGCCCCAGGCTTCGGGGGCGCCGACCAGGCGGGCCATGTCCGCGGTGCGCGCCGCGCCCTCGGCGTCCCGGTCCACGGCCACCACCCGCGCTCCGGCCTCGGCGAAGGCGAAGGCGGTGGCCCGGCCGATGCCGCTGGCCGCGCCGGTGACCAGGACCAGCTGGCCGCCGAAGCGGTCGGCGTGCTTCCCCGGCGCCTTCTGCTCCGGGGCCCGGGTGGCGGGCTCCTCCCGGGCCGTGACGAATTCGGTGATCCACGCCGCCAGCTGGTCGGGCCGGGTCCGGGGCACCCAGTGCTTGGCGGGCAGGGTGCGGCGCACCAGGTCCGGGGCCCAGCCCTCCAGGTCGTCGTAGAGCCGCTCGGACAGGAAGGCGTCCCCGGTCGGGGTGATCAGCTGCACGGGCACGTGGGCGTACGCGTCCGGGCGGGGCCGGCGCAGCCGCGGGCGCACGTTGTCGCGGTAGAGCCAGGCGCCGTGCGCCGCGTCCGAGGGCAGCGAGGCCGTCGGGTAGGAGCCGGCCGGCACCTTCTCCACGCGCTCGAGGATCGCCGGCCAGCGCTTGCCGAGCGGCCCGCGCCAGGCGAGCTCCGGCAGTACGGGCGTGTGCAGCATGTACACGTACCAGGACTTGGCGCCCTGACCCAGCAGCTGCGCCGCCCGGCGCGGGGTGGGCCGGGCCATCCGCTTCTTGATCCAGTGACCGAAGTGGTCGAGGGAGGGGCCCGACATCGAGGTGAAGGAGGCGATCCGCCCCTCGGTGCGGGCGACGGTGGCGAACTCCCAGCCCTGGACGGAGCCCCAGTCGTGGCCGACCAGGTGGACCGGCCGGTCCGGGCTGACCGCGTCGGCCACCGCCAGGAAGTCGTCGGTCAGCTTCTCCAGGGTGAACCCCCCGCGCAGCGGCTGCGGCGCGGTCGAGCGCCCGTGGCCGCGTACGTCGTAGAGCACCACGTGGAAGCGCGCGGCCAGCCGCTCGGCGACCTCCGACCAGACTTCCTTGCTGTCCGGGTAGCCGTGGACCAGCACCACCGTGGGCTGTTCGGCGTCGCCGAGTTCGGCCACGCACAGCTCCACCCCGCCGGTGCTCACCCAGCGCTCGCGCGCGCCCGCCGGTCCTGCCGCGCCGGTCCCGTTGCTGCCGTTCATGCCGCTCATGCCGCCTTCTCCTCAGCCCAGCGCCGCACGTGCGGCAGATCGTCGTCCAGCCAGAACGCGCTCTCCTCGGGGTCCCGGGAGTCGGTGACGACCAGGATCTCCTCGAACTTCGCACCGGTGCCCCGGAAGCCCAGATGCGGCTCCACCGCCCACAGGCCGGGCTGCGGCGCGTGATCGGAGAAGTGGTACGGGCTCCACAGCGGGGACCATCCCTCACGGTGCCCGTGCAGGGCGTCGGAGGCCAGCCCCTTGAGGGACTGGGTGCCGAAACCGAACGCGGTCGGGGACCAGCGCCTCTCCTTGACCCGGTCGATCTTGTGCGCGATCACGCCGAAGGGGTAGGCCCGGTGCCGGTTGGCGTACCCCTGCCGGGTCATCAGCCGCTCGACGTTCTCGTAGATCTCGCGCAGGGAGCGGCGCTCCCGGACCTGTTGCAGGATCAGGGTGCGGTGCACCTGCAGATCCGACATGAGCCGGTCCTGCACCGGGTTGAGGCCGAGGCTGCCCGAGTATCCGATGTCCGCCGCGTATCCCCTGTAGACCGGGGCCATGTCGAGGATGAAGGGCATCCCCGGCTCCAGCTTCCGGTTCGTCGGGAAGAACTGCAGCGGGATCTTGAAGTCCGCGAAGGCGGTGCGGTCGCCGAACCAGGCGAAGGGCAGGTGGAACCAGTCGCGCACGCCGCGCTCGCGCAGCCACTCCCGCTGCATCCGCGCCGCCTCGCGCTCGGTCATTCCGGGGCGCAGCTGTGCGGCGACGGACTCCGCGCACTCGTAGGAGAGGCGCTGCACTTCCCTGAACCCGCGAAAATCGTCCCCTGCCATGATCAGCACCCGTCTCGGTCGCCGTACGTGCCCGTAAGTTGACACTGATGAATGTGACAATGACCGGAGATCACGTCAAGGGTCGTGCACAGACCTGTGGACAAAGTTGTCCGGTCCACATCAGCCTCCAGTACGGGCATGTACGCCTGAAGGCTGAGACGGGATCCAGCTCAAGGTCTGACGATTCGCGCGGGCTGCGCCACTAACGTCGGAGCCGTGACTGTCATCGCGACCGAAAGCCTGAGCAAGCGGTACCCCCGAGTGACCGCCCTCGACCGGCTCTCCCTGGACATCGGGCCTGGTGTGACCGGGCTCGTGGGTGCCAACGGAGCCGGCAAGTCCACGCTGATCAAGATCCTGCTGGGACTGTCCCCCGCCACCGAGGGCAGCGCCGCCGTGCTCGGCCTCGACGTCACCACGCATGGCAGTGCCATCCGTGAACGCGTCGGCTACATGCCCGAGCACGACTGCCTGCCACCCGACGTCTCGGCCACCGAGTTCGTCGTCCACATGGCCCGCATGTCCGGGCTCCCGCCCACCGCGGCGCGGGAACGCACCGCCGACACCCTGCGTCACGTGGGGCTCTACGAGGAGCGCTACCGCCCCATCGGCGGCTACTCCACGGGTATGAAGCAGCGCGTCAAACTGGCCCAGGCGCTCGTCCACGACCCCCAGCTCGTCCTCCTCGACGAGCCCACCAACGGTCTCGACCCGGTCGGCCGCGACGAGATGCTCGGCCTGATCCGCCGCGTCTACACCGACTTCGGCATCTCCGTCCTGGTCACCTCCCACCTCCTGGGCGAGCTGGAGCGGACCTGCGACCACGTCGTGGTCGTCGACGGCGGCAAGCTGCTTCGCTCCAGCTCCACCAGCGACTTCACCCAGATCACCACGACCCTCGCGGTCGAGGTGACCGACTCCGACGCGCACCCCGACGGCACGGCCGCCCTGCGCAAGGCGCTCACCGAGGCGGGCATCGTCCTGCACGCGGGCGAGGAGCAGGGCCTGCCCGGTGCCGGCCACATCCTCCTGCTGGAGGCCACGGGCGAGGAGACGTACGACCTGGTCCGCGACACCGTCGCCGACCTCGGCATCGGCCTGGTCCGCATGGAGCAGCGCCGCCACCACATCGCGGAGGTCTTCCGCGAGAACGAACAGCCCGCGCGGTCCATCCACCAGAAGGGAGCCGGTTCCGATGGCGCCTGACACCTCGACCCAGATCCACAACATCGGCTACCGGTCCTATGACGGCCCGCGGCTCGGCCGCGGCTACGCCCGCAAGTCGCTGTTCTCGCAGTCCCTGCGCGGCGCCTACGGACTCGGCCGGTCCGCCAAGTCCAAGGTCCTGCCGATGATCCTCTTCGCGGTGATGTGCGTTCCCGCGCTGATCCTCGTCGCGGTGGCCATCAACATCCCCGGCTCCACCGACCTGCCGATCAAGTACACGACGTACGCCCTGACCACCCAGGTGATCATCGGTCTCTACCTGGCCTCCCAGGCACCCCAGTCGGTCTCCCGGGACCTGCGCTTCAAGACCGTTCCGCTCTACTTCTCGCGGCCCATCGAGCGGGTCGACTACGTGGTGGGCAAGTTCGCGGCCATGGCCTCGGCCCTGTTCATCCTCACCGCCACCCCACTGCTGATCATGTGGATCGGCTCGCTGCTGGCGAAGTTCGACTTCGCCGACCAGACCAAGGGATTCGGGCAGGGACTGGTGTCGGTACTGCTGCTGTCGCTGCTCTTCGCCGGCCTCGGCCTCGTCATGGCCGCGCTCACCCCCCGCCGCGGGTTCGGCGTCGCGGCGATCATCGCCGTGCTCCTGATCCCGTACGGCGCGGTGACCGCCGTCCAGGGGATCGCCTACAGCACCGGGAACACCGGAGCCATCGAGTGGATGGGCCTGTTCTCCCCGATCACCCTGATCGACGGGGTGCAGACGGCCTTCCTCGGCGCGACCACCGCCTTCCCCGGTGGCGACGGCCCCTCGGCCGGCACCGGCGTCGTCTACCTGCTCGTCGTCCTCGGCCTCATCGCCGGCTCCTACGCCGCCCTGATGGCCCGCTACCGGAAGGCCGGGCTGTGACCATCATCGACATCGACCACACCTCCCGCTGGTTCGGGAACGTCGTCGCCGTCAACGACGTGACCATGCGCATCGGTCCCGGCGTCACCGGCCTCCTCGGCCCCAACGGCGCGGGCAAGTCCACCCTCATCAACATGATGGGCGGCTTCCTGGCCCCCTCCACGGGCACCGTCACCCTCGACGGCACGCAGATCTGGCGCAACGAACAGGTCTACAAGCAGATCGGCGTCGTGCCCGAGCGCGAGGCCATGTACGACTTCCTCACCGGCCGCGAGTTCGTCATCGCCAATGCCGAACTGCACGGGCTCGGCGACGCCGACGCCCAGCGGGCGCTGGCCACGGTGGAGATGGAGTACGCCCAGGACCGCAAGATCTCCACGTACTCCAAGGGCATGCGCCAGCGCGTGAAGATGGCCTCCGCCCTGGTCCACGACCCCTCCGTGCTGCTCCTCGACGAGCCGTTCAACGGCATGGACCCGCGCCAGCGCATGCAGCTGATGGACCTGCTGCGGCGGATGGGCGACGACGGGCGCACCGTCCTGTTCTCCTCCCACATCCTGGAGGAGGTCGAGCAGCTGGCCTCCCACATCGAGGTGGTCGTCGCCGGCCGGCACGCCGCCTCCGGCGACTTCCGCAAGATCCGCCGCCTGATGACGGACCGCCCGCACCGCTACCTCGTCCGCTCCTCCGACGACCGGGCCCTCGCCGCGGCCCTGATCGCCGACCCGTCCACGGCCGGTATCGAGGTCGACCTGAAGGAAGGCGCCCTGCGCATCCAGGCCGTCGACTTCGGGCGCTTCACCGAGCTGCTGCCGTGGGTCGCCCGCGCGCACGGCATCCGGCTGCTGACGGTCTCGCCTTCCGACGAGTCCCTCGAGTCGGTCTTCTCCTACCTCGTCGCGGCCTGAAGGAGCTGGCACCCATGTACGACCCCACCGTTGCCCGGCTCACCTACCGGGCCCTGCTCGGCCGCCGCCGTGCGCTGATCCTCTTCCTGCTGCCCGCCCTGCTGATCCTGATCGCGATCGCCGTCCGCGCCCTCACGGGGGTGGACGACAAGGTCGCCGCCGACCTGCTCGGCGGTTTCGCCCTCGCGACGATGGTCCCGCTCATCGGTGTCATCGCCGGCACGGGCGCCATCGGCCCCGAGATCGACGACGGATCGATCGTCTACCTGCTCTCCAAGCCGGTGAAGCGGCCGACGATCATCATGACCAAGCTGATCGTGGCGATCGCCGTCACCATGGCCTTCTCCGCGATCCCCACCCTGATCGCCGGATTCATCCTCAACGGCAACGGGCAGCAGATCGCCGTCGCCTACACCATCGCCGCCCTGGTGGCCTCGATCGCCTACAGCGCGCTGTTCCTGCTCCTGGGCACCGTCAGCCGGCACGCGGTCGTCTTCGGCCTGGTCTACGCCCTGATCTGGGAGTCGCTCTTCGGCAGCCTGGTCTCCGGCGCCAAGACCCTCAGCGTGCAGCAGTGGGCCCTGTCCCTGGCCGAGAAGGTCGCGGGCGAGGGGTACGTCGACGCCACCGTCGGCCTGCCCACCGCCGCGGTCCTGCTCGTCGCGGTCACCGTCGGCGCCACCGTCTACGCGGGGCAGAAGCTGCGCCGCCTCACCCTGGCCGGCGAGGAGTAGGCCCCACCCGCCCGAAGCTGTGCCCCGCCCGGCCCACCGGCCAGGCGGGGCACAGCTTTGCGCGTCATCATCGGGGCATGATCGAGCGCACCGAGCCCGAGCGGTCCAGGCCCTTGTGGTCCTGGATACGCTCCTCGCCCGGAACGCACATCTGGCTCTTGATCATCGCGATCACCAGCATCATCGTGGTGATCGCCCCCGACCGGGTCGAGCACATCCTGCTCCACCGCAACAGCAGCAACATCCACCAGCTGGTCGAACACCCCGTCCGGGCCCTCCTGAGCAGTGCCTTCTGGATCGAGAACCCGGCCTCGCTCGCCCTGTACGCGGTGCTCTTCGAGCTGTTCCAGGCCCCCGTCGAACGCTGGCTCGGCACCTTGCGCTGGCTGGTGATCGTCGCGACCGCCCACATCGTCGCCACGCTGGTCAGCCAGAAGGTCCTCCTGATGGCCATCGAGGCCCACCGCGCCCCGCGCAGCATGACCCACGTCGTGGACATCGGCGTCAGCTACGGAATCGCGGCCGCCGTCGGGGTCCTCACCTACCGGCTCCCCAGTCCCTGGCGCTGGCTCTACCTGGCGGGCGCCGTCGCCTTCTTCGGGCTCCCCCTCCTCACCGGCGGCACCTTCACCGACCTCGGCCACGCCATCGCGCTCTCGGTCGGCCTGCTCGCCTGGCCACTCACCCGCCAGGCTGTCTCAAGGGGCGGCTCCCGGCGGTAGCAGGGGAGGAACGAGGCCCTGTTTCACGTGAAACATGGGAGGACCGCGACCCTGTTTCACGTGAACGGGGGAGCGCCACCCTGTTTCACGTGAAACGTGACTAACCAGCCTCCGCTTTCGCCACGCCGTGCTCCCACGCCCACGCGGCGATCCCCACCCGGTTGCGGGCCCCGAGCTTCGCCTGGACGTTCGCGATATGGGTCTTCGCCGTCCCCGCGGTGATGAAAAGCTCCGCCCCGATCTCGGCATTGGTCAGCCCGCGCGCCACCAGCCGTACGATCTCGACCTCCCGCTCGGTGAGCGGATGCGCCGGCGCGGCGGCGACCGGCCCCGCCTGGGTCAGCGTGCTGAGCAGCCGCACCGTGATCTGCGGGCTGATCAGCGTGTCCCCGGCCATCGCGGCGCGCACCCCCTCGATCAGCAGGGCGGGTCCGGACCGCTTCAGGAGGAACCCGCACGCCCCGTTGCGCAGCGCGGTGTGGACGTACTCGTCCAGGTCGAACGTGGTGACCACCACCACGCGGGTCCGCGGGGCCAGCAGCCGGGTCACCTCCAGCCCGTCCAGCCGCGGCATCCGGATGTCCGCGAGCACCACATCGGGCCGCAGCTCCCGGGCCAGCGCCACCGCGCTCTCCCCGTCGGCCGCTTCTCCCACGACGGTCATGTCCGGCTGTGAGTCGAGGATCAGCCGGAAGCCGCTGCGGATGTCCTCTTGGTCGTCGGCTATCAGAATCCGTGTGGTCACTCCGCCATGATCACCCGACGGGGTCCCTCTGCGCGGGGAAGACCGCACAAACGCGCCAGCCCCCGTCCGGGCCGGCCCCGGCCCGCAGGGTTCCGCCCGCGGCTTCCACCCGCCCGCGCAGCCCGGCCAGGCCCGTTCCGCCCTGCCGCAGCCGGCCGAGCAGCCCGCCGGTGCTCCGGGGCGCGGCGGAGTTGACCACGCTGAGCTCCATGCCCGCCCCCGCGCGGCGCACGGAGACCCGCACCACGGCGGCGCCGGGCGCGTGCCGGCGCACGTTCGTCAGGGCCTCGACGGCCACCCGGTAGGCCGTGGTGTCCGCCTCCCGGCTCAGCCCCGCCAGCGCCGCGGGATCGGCCTCCAACTCGCCACCCTCGAACCGCTCCACCAGTTCCGCCAGGGCGGCCAGGCCCGGCAGCGGAGCGGTCGGCCCGCCCGCCGCCTCATGCAGCGCGTGCACGGTGCGGTCCATGGAATCCAGCGCGCTCAGTCCCGCGGCCTCGATCCGCTCCAGCGCCCGGACCGCCTGCCCGGGGTCCTGCGCGGCGACGAACCGCGCCGCTTGGGCCTGCACCACGATCGCGCTCACGTCGTGCGCCACGAAGTCGTGCAGATCCCGGGCCAGTTCCAGCTGCTGGTCGCGCCGCGCGTCCCGTACGGCCCGCCGCACCCGGCCCGCCTGGCGGCGCAGGTAGCCGCCGGCGGCCAGGGCCCCGAGGGCCGGCAGGGCCCAGAACGCCGCCGCCCCGCAGACCTCCAGCCACGATCCCTCCGCCCACACCAGCGGGACCGGCCACAGGGCCACCGCCGCCACGCCCAGAGCGGTCGCGAGGCTCCCGGACCGCGCCGGGGACCAGCGGGCCACCAGGGCCAGCAGAGGCAGCAGCACGCCCATTCCCGCCAGCGTCCAGCTGGGGGGCACGAGCAGGGCCGAAGCGGTCAAGGACACCAGGGCCGCCCCGGTCAGGGCGGGGGCGTACCACGCGCTCGGTTTCAGGGTCACGCCCCGACCCTACGAGCCCCTGAGCGGCCCGGCCATCTGCCGTTCGGCAGATCCCGGCCGGGTCCCGCGCCGCCCGGGCCCGCTGATCGGCGGATGGTTCCGCGGCGCCCGCCCGACCAGGCTTGGGGCATCACCCACCGCCCCCTGCAAAGGACTTGGACGATGACCACGCTCACCGCTGCTCCCGCTCCCGCGACCGCACCGGCCGATCGGGCCGCCGCTCCCGCCGGCCCCGTCGTCAGCCGCCCGATCCGGTGGGCCGCCCACGCGGCCGCCCTCACCCTCCTCCCCAGCGGCCTGTGGAGGATCGCCATCGCGGTCGGCATCCCCGTCGGCTGGGGGGCCGGCAGCGGACTGGAGGCCGACCTCTTCCCCGGCAGGTGGTCCTTCTACCTGCTGGCCCTCAGCCTCTTCGCCGAAAGCCTGGGCCTGCTCACCCTCGGCCTCGTACAACGCTGGGGCGAGGTGGTGCCGAGCTGGATCCCCTGGCTGCGCGGCCGCCGGATACCTCCCCTCGCGGCCGTCGTGCCCGCCGCCCTCGGGGCCACCGCGGTCACCCTGATCACCGTCGCGTCCGCTTTCAACTGGAGCACCAACATGGCTGCGCCGGGCGCGCCCACCGGAGCGGGCTGGTGGCTCATGACCCTCTGCTACGCACCGCTGGTGCTGTGGGGCCCGCTGCTCGCGGTCGTGACCGCCGCCTACTGGCGACGCCGCCGGATCCACGGCTGACGTACGGAAATTCGCTGGTAAGGGGCCTTCGGCAGAGGCAGAGTGAGTCGTGCGGGGAGCAACAAAAGGTCCGGGGCAGCCACTTCGAGCGCGCCGTCTGGCGCGGGCTGCCCCGGACCTCTCGTGAGCCGTGCGGGCTATGCGGCGCCCAGCAGACGTTCCAGGACCACGGCGATGCCGTCCTCGTCGTTGGAGGTCGTCACCTCGTCGGCCACCGCCTTGAGCTCCGCGTGCGCGTTGGCCATGGCCACCCCGTGCGCCGCCCAGCCGAACATGGGGATGTCGTTGGGCATGTCGCCGAAGGCGATCGTCTCCGCCGCCTTCACCCCGAGCCGGCGCGCGGCCAGGGAGAGGCCCGTCGCCTTGGTCAGGCCCAGGGGCAGGATCTCCACGATCCCGGGACCGGCCATCACGATGTCGACCAGGCTGCCCACCGTCTCCCGGGCGACCTTGACGAGCGCGTCGTCGTCCAGACCGGGGTGCTGGATGTACAGCTTGTTCAGCGGGGCCGTCCACACCGCGGCGGTGTCCTCCAGGTACAGGGCCGGCAGGCCCTCCTGCACCTGGTAGCCGGGCCCGAACAGGACCTCGCCGTCCACCCCGTCCCGACTGGCCGCCAGGGCCAGCGGACCGATCTCGGCCTCGAGCTTCGCCAGCGCGAGCCCGGCGAGCTGCCGGTCCAGGGTCACCGACGTCAGCAGCCGGTGCGCGCCCGCGTCGTAGACCTGCGCCCCCTGCCCGCACACGGCGATGCCCTTGTAGCCGAGATCGTCCAGGACGTGCCGGGTCCAGGGGACGGCACGGCCGGTGACGACGATGTGCGCCGCGCCCGCCGCGGTGGCCGCGACGAGCGCTTCACGGGTGCGTTCCGAGACGGTGTCGTCGCCACGCAGCAGCGTGCCGTCGAGGTCGGTCGCGACGAGCTTGTACGGGAACGGGACCGGGCTCACTTGGTGATCGGCTCCAGGACCTCGCGGCCGCCGAGGTACGGACGGAGCGCCTGGGGCACGTACACCGAACCGTCGGCCTGCTGGTGATTCTCCAGGATCGCCACGATCGTGCGCGGTACGGCGCACAGCGTGCCGTTCAGCGTGGACAGCGGCTGGGTCTTCTTGCCGTCGCGGTACCGGATCGACAGGCGGCGGGCCTGGAAGCCGTCGCAGTTCGAGGCGGAGGTCAGCTCGCGGTACTTGCCCTGGGTCGGGATCCACGCCTCGCAGTCGAACTTGCGCGAGGCGGAGGCGCCCAGGTCACCGGTGGCGACGTCGATCACCTGGAACGGCAGCTCGAGGCTGGTCAGCCACTGCTTCTCCCATTCGAGGAGGCGCTGGTGCTCGGCCTCGGCCTCCTCCGGCGCGACGTACGAGAACATCTCGACCTTGTCGAACTGGTGGACGCGGAAGATGCCCCGGGTGTCCTTGCCGTAGGTGCCGGCCTCGCGGCGGAAGCACGGCGAGAAGCCGGCGTAGCGCAGCGGCAGCTTGTCGGCGTCGATGATCTCGTCCATGTGGTACGCGGCGAGCGGGACCTCGGAGGTGCCGACCAGGTAGTAGTCGTCCTTCTCCAGGTGGTACACGTTCTCCGCGGCCTGGCCGAGGAATCCGGTGCCCTCCATGGCGCGCGGACGGACCAGCGCCGGGGTGAGCATCGGGATGAAGCCGGCCGCGGTGGCCTGGGCGATGGCCGCGTTGACCAGCGCCAGCTCGAGCAGCGCGCCCACACCGGTCAGGTAGTAGAAGCGCGAGCCCGACACCTTGGCGCCGCGCTCGACGTCGATGGCGCCCAGCGATTCACCGAGCTCCAGGTGGTCCTTGGGCTCGAAGCCCTCGGCGCCGAAGTCGCGGATGGTGCCGTGCGTCTCCAGGACGGTGAAGTCCTCCTCGCCGCCGACCGGGACGTCCTCGTGGACGATGTTGCCGAGCTGGAGCAGGAGCCCCTTGGCGGCTTCGTCCGCCTCGTTCTGCTCGCTCTCGGCCGCCTTGACGTCCTGCTTGAGCTGCTCGGCCTTCTTCAGGAGCTCGGCCCGCTCCTCCGCGGAGGCCTTCGGGATGAGCTTGCCGAGCGTCTTCTGCTCGTTGCGCAGTTCATCGAAGCGCATGCCGGAGGACCTGCGGCGCTCGTCGGCGGAGAGCAGTGCGTCGACGAGTTCGACGTCCTCTCCACGGGCGCGCTGCGAGGCGCGGACACGGTCAGGGTCTTCACGGAGCAGCCGGAGGTCAATCACCCCACCAGGCTACCGGGCTGGGGTTCCTGGGATCACACCGATATCACGCTGCGTGTCGCTATGTCCTAATTGCCGCGAATGCATAAGTCTTGGCTGCTGGCTGGAAGCGATCCTTCTCGGGCGGTCAATAAAACCGGGCCCATTCCCTGAAAAGGGGCACATCGCCGACCGGTGCGCGGTGCCTGAGCAGGGCCGGAAGCGGTTCCTTGTCCACAGGAATTACCCGGCGGCGGATCTTATCCACAGGCTGTGTGCCACATCTGTGGACACGCGAATAGATCATTAGCAACCGGTGGCCGGTCGGGCCCGATCAGGGTTCAAACCACCCTCACACACTCATTCGGGTGGGAATGACTCGCCCCAAAGAGTTGATCTGCGATACGGGGGTGACGCCGTTCACCTTCCGCTCTCCAGCGCGAAACCTGCGCCCTGAGACCGATTTGTCGACCTTGTCGTGCCGCTCTGTCGACTTGTCCCCAGGTCCCCATCTCGGCCTGTGGATAACTCTGTGGACAGTGGACGAAGCCTCAGGCCCGGCCGTCGAGGCAGCGCGTCAGCCAGTCGGCGGCGGCCGTGAAATCGCCATCGGAGGTGCCGGGCCGCGGCGCCCGGACGTCACCCTGCGCGACACCCGCACGCGGATAGGACCCGAGGAAGCGGACCTGGGGGCAGGTGCGCTTGAGGCCCATGAGGGCCTCGCTGACACGACGGTCGGAGATGTGGCCCTCGGCGTCGACCGCGAAGCAGTAGTTGCCGATGCCCTCACCCGTGGGCCGGGACTGGATCAGCATCAGGTTCACCCCGCGCACGGCGAACTCCTGGAGGAGCTCCAGCAGCGCACCGGGGTGGTCGTCGCCGAGCCACAGCACGACCGAGGTCTTGTCGGCGCCGGTCGGAGCGGCGGGCCGGGCGGGACGGCCGACGAGCACGAACCGGGTCTCGGCGTTCTCGGCGTCATGGATCTCGGTGACCAGCGGGACGAGCCCGTAGGTGGCGGCGGCGAACTCGCCGGCGAAGGCCGCGTCGAAGCGGCCCTCCTGGACCAGCCGGGCGCCGTCGGCGTTCGAGGCGGCCGACTCCCACACCGCCTCGGGCAGGTTCGCCCGCAGCCAGTTGCGGACCTGCGGCTGGGCCACCGGGTGGCCGGTGACCGTCTTGACGTCCGACAGGGAGGTACCGGGGCGCACCAGCAGCGCGAAGGCGATGGGCAGCAGCACCTCCCGGTAGATCATCAGCGGTTCGCCGGAGGCCAGCTCGTCGAGGGTGGCGGTGACCCCGCCCTCCACCGAGTTCTCGATCGGCACCAGGGCGGCGGCGGCCTCGCCGTTGCGCACGGCGTCCAGGGCGGCCGGGACCGACACCATCGGGACGAGCTCCCGGGTGGCTGCTTCCGGCAGTGTGCGCAGGGCTGCTTCGGTGAAAGTGCCCTCGGGTCCGAGATACGTGAAGCGGGTGGCCGACATGCGGTCAGCCTAATGCCGGGGTGCTGCCCGCCGGGGTGCTGTTCACCCTTCGAGCAGCCGCTGCCCCACGTACTCGCCGGTGCGGGGACCGGGCGGCACCGCGTAGAGGCCGCTGGACTCGTGGCGGATGAAGGCCGACAGTGCGTCACCGCGGTCGAGCTTGCGCTGGACGGGGACGAACCCGCGCAGCGGATCGGCCTGCCAGCACACGAAGAGGAGCCCCGCGTCGGGCGCACCGTCCGGGCCGATCCCGTCATGGAAGGAGAAGGGGCGCCGCAGCATGGCGGCTCCGCCGTTCTGCTCGGGGGCGGTGATCCGGGCATGTGCGTTGGACGCGATGACCGGCTTGCCGTCGGCCCCCAACTTGTCGAGTGCCATCTCGGTGGTCTCGCCGCCGCCGGTCAGCGGGGCGCCGGTGGCCTTGGTACGGCCTATCACCTGCTCCTGCTGGGCGAGGGACTGCTTGTCCCAGTCGTCGAGGAGCATCCGGATGCGCCGGACGACGGCGTACGAGCCACCCGCCATCCAGGCGTGCTCGGTGGGCCCCGGGCCGGCGGCGGGCACGAAGATCCGCTTGTCGAAGTCGGGCTCGGAGGGCTTCGGGTTGCCCGTTCCGTCGACCTGGCCCATGAGGTTGCGGGCGGTCATCGGGGAGGCCGTGGCGCCGGGGGAGCGGTTGAAGCCGTTCATCTGCCAGCGGACGCGGGCCGCCTCCCCGGCGTCCTTCTGGAGCGCGCGCAGGGCGTGGAAGGCGACGAGTCCGTCGTTGGCGCCGATCTGGACCCACAGGTCGCCGTTGCTGCGCTGGGCGTCGAGGCGGTCCGAGGAGAAGTCCGGCAGCGGGTCCAGGGCGGCGGGACGGCGGGCGGTGAGGCCCGTGCGCTCGAAGAAGGAGTGGCCGAAGCCGAAGGTGACGGTCAGGGAGGACGGCCCGGCGTCGAGGGCGACCCCGGTGTCGCCGGTCGGCGCGGTCTCCCCGGCCATCAGCCGGCGGGCGGTCTCGGACCAGCGCCGCAGCAGTGCGGCGGCCTCCGTCCGGCCCGCACCCGCGGTGAGGTCGAAGGCGAGGAGGTGCCCCGTGGAATGCAGGGGCGTGGTGATGCCGGCCTGGTGGTCGCCGTGGAAGGCGACCTGGGTGGCGCCGAGCGAGGAGAGGCTGCCGGCGGCCCCGGAGGCTGAGCCGCTCCCGGAGTCGGCGAGCGCGGAATGGGCGAGCGCGCCGCCGGCGGCGCCCAGTGCGAGCCCGGCGGCCCCTGCGGCGCCGACGGTGCCCAGCAGCCGGCGGCGGGAGATCTCGATGTCGGTGGTGCTCTCGGTCACGCTGGTCAGCCGATCTTCACGGTCTTGTGGACGGTCGTCTGGTCGATGTCGGACGTGCGGACGGTCACGTCGATGCGCCACTCGCCGGCGAGCGGAAGCTGCACACCGGACGCCGTCCAGTGCCCCGGAGCGGCGCGTTCGGGCAGGAGGGGCAGCGGGCCGATGTCCTTCGCCGGGAGGGTGAAGGACACCTTGACCTCAGGGAGGTCCAGCGGCGTGCCCTCTGCGGAGTCGGCCCAGAGGTGCAGGGTGTTGGCACCGACCCGCCCCGGGTCGAGCTCGAGGCGGACGTTGCCCTTGCCGTTCCGGCCGCCGGTGTCGAAGGGCAGGGTGATCTTCACGGCGCGGTCCGGGACCGCCGTCGCGGCGGAACCCCGGGAGGACTCCTGCTCCACGGTGCGACCGGGCTCGGTGCTCGTGAGCACCGTGGTGACGGCGAGCAGTGCCACGGCGACACCCGCCTCGGCGAGGACGGAGCGGCGCAGGCCCGCACGGTCCGGATCGGCGTCGCGGACCCGCTTCTCGCGTGCGCTCTCGAGGGCGGCGCGCTGCCGGGCGAGCTGGGCTGCCCGTCGAGGGTCGGCGGGCACGGCGACCGGCTCTGTTTCACGTGAAACATCGGCCGACGCGGTCGGTGTTTCACGTGAAACAACGGCGCCGTCCGCGGAAGCGTCGGCGAGCCGTGCGGTCCACTTGCGGGACAGGTACGCGATGCCGACGAGGACGGCCACCAGGCCGAGCTTCAGGAGCAGCAGCTGCCCGTACGAGGTGCCGGTCAGTGCCGACCAGCTGCCCAGCTGGCGCCAGGACTGGTAGACGCCGGTGACCGCGAGCACCAGCACGCTGACGAAGGCGACCTGGGAGAAGTGCCGGACGGCCGCCCGCTCGATTCCGGGGACCTTGTACAGGGCCACGAGCAGGGCGGCGAGCCCGCCGAGCCAGGTGGCCACGGCGAGCAGGTGCAGGATGTCGGCCGGCATGGCGATGCCCGGCTGGATGCCCGTGGACGCGTGCTCGGACAGGGCCCAGGTGGCGGCGATCCCGGCGGATACGACGGCCCCGCCGATGCCCAGGCCGAAGGTGAGGTCGTTGGTGTCCCGGGCCTCGGTGTCCCGGTCCCCGGTGTCCCGGTCCTTCTCCACGTCCCGCTTCGCGCCCTCCACCGCGCCGTCCTCAGCGGTCACGGCGGTGGGGGCGCCCTGCCGGCGTGCGTAGACGCCGAAGAGGACCGCGATGAAGAGGGCCGCGGCGCCCAGCAGGAGCAGCCGCGAGACCAGCGAGGCGCCGGTCTTGGTCTCCAGGACGGCCTTCAGGCCTTCGAGGTCGAAGACGTCGGCGAACTTCCCGGACCCGGTGTAGGGGGCGCGGAGCACGAGCATGGCGAGGGTGGCGGCCGTCAGGGTCACCCAGGCGCGTACGACGAGCTTCTGGAGCGGAGGTTCGGCGGCGCCCCGGCGCCAGCACAGCAGGATGAAGGCCGCGCCGCCGACGAGGACGGTGAAGCCGGCGTATGCGGCGTAGCGGGCGATGCCGTACGCGATGCCTACCGGCCCGCCGCCCGCCTGGGCTGCGGGCAGGGTGACCTCGGTGGCGGAGGGCGCTCCGATGGAGAAGGTGAAGGCGCCGGAGATCGGGTGGCTGTCGGCGGAGACGGCCTGCCAGGCGACCGTGTACGTGCCGTTGGGCAGCCCGGGGCGCAGCGCCGTGCCGTAGCGGATGGTGTTCCCGCTGCACATGTCGCGTAGTTCGCCGGTGTCCACGCGCTTGCCCTGGGGGTCGAGCACGCGGATGGAGTCGTCGCCCAGGGCGACCTGCTCCGAGAAGGAGAGCGTGACCTGGGCGGGGGCCGTGGCGACCACCGCCCCGTCCGCGGGGTCGCTCGCGGTGAGTGCGGCGTGTGCCGAGGCCGGGGAGGCCGCGGTGAACAGGGCTGCCAGCAGGGCCGCGAGGACCAGCACGAGCCGCGGCAGCAGGGCTGCGGCCCGGGTGTGCACCGTGGAGGGGGCGGGGGCGGTGGCCGTCATGGCGAGTCGCTTCCTCGGTCCGTCAGTGGCCGTTGCCGGCGGTGGATGTCGGAGCCTGCCCGGTGTACGTCCGTTCCTTCACATCGAGCTCGACCTTGACCGGGCCGGCCTTCTCGAAGCGCAGCTCGACGGTGACCTTGTCGCCGACCTTCGGCGTGCTCTTGAGCCCCATGAACATGATGTGGTCGCCGCCGCGCTCCAGCTTGAGCTCGCCGTTGGCGGGCAGGTCCAGGGACGGGACCTGCTGCATCTTCTGGTTCTTCGTCTCGTGGATCTGCAGATCGTCGGAGAGCGGGGAAGAGACGCCGGTGAGCTTGTCGGCGGTCTTGGAGTCGTTCTTGATGACCATGAACGCGCCGGCCATCTTGTCGTTGACCGGCTGGGGCATGAAGGCGCCGCTGACCGCCGGCGCGGGATCGGAGGACCCGTCCTCGGAGCCGGAACACCCGGATATGGCGAGCGCTGCCGTCAGGGAGAGGGCGGCGGCGAGGGTGCGGGTGGTGCGGGCGTTCACGGGTTCTCTCCCTTGATGATCTTCGGCAGGTCCTTGGTGTAGTCGTCGACGGTCGTGCCCTCGCCGTAGAGGACGTAGCCCTCGTCGGTCTTGGGCGAGAACGCGATGACCTGGGCGCCGTGCATGGAGACGACGTTGCCGTTGGCATCCGTCTTGGCGGCCTCGATGCCGATGCCGAGCGAGCGCGCGGCGGCCTGGATGGTGGCGAAGTCCCCGGTGAGTCCGGTGAAGGCCGGGTCCTGGTTCTTGAGCCACGAGGCGAGGGAGTCGGGAGTGTCCCGTTCGGGGTCGGTGGTGACGAAGACGACCTGGAGGTTGTCCTGGTCGGCCTTCGGGAGTGCCTTCTTGGCGACGGCGATGTTGCTCATCGTCAGCGGGCACACGTCGGGGCAGTGGGTGTAGCCGAAGTAGATGAGCGTCGGCTTGCCCTTGGTCTGCTCGCGCAGGTTCCACGGCTTGCCCGTGGTGTCGGTGAGGACCAGCTCCGGCTTGGTGAACGGGCGGTCCAGCACGGTCGCGGCCTTGGTGTTGCTCTGGCCGCCGGAGATCTGGTTGACCGAGCCGGGCTTGGCGGTCTCGCCGCCGCAGGCGGTCAGGGTGAGTGCGGCCGCCGCGAGGAGTGCGGCGACCGTCACGCGTGTGGTGCGCATGGAGAGATGTCCCTGGGATCGGGGATGTGACGGATGTTCGGGAACGGCGGGGCGACGGGTCGCGGCCGTCAGGCGGAGCGGCGACGCGAGGCGACGCCGAAGGCGACACCGCCGAGCCCGATGACGATGCCGGCGATGCCGAGGGCGCGCGCGGTCGTGTCGGAGCCGTGCTTCGCGTCGGCCTGGTCGTGGCCGTGCTCGTCCTTGGCGTTCTTGCCGGTGCCCTTGTCGGCGTTCTTGTCGCCGGCATCGTGGTGATCGGCGCCCTTGGCGGCGGTCAGCTTCAGGACGGGCGCGGGGTTCTGCGGTTCCGCGGCGCCTTCCTTGGCCTCTTCGATCCAGCGGACGACCTCGCCGTTGTCGTAGGTCTGGATGGACTTGAAGACCATCTGGTCCGCGTTCTCGGGGAGCTTGCCCACGGAGAGGGGGAACTGCTGGAACTTGCCGGGCTCGATCTTGCCGCCGGACCAGGTGACCTTGGTGACGGCCTCGTTGATCTGCTTGCCGTGGACGGTGAGCGGCTTGTCGAGCTTGCTCTTCTCGACCGTCACGGTCCAGCCGGGAACGTCCTGCGGCATGACGGACGTGAGCGGCTGGTCGACCGGGAAGTTGACCTCCAGCTGCGTGGTCGAGGCGTTGTCGCGCTCGTTGGGGACCTTGAAGTCGATCGTCGCGTAGCCGCCCTTGGCGGCTTCGCCGGGCTGTACGCCGACGTGTGCGAGGGCGGGGCCGGACAGCAGGAGGACGCTGCCGGCGGCGAGGGCGGCGGCGAAGGAGACGCGAGAGGTCTTCATGGCAGAAACACTCCACGGAAGCAGGGGTGACGGTGGCTCCGCGCACGGGTGCGCGCGGAGTTCGCGGCACCGGTGCTCCCGTCGTGTGTCCGGGGAGGAGGGTGCCGCGTCAGGCTGCGAGGGCGAGCGCCGGGGGCGGTCCGCGCCTGATCACCGCGTGCTGGAGCGCCTCACGGCCGGTTGCGGCCGCGGGACCGGCTGCGGTCCGCGGGACCAGCGGGATACCGGCCGGCGTGCCCGCGAGCCCGGCGCCGAGGGCGCGTACGAAGGCCAGCGCGGCCCGCAGCGGGCGCACCGGGTCGGCTTCGGCGGACAGCCGGGACAGTTCGACGAGACGGAAGAGCGCGGCGTCGCCGCGGCCGAGGAGCCAGCCGGCGGCCAGCGCGGCCAGCAGGTGGCCGAGCAGCATGGCGGGGCTGAACAGGCCGGTCGCGGGCGCCGTGGTGACCGCCTGCGCCACGTGGGCGTGCGCCCCGTGGCCCTGCGCGGCGAGCTGTCCCGCCTGTGCGGCCTCCGCGGCCAGGGCGGCCGGGTCCAGCCCGGCGGTCGTCAGGATCTGCCGGGCGTCCGCCGGGCTGAGCGGTACGGAATTGCCCCCGCACACCAGCCGCGCGGCGAGCTCGGCCAGCGAGCTGTCGGCAGTGGGGGCGGGGCTCCGGGCCGCCGACGCCGCAGCGGCGCCGTGCTGGCCGAGGCCGAACACCGTGTGCAGCGCGAGCTGTCCGGCGGCCAGCCCGGCCGCGATGCCGGGCAGCGAGCGCCGACGTCCGGCGAGCGGCGCGGCGACCGCGAAGACGCCGAGGAACCCGAGGCACAGGGACCACCACGGCACCGTGGCACAGGACGCCAGGGCGTGCCCCGCCGCGGACAGCACGACACAGACCGCGGTGAACACCGCGGCCCGGATGAGCCGGAGGCCGGCTCCGGCGTGCGTCGCGTGGGGGGCAGTCATGGCCGGGCCATCATCGCACTGCCCTTAGGCCCTCCATACGGCAGGTCCGTAAGGTCCCATGAGTCCGTCATGGGACCTGCCGCGGCGGTGTTGCCGCAGGACCGCGCGGCCATCGCCGCATATACCGGATCCCGGGAGAGCCGCATCGGCCGAACGGGGGCAATCGGGCTCTCGGAGCCCTTTGGGCGCTTACGGTCCCCCATGGGCGGCAATAGGTAACCGTATGAGCATCTGGTGGTCTCTCCACTTGAGGCGCGAAGCCGCGAGCGTGCCGCTCGCCAGGCGACTGCTGCTCGGGACGATGGAGACCGCGGGGGTGGACCCGGACATCTCCTACGACCTCTCGGTGGCGCTCAGCGAGGCGTGTGCGAACGCCGTGGAGCACGGCGGGAGCGGCGGAATCCCGGACGATACCGAGGCGTACCACGTCACGGCCTATCTGGACGGGGACTGCTGCCGCATCGAGGTGACCGATTCGGGTCCCGGGTTCCCGCCGTCGGCGGTGGCCCGGCGCAGACCCTCGCTGGCCGAGAACGGCCGGGGCATGCACCTGATCGAGGAACTCGCCGACCACGTCCGCTTCCGCAACCGGCCCGGCCGCGGCGCGGTCGTGAGCTTCGACAAGATGCTGAAGTGGCGCGAGGACGCACTGCTCAAGGTGTCGTAGGGACACCGGTGGGCGGGACCCCTTGCCGGAATCCCGCCCACCGTGGCGCCGATGACGCGCCGGGACCGCTCGTCAGCCCTTGAGGCGCGCCATCCAGGCCTCGACCTCGACCGAGGTGCGGGGCAGCCCGGCCGACAGGTTCCGGTTGCCGTCCTCCGTGACGAGGATGTCGTCCTCGATCCGGACGCCGATGCCGCGGTACTCCTCGGGCACGGTCAGGTCGTCGGCCTGGAAGTACAGACCGGGCTCGACGGTGAGGCACATGCCCGGCTCCAGCGTGCCGTCGACGTACGCCTCGGTGCGCGCGGCGGCGCAGTCGTGGACGTCCATGCCGAGCATGTGGCCGGTGCCGTGCAGGGTCCAGCGGCGCTGCAGGCCGAGTTCCAGGACCCGCTCCACCGGGCCCTCCAGCAGACCCCACTCGACGAGCTTCTCGGCCAGCACGTGCTGGGAGGCGTCGTGGAAGTCGCGGAACTTGGCGCCCGGCTTGACCGCGGCGATGCCGGCTTCCTGGGACTCGTACACCGCGTCGTAGATCTTGCGCTGGATGTCGCTGTAGGTGCCGTTGATGGGCAGCGTGCGCGTGACGTCGGCGGTGTAGAGCGAGTGGGTCTCCACACCGGCGTCGAGCAGCAGCAGGTCGCCGGAGCGGACGTCGCCGTCGTTGCGGACCCAGTGCAGGGTGCAGGCGTGCGGGCCGGCGGCGCAGATGGAGCCGTAGCCGACGTCGTTGCCCTCGACGCGGGCGCGCAGGAAGAAGGTGCCCTCGATGTAGCGCTCGGACGTGGCCTCGGCCTTGTCGAGGACCTTCACGACGTCCTCGAAGCCGCGGACGGTGGAGTCGACGGCCTTCTGCAGCTCGCCGATCTCGAAGTCGTCCTTCACCGCGCGGGCCTCGGAGAGGTAGACGCGCAGCTCCTCGTCGCGCTCCTTGGTCACCTTGTCGGTGAGGGCGGACTCGATGACGGCGTCGTGGCCGCGCACGTTGCGCACCGGGCCCTCGGCCTCGGTGAGCGCCTCGGCGAGCTCGCGGACGTCCTTGGCGGGGATGCCCAGGAGCTGCTCGGCCTCGGTGAGGGAGTGGCGCCGGCCGACCCACAGCTCGCCCTGGCCCGAGAGCCAGAACTCGCCGTTCTCGCGGTTGGAGCGCGGCAGCAGGTAGACGGCGGCCTTGTGGCCGGTCTCCCCGGTGGGCTCCAGGACCAGGACGCCGTTCTCGGTCTGGTCGCCGGTGAGGTACGCGTACTCGGTCGAGGCGCGGAAGGGGTACTCGGTGTCGTTGGAGCGGGTCTTCAGGCGGCCCGCGGGGACGACGAGGCGCTCGCCGGGGAAGCGCGCGGAGAGCGCGGCGCGGCGGGCGGCGGTGTGCGCGGCCTGGGCGATGGGCTCCAGCCCGCGCAGCTCGGTGTCGGCCCAGCCGGTGCGCATGCTCTCGGCGAGTTCGTCGCTGACGCCCGGGTACAGACCGTTCTTGCGCTGCTTGTGCGTCTTCTTGGGCTGCTCTTCTTCCGGGGTCTCCGGGGTGAGCTCGTCAGCCACGTCATTCTCCTCAGCTACGACGACAGGCACGGACCGGGGTGGGGCCCTTGTCCATCGTATGTGCGAGCACCCGGGGCCCCGTGTGCTTTATCGCACAAACGACCGTTTTGATCGCACCGGTCGCACCGGTCGCACCGGTCGCACCGGTCGCACCGGTCAGAGCCGGCGCACCCGTCGCACGGCTCGCACCGTCGCACCCGCCGCGGCGTCCGCGCTCACTCGAACCGGGCGGCGAGCAGGACGATGTCCTCGGGGAGGTCGGCCGGGTCCCCGTCGGGCAGCACGGTCCGCAGGATGTGGTCGCAGAGGGCGGCCGGGTTCTCCCGGGCGGTACGGGGGACCGAGGCGGCCGCCGCGTGCAGCCGGGCGTAGGCGCGGTCCATCTGGTCGCCGGTGCGGCGCAGCAGCCCGTCCGTGTACAGCAGCACCGTTTCTCCCGGTGCGGGCTCGATCTCCACGCTCGGCGCCTCCCAGCAGGACAGCATCCCGAGCGGTGCGGAGAGCGAGGTCTCCACGTACTCGGTGCGGCGCTCGCCGATGAGCAGCGGCGGGGCGTGTCCGGCGCCGGCCAGGATGATCTTCCGCAGGGCGGGCTCGCAGTAGGCGAACAGCGCGGTGGCCGAGCGTGCGGGCTCGGTGAGGCGCAGCAGCAGTTCCAGGTCGGACAGGACCGCCACCGGGTCCTCGCCCTCCATGACGGCGTAGGCGCGCAGCGAGGCCCGCAGCCGCCCCATCGCGGCGACGGCGCTGGGCCCCGATCCGGTGACGGAGCCGACGGCCAGGCCCAGGGCGCCCTCGGGCAGCGGCAGGGCGTCGTACCAGTCGCCCCCGCCGAGCGGTCCGGTGTGGTGGCGGGCGGCGAGCTCGACGCCGGGGACGCGGGGGAGGCGGCTGGGCAGCAGTTCCTCGGTGACGGTGGCCAGGCGCGAACGGGAGCGCTCGACCTCCAGCATCCGGGCGAGGTGCTCGGCGGCGTGCCGCACGTACAGCCCGACGAGGTCGCGCTGGCGGTCGTTGGGCTCGGCCTGCTCGTCGTAGAGCCAGACGGCGGCGCCGAGCCGGCCGGTGGCCTCGGCGGTCAGCGGGAGCGCGTAGCTGGCGGCGTAGCCCAGGCGGGCGGCCACCTCGCGGTGGCGGGGGTCGACGGGGGCGGCGAAGCCTCCGGTGCCGGGAGGCTCGCCGGGTTCGGGGAGCACCTCGGAGCCGCCGTGGGCGTCGGGCAGGCCGTCGAGGATGCGGCCGTACGAGGTCGCGCTGCGCGGCACGGTCTCGATGTGGCCGAGGTCGGCGTGGCCGAGTCCGAGGCCGATCGTGTTCGTGGGGCCGAGCCCGTCGGAGGGCTCCAGGACGATCAGGCCGCGGCGGGCGCCGACGAGCGCGGCACCGGCGCGCAGGAACTCGTGGAGGGCGGACTCGAGATCGCCCGTGCGGGCCAGGCGCTCGGTGAGCTCGTGGAGGGTGGTGAGGTCCGAGACCATGCCCGCCAGCCGGTCCTGGATGAGACCGCCCGGGCCGGGCACCGGGGCCGGGGCGGGGGTGGTCCGGGCGGGCGTGGGCGCCACAGTGTGCGGTGGCGTCGTAACCGTTGGATCGATTCCAGCCACTTTCGGCAGATGCGGGGCGCTCATGGCGTCCGCCTTTCCACCTGGTGCGATTCGCCATATAGCATCGCAAACCCCCAGATCGTGCTGCGCCGCCATCAAGGAATCCACATCTACACGCACACACGGATGCATGTCCAGCATTGCCCAGGTGGGAATCCTGGTGTCCGTGGGACGGCAACTCACTGTCCAGCCAAGGCTAGAACTTGGCCGGAAAAAGCCGGAAGCAGGCGGTTTTTGCGGTCGACTGGACGGGCTCCACAAGGGGTCCGGGTACGTAATCGGTAGTGCCCGGGGCCAGTTGGTGCGGCGCCGGCCCTGTTCCGTCACGATCCCGGCACCACTGAGACGCTCCGTGCGACCTCCCGGCGAGGGGCCGGGAACCGACCGGGGACGGCCGTCGTCCTTAGCGGCGGCAGCCGGTGCGGACTTACGTTCCATGACAAAGTGCCCGAACCGTGTGAACCTGCATATGGCGGACAGTGACGCGAAACCTGTACGTGTGGTGATAGACCGCTTACATGGTGTGATGTGGCCCTCGGCGTTCAACGGAAAGGAACGAGCGCTCATGCGCGAGATCCTCGGAAGGCGTCTCCAGCGGCTCCGCGATCGCTTTCAATCCCTGCGCCCCGCCCAGCGACAGACCGGCACGCCGCCGGCTCTCCTCGAAGCGGCGCTCACCTGCGCCACCCACTGGCAGTGGCCCGTGCTGCCCGGCGTCGGGCGGTCCGCGGCGGACGGCTCGCGCTGCGCCTGCCCCGACCCCGACTGCGTCGTCCCCGGCGCGCACCCCTTCGATCCGGGCCTGCTGGCGGCCACCACGGACCCCCGGATGGTGACCTGGTGGTGGACCAACCGGCCCACCGCTCCTGTCCTGATGGCCACCGGGGGGACCGCTCCGTGCGCGGTGAGCCTGCCGGCGGGCGCGGCCGCGCGCGCCCTCGCGCGACTGGACGCCCAGGGCATGCGGCTCGGACCGGTCGTGGCCACCCCCACGCGGTGGTCGCTCCTGGTGGCGCCCTATTCGCTGGAACTGCTCGGCGAGATCCTCTACGCCAAGGATCATGTGCCCTCCTCCCTGCGTTTCCACGGCGAGGGCGGATATCTCCTGCTGCCGCCGTCCGCCGCGTCCAGCGGTGGCCGGGTCCGGTGGGAGCGGGAGCCGTCTTCGGAGCCGGCCGGGCCGGGGGGCGCGCCGGAACTCTGGCTCCCGCAGGTGGAGGCGGTCGTGGACGCGCTGGTCGAGGCGAGCAGCGGTGCGCCGGGCGGCGGTAGCAGGCTCGCCTACTGACCTTCCCGGTTCGGATGGCCACCGGGTGGACGGCATCCGTGCGGATCACTCGTACGGGTGCCAGCGGGACGGGTTTCCAAGGGAATTGGGCGCGGGGATCTCCGCGCCCCATTCCCGCATCGCTATCTTCGGCGAATGAATCTCCGCCTGATCGGTATCGGCGCCGGTGTGCTGGTCATCTTGTCGCTCCCGCTCGCAGGAGCGATCGCCGGGCCGGATTTCGCCGGTCAGGATGACGGAAAAAGCGGCGGCTTGTTCTCGACCCTCGGGCTGTCGGACTCCGCACGGACCTCTCCCACCGCCCCCGCGCGTGCGGCGGAGCCGACGCCCCGGGCGGCCGGGCCCGAACGGCCGGGCCCCATCGAGCAGCCCCGTACGGATTCCCGGTGCGGCCCCGAACTGTCCTCGCCCGACGGCGTTGAGGCGCAGACGTGCGTTCTGGCGGGTGAGGGCCAGACGTGGGGCCGGAGTTACTACCGGAACACGAGCGGCCGCGCCATGGACGCCGTGCTGACGGTGATGGGACCCGCGGGGCGCACGGTGCAGATCCTTTGCGCGGTCGGCGCGGGCGACGAGCCGGGGCTGTGCGAGACGCCGAAAGAGAACTCGGCGGGTGCGCCGGACAGCTACTCGGCCGTAGCGGAATTTGCAGTTCCGGATGATGAAGGGAAGCTGCTCCTGAGGTCCGGGAGCAACTCACCGGCACCCACAGACGGTTGAGAACCGTCGAAATGTGAAGGCCCGGTCGCTGGCGACGGGGGATGCACCAGCGACCGGGCTACAAGAACGGTAACAAGAGATCGCCTGTACGCAAATTCGATCTCCGATATTCAGACACCGATTTGCAGACGGTTAGCGGGAGTTGTGACTCCTGTCACCGGATCTGCGCGAGGGCGCAGGTCAGCTGAGGGTCACCTGTCGGTTGGTGAGCCCGCCGCGCGCCCGGCGCTCGTCCGTGGTCAGCGGGGCGTCCGAGGCCAGAGCCGTGGCCAGCCGTTCCGCGAACGCCGCCGCGGGCTTCTCGACGTCGTCGGCCGTGACCCCGGTGGGCAGGTCCCAGACGGGAACCATGAGGCCGTGCGCGCGGAAGGAGCCGACGAGCTTGGTGCCCTCGCCGAGCGAGGAGGTGCCGGCCGCGTGCAGCCGCGCGAGGGCGTCGAGCAGCTTCTCCTCGGGGTGCGGCATGACCCAGCGCAGGTGGTTCTTGTCCGGGGTCTCGCACCAGTAGGCCGCGTCCACGCCCGTCAGCTTGACGGTGGGAATGGCGGCGGCGTTGGCCCGCTCCAGCGAGGCGGCGATCTCCGGGGAGGCGCCCTGGGCGCTCTCCGATTCCGGAATCCAGAATTCGAAGCCGGTGTGCACAACCGGCTCGAAAACGCCGTCGGAGTCCAGGAGATCCTGAAGTCGCGGACCGTCGGCCGGCACCCGGCGCGCCGGAACCGGGGTACCGGGCTCCGCCACGAGCGCACGCTCGAGGGTGTCCGCCATGTCGCGGCCGAGGTCCCCGCTGGAGGAGTCGTTCTGCAGGCCGAGGAGGACGGAGCCGTCCTCGCGGCGCAGCGCCGGCCAGGCCATGGGGAGCACGGTGACCAGAGTGACGGAGGGGACGCCCTCGGGCAGGCCGCCCTTGAGGGTCAGCGGAACCGTGGCGGCCGGGACGAGCTCGCGCAGCGCGACCCAGTCGCACTCGCCCGGCAGGCCCTCGAAGGGGCGCCGTACGTGCTCGGTGACGGCGTGCGCGGCGGCTGCGCCGTGGCAGGCCTTGTAGCGGCGCCCGGATCCGCAGGGACAGGGCTCGCGTGCGCCCACCACCGGGATTTCACCGTTGTTGAGCTGCGGCTTTGCAGTCTTGGCTGCGGGGCGCTTCTTGGCCATCGTGCGTGTCTCCCGGTTGCGGCGGTACGGCGTCGTGTCTGGGCGCGAGCCTAGCCGTTCGTACCGCCGGAACCGGTGGGGTGCGGCCGGGAGCACGGTCGGCGTGCGCTCCCGGACGGCCGCCTGATGCGATGTCCGATACCGCTGTGTTGCTGTGCTGCTCTTCGCTAGTGCACGGATCCGGATTGCGCAGACGGATCGCGGATCCAGGTCACGGATCGCGGATCCAGGTCACGGATCCCGGCCTCGGATCCTGGTTCACGGATCCAGGTCGTCGAAGGCCGTGCTGAAGTCGATCGCCGGGGGCGCAACGCGCGTAGCGAAATCCTCGTGCCGGGTCCCACAGGCAACGATCACCCAGACGGTGACCTCACCCGCCGCTCCATCCCGGACACCCCAGTCCTGGGCCAGCGCGCTGATGATGTTCAGCCCGCGGCCGCCCCGTGCGGTGACCGAAGGTGTGGCCGGGACCGGGCGGGTGGGTCCGCCTCCGTCCGTGACCTCGACCGTCAGCCGTCCCGCCTTGTCGACGCGCCATGCGGCGCGTATCTCCCCGTCCCCGACTTCCCGCGCGCCCAGCGGCCTGCCGTGACGGCAAGCGTTGCTGAGCAGTTCGGAAAGGATCAGTACGGCATCGTCCACGACCGATTCGGACACCCCGCTGATGCGCAACTGCTCCCGCATCCGGTGTCTCGCCTCGCCCACGCCCGCAGGACCATGGCGTACATCCATGCACGACGACGTGGGCACTTCCTGTGCCACCACCAACGCCACCCCCGGAACCTCCTTAGCCCCACGCATGGTCTGGATGCCCCAATGGCCTGGACCGGAAACCGCCGGGGCGGAGCCCTCTGACGCATTCGCGCCGATCGGATGCGGAGCGGATGCGCCGGGGCACACCCTGTTACCGGCGGGGCGGAAGGGGCAGGTGGGCAAAAGGGGACGTCAGCGCCCCAGTTGGGACAGAACCTGACGCGGTCTGTTCGTGATGATCGCTTCTACACCCAAATCAGCGCAGAGCTGAACGTCTTGGGGATCGTTCACTGTCCAGACGTGCACGGAATGGCCCGCACCTTGCAGTTTGCGGATGTAGCCGGGGTGGTTGCGCACGATCCGCATCCCGGGGCCGGCGATCTTCACTCCGGCAGGCAGCCGGCCGTCGCGCATCCGGGGTGAGATGAACTGCATCAGGTACACGGTGGGGATCGTCGGGGCGGAGGCCCGCACCCGGTGCAGCGAGCGGGCGGAGAAGCTCATCACCCGCACGGGGTGCGGCCCCTCGGTGGCCGGGGCGTCCAGGCCGAACCGCTTGAGCAGGAAGAGCAGGCGCTCCTCCACCTGTCCCGCCCAGCGGGTCGGGTGCTTGGTCTCGATCGCGAGGGCGACCGGCCGGCCCGCGTCGGAGACCAGCTCCAGCAGCCGCTCCAGCGTGAGGACGGAGGTGCGCTCGGGGTCCGCGTCCCAGTCGGGGGACTCCTCGCGGTCCTTCCAGGAGCCGAAGTCGAGAGCGGCGAGATCGGCCAGCTCCAGCGCGGAGACGGCACCGCGGCCGTTGGAGGTGCGGTTCACCCGGCGGTCGTGGACCAGGACCAGATGGCCGTCTGCCGTCAGCCGGACATCGCATTCGAGGGCGTCGGCGCCGTCCTCGATGGCCTTGCGGTAGGCGGCCAGGGTGTGCTCGGGAGCGTCCTCCGAGGCACCGCGGTGGGCGACGACCTGGATGGGGCGCGGCGTTGCGTGGGTCACTGGGTCATGGTGCCACCGACTGGCCGATCGGTGTCGGGGCCGGGACCTGGGGATGCGTCCGGAATGCCGGATATAAAGAATGGCAGGAGATGCACAGGTCCGGCTTACAGTGCTCTGACGGGTCATGGGAAAGGCTTTGCCCAGGAACTTGTACGGCACGTCGAACGTTCAGTCGGCCCGATAACGCCAGAGAAATCTGCAGCCGTGTGTGACGAGGAGAGAGCGCTGTGAGCACCGAGAACGAGGGCACCGCGGCCCCCACACCCCCCGCGGCCCCGTCCGCACCCCCTGCTCCGGCCTCCGAGACGCAGGCGGCCGGACCGGTCCCCGCCGCCGAGCCGGCGACCCAGCAGCTGCCGCACACGGCGGCGCCGGGTAGCGAGCCGACCCAGCAGATCCCGCCCGTCCCGGAGCCCCCGGCGGCTGCTCCGTCCGTGGCTCCGGCCGCGGCGCCTGCTCCCGCCCCGGCGGCCCAGGCGCCGGCCCACGCCCCGGTCGTGCCCCCGGCGTACGGCCAGGCCCCGGCGCCCGCCCCCGCCCCGGCCGCCCACGGAGCCGAGGGCTGGCCGCCCCCGCCGCCCACGGTGCCCGCGTACGGGGCCGGCGGCGGCCACGGCGGCGGTGCCTGGGGAGCCCCCTTCGGCGCGGACGGCACCCCGCCGGCCAAGCCGAGGGGCAAGGGCGGCCTGATCGCGGGCGTGCTCGTGGCTGCGCTCCTGGCCGGCGGCATCGGCGGCGGCGTGGGCTACTGGGCCGCCGACCGGAGCAAGGAGGCCACCGGCTCGACCACGATCAGCGCGGGCAACACCCCGAAGGACCTCAAGCGGGACGCCGGATCCATCGCGGGCCTCGCCGCGGGCGCGCTGCCCAGCGTGGTGACCATCGAGGCCTCGGCCGGGGACGGCGACGGCGGCACGGGCACCGGGTTCGTCTACGACCAGCAGGGCCACATCCTCACCAACAACCACGTCGTGGCCTCCGCCGCGAACGGCGGCAAGCTCACCGCCACCTTCTCCGACGGAAAGAAGTACGACGCCGAGGTCGTGGGCCGGGCCCAGGGCTACGACGTCGCCGTCCTCAAGCTGAAGACGCCGCCGGCGGGCCTCAAGCCGCTGCCGCTCGGCGACTCCGAGAAGGTCGCGGTCGGCGACGCCACCATTGCGATCGGCGCCCCCTTCGGCCTGTCCAACACGGTCACCACCGGCATCGTGAGCGCCAAGAACCGCCCGGTCGCCTCCGGGGACGGCTCCGGCAGCAAGAACTCGTACATGAGCGCGCTCCAGACGGACGCCTCGATCAACCCGGGCAACTCCGGCGGCCCCCTCCTCGACGGGCGCGGCGCCGTCATCGGCATCAACTCCGCCATCCAGTCGGCGGGCAACGGCGGCTTCGGCGGCGGCCAGGCCGGTTCGATCGGCCTCGGCTTCGCCATCCCGATCAACCAGGCGAAGAACGTCGCCGAGTCGCTGATCAAGACGGGCAAGCCGGTCTACCCGGTGATCTCGGTCTCCGTCGACCTCCAGGCCAAGGCCGAGGGCGCCAAGATCTCCGAGCAGGGCGCGCCCGCCAACGACCTGGTCGACCCGAACGGCCCTGCCGGCAAGGCGGGCCTCAAGCCCGGCGACATCATCACCGAGTTCGGCGGCAAGCCGGTCGACAGCGGCCCGACGCTCATCAGCATGATCTGGACGTACAAGCCCGGCGACACGGTCAAGCTGACCTACCTGCGCGGCGGCAAGCCGACCACGGTCGACATCACCCTGGGCTCGCGGGTCGGGGACAAGTAGAGGGCGCGTCCCGCGCGTCGGTGGCTGGTTGGGAGGGGCCGTAGGCGGGATTCCGCCTACGGCCCCTCCCAACGTCCGCTTATGCTTCACGGGTGTTCGATTCCCGGCACATACGGACGTTCCACACCGTGGTCGCCTCAGGCTCCTACTCGGCGGCCGCCCGCGTGCTGGGGTACACCCAGCCCGCCATCACCCAGCAGATGAAGGCGCTCGAACGCGCCGTGGGAACCCCCCTGTTCACCCGGGTGGGCAGGAAGATGCAGCTCACCGAGGCCGGTGAGTCCCTGTCGCGGCACGCCGAAACCATCCTCGGCAGCCTCTCCGCCGCCGAGGCCCAGCTCAAGGCGTACGCACGCCTGCGCACGGGGCGTGTACGGCTCTGCGGCTTTCCCAGCGCCAATGTCACCCTCGTCCCCGAGGCCTTGAGCGGGCTGGCCAAGGAGCACCCGGGCGTACAGGTGGAGCTGCTGGAGGGGGAGCCGCCGGAGTCGCTGCGCCGGCTGGAGCGCGGGGAGTGCGACATCACCCTGGCCTTCACCTATCCCGGGCTGCACGAGGAGGTCCCGGAGGAGGTCGCCGAGGTCAGGCTGCTGGAGGACCAGCTGACGGTGCTGCTCCCGACCGGGCACCCGCTGGCCCGCCGGCGGGCCGTGCACCTGGCCGACCTGGCCGAGGAGCAGTGGATCGCGGGCTGCCCGCGCTGCCGGGCCAACCTCCTGCACGAGTGCGCCGAGCTGGGCTTCGTCCCCGACATCCGGTTCGCCACCGACGACAACCTCGTGGTCCAGAGCCTGGTCGGACAAGGGCTGGGCGTGGCCATGATGCCCGCGCTGGTGCTGCCCTCCCTGTCGCTGAACCGCGTGTGCGGGCGGGCGCTCCAGCCCGCGGCCCGCCGCCATATCGCCGCCTACGTCTACCGCGACCACCTGCGCGTCCCGGCGACGGCGGTCGTACTCGACGCACTGAAGAGCGCGGCCGCGAACCGGGTCGGCTGCTGACCAACCCATAAGCAGAGCTTGGGATTTCGGGTCACAACTGTCGTTGGACGTGATGGAACGGCAGCAGGACGCTGCCCTTATGACCACCACCACGCCGGCCCGTACGACCACGAGGATGGCCGCCCTCGTCAGTGAGATCCGCAGGGTCGTGGACCGGGGGCTGGCTCCGGACCTCACCGCGTACCTGGTGGGCGAACGTCTCGCCCCCCATCTGGGAGCCCCCGACCTGCTGACGCCGACGCAGCAGGAGGGCGACCCGGAACGGTACCGGCAGCACGTGCTGCACGCCGAGTCGGACGGCAGCTTCTCGGTGGTGGCGCTGGTGTGGCTGCCCGGCCAGGAGACCTGCATCCACGACCACGTGTCGTGGTGCGTGGCGGGGGTGCACCAGGGCCAGGAGAGCGAACACCGCTACCGGCTCTCGCCCGGGCCGGACGCGGCCCGGCTCGTGGCCACCGAGGAGGTCGTCAACGGTCAGGGCGAGGTCTGCGGGTTCGCCCCGCCCGGGGACATCCACAAGGTGCGCAACTCCTGCCGTACGAAAGCGATATCGGTGCACGTGTACGGAGCCGACGTCGCCCGGCTTGGCACCAGCATCCGTCGCGTCTACACGCTCCCCGTCGACTGATGGCGCTCCTCCACCGCCCCCAAGGTGTGGCGGTCCGGCATGTTTCACGTGAAACATCCACCGTCTGGCGGGGGTTGGCGGCGGCCGCGGGGGGAGCTCTGGCGGCCTGGTGCATCCACCGGGTGGTGCCCGCCGTCCCCATGCTGACCGCGTCGGTGGTGCTGGGCATAGCCGTGGCGCACCTTCCCGGCCTGCGGGGTCACATACGCGGAGCCGCCCGCCCCGGCCTCTCCCTGGCGGGGCGGCGGCTGATGCGGATCGGCATCGTCCTGCTGGGCCTCGGCCTGGGGCTGGACCAGGTCCTGGGGCTCGGCTGGGCGACGGTGGCCATGGTCGCCGCGGTGGTCGCGGCCACCTTCCTCGGAACGCTCTGGCTGGGCCGGCGCCTCGGACTCCCGGGCGACCAGCCGTTGTTGGTGGCGACCGGGTACTCGATCTGCGGGGCCTCGGCGATCGGTGCGGTGAGCGAGGTGTCCGGGAGCGACGAGGAGGACGTGGCGGCCTCGGTGGCGCTGGTGACCCTGTGCGGGACGCTCGCGATCGCGGTGCTCCCCCTCCTGCAAGGGCCCCTGGGGCTCTCCGACCCGGCCTTCGGCCGGTGGATCGGCGCGAGCGTCCACGACGTCGGCCACGTGGTGGCCACCGCCCAGACCGCGGGCCCGGCCGCCCTGGGCGAAGCGGTGCTGGTCAAGCTGATGCGGGTGGCGCTGCTCGCGCCGCTGGTCGCGGCCGTCGCCTTCTCCGTACGGGCCAGGCGGCGCGGGGTGCGCACGGCCTCGGGCCGTCGGCCGACCCCGGTACCGCTGTTCGTGGCCGGGTTCCTGGCCGCGGCGGCCCTGCGTGCCACGGGCGCCCTGCCCGACCTGGCGCTGGAGTGGGCGCACACGGCGCAGGAGGCCCTGCTCGCGGCGGCCCTGTTCGGCCTGGGGAGCGCCGTACACCTGCCGACCTTGGCCCGGACCGGCGGGCGGGCCGCGATGCTCGGGCTGGGGGCCTGGGTGGTCGTGGCGGGCGTCTCGTACGCGGGCGTGCTGCTCACCGCATGACAGCGCAGAGGGAAGGTAGTTGGCCATTTCATGGCCGGAACCGACCGAACGTTCTGACTGCCCGCTGACAATGCTGCGCGCCCGTGCCACTCTGCCCGGCAAGCGCAACCCGTACAGCGCACACACCGCGGCGCACACACCACACCGCAGTTCACACACCGCACCTCAGGCGCCGCACCTCAGGCGCCGCACCGCAGGCACCGCACCCACCGCACGGCCGATCCGCACCGACCGTTCTTCACCCCCACCTGCCCTGGTCCGACCGACAGGACCGGACCGGGCACGGCAGAAGGAGTCATGCGTGAATCGTCATCGCATCGCCGCATCCGTTCTCCTCTCGGCAGGCGCCCTGATCGCCGGGGTCCTGACCGCGGCCGCCCCCTCCGCCGCGGCGGACACCCCGGCCTCCTTCAGGCAGCAGCACACCCAGGGCTTCTGGACCGCCGAGCGGATGCGCGCCGCGACCCCGCTCGACATCACGGCGGTTCCCGGCGCGGCCCGTACAGCGGTCGCGACCGCGGCCGCCCCCACCCGCATCGCCCCGACGGCCGCCTCCTCCTCCGCGTCGCCCACCGCCTTCCCGCAGGCGGGCGGGGCCTGGACGGGCGGCGGAGCGGTGGTGAAGACCTCGGGCCGGGTCTTCTTCACCATGGGGGGCCGGACCGCCTCCTGTTCCGGCGACTCGGTCACCAGCGCCAACGGCAGCACGGTCATGACGGCCGGCCACTGCGTGAAGTACCAGGGGGCCTGGCACACCAACTGGGTCTTCGTCCCCGCCTACAACAACGGCAGTGCGCCCTACGGCCAGTGGTCGGCCACCAAGACCTTCGCCACCGACCAGTGGGCGGCCAGTGAGGACATGAACATGGACGTCGGCCTCGCCGTCGTCGCCCCGCTGAACGGCCAGACCCTGAGCCAGGCCGTCGGCGCCCAGGGCCTCCTCTTCAACGGCGGCTACAACAAGAGGATGTACTCCTTCGGCTTCCCCGCGGCGGCCCCGTACGACGGGACCAAGCTCGTCTACTGCAGCGGCAACAGCGGCAAGGACTTCCTGCTGACCAAGGACCACAGCCTGGGCTGCAACATGACGGGCGGCTCCAGCGGCGGCCCCTGGTTCCAGGACTTCAACGAGACCACCGGCCTCGGCACCCAGGTCTCGGTGAACAGCTTCGGCTACACCTTCCTGCCGAACCGGATGTACGGCCCGTACTTCGGCAACGAGGCGAAGGCGGCCTACGACAAGGCCCAGACCGCCTGACCCGCAGCGGCCCCGTCACCCCCACCTGGCCGGTACTCTGTACCGGCCAGGTGGGTTGCCCGAGCGGCCTAAGGGAACGGTCTTGAAAACCGTCGTGGCAGCGATGTCACCGTGGGTTCAAATCCCACACCCACCGCTTCCAGGTCAGGGAACTGACCGACCGGAGGGCGGGTCCCCGATGCGGGGGCCCGCCCTCTGGTCCTTCTCCTGGCCGGCGCCGGGATCCCCCGATTTCCCGGCGCTGACCAGTGCACATGGGTCGTGCGGCGCCCGGGGCGCGGCGAGCCGCGCGCGGGACGTCAGCGGCCGTTGGTGTTGCCGCTCTCCCGGCGCCTGCGCCTGCGAGCGCCCAGGGCTCCCGCCAGACCGATCAGGCCGCCTGTGATCGCCCCCGACACGAGGATGCGCAGCAGGTCTTCCATCGACTCCCCCTCCGGACCAGGCTCACCACGAGGCGCTCCGGGTGCCCGGGTACCTGATCGCCATGACCGGGACACTAGCGAGGCGCGGGCGGGTCTGGCTTGGACAAATTTGACCTCGCCGCTCACAGCGGGAGGGCGCCCTCCGCCAGGCGGGCGGCGGCCATCCGGCCGGGCGTGGTGCCGGCCAGGGCGCGGAACTCGCGGTTGAGGTGGGCCTGGTCGTAGAAGCCGCAGACCGCCGTCACCTCGGTGGGGTTCGCCCCCTCCCTGGTGAGCAGCCGCATGGCCCGGTGGAAGCGCAGCACGCGGGCGGACATCTTGGGAGTCAGCCCGACCTGTTCGGTGAACCGGCGGATCAGGTGTCCCTGGCTCCATCCCACTTCGGCCGCGATCCGGCCGACCGGGACCGCCCCGCCGGCGAGGGACAGCAGCCGCCACGCATGGCGCACCTCGGGCGCGGGATCCGGGCCGCGCTCGAGCCGGGCCGACAGCGCGAAGTCCAGCAGGTCGAACCGTGCTCCCCAGTCCCTGGTGGCCGCCAGCTGCTCCACCAGCAGCCCGGCATGGGGTCCGAGCACGTCGCCGAGCTCGACCACCCTGTTGGTCAGCTCGCTCATCGGCACGGCGAACAGCCGGAAGGCGCCCAGCGGGGTCAACTCGAGCCGGATGGCCTCCTGGCCGCCGGGGTGGTCGCACACCCGTGGCCCGTCCTCCAGGCCCGCGACCAGCGAGCCGGTCACCTGGCTGTGGGGACTCGCCTCCGCCACCCGGCGGACCTGGGCGAACGGCTCGCCCAGGTTGATGACGACGACGGCCCGACCGGTGGGAACCAGCCGCACCCGGTACGGCGAGGCCGCCGCCTCCCAGTAGCCGGCATAGCTGTGCACGAAGGGGCGTAACTGGGGAGGCCACGGCCGGGTCACCCGCCACCGACCGCGCAGCGGGGTCATCTCGACGCCCAGACCGGTCATGCCCGCGCTTCCGACCACCGCCATATCCCTCTCCCTCCCGCGGCGACGAGCGCCCACGGCTCGGGGCCCATTGTGGTCCGAGAGCGCACGGGCCGTCGTGGGGTGCGGCCCCGGTTGTCCACATTCCGCCACCGCAGCGGAACGGTCCCTGACCGGTCCCACGAAGCCCCCGCCGGGTCATCGACGCGCGACGCGCCTTTCGACTTGCCGCGGCGCCGGGTGCGTGCCGCGGCCGGATCAGGGTCCTGACGTGGGAGGAAGATGCAGGTCAGGAGGGTTTTCGAAGCGGCGTCAGGGGCTCTGCGCCGCCGGAGACGACCCGGGGGACTGCGCCTTCCGAGTGGTGTTTGTCGGAAGATCGGCGCGGGTTATGGGGGTGGTGCGGTTGCGGGCACATCATGACGAATGTATTCAGATCCGTCCGTCGGAACATCTCGAAATGAGGCACCCGTCATGGCTCAGCGCAGCACCCTCTCCTCGATCTGGACCTCGGTCCTGGCCGCCCTCGTGGCGCTCCTCACCTCCCTCGGCCTCGCCGGGAAGGCCGCTCCGGCCGCCGCCTCCGCACCGGCCCCCGCCGGCCCCGCCGCCGCGGTGCGCCGCCCGGTGCTCGCCCCCCGGCGGACCTGGAAGGCGATGATGCGGGGCGGATCGCTGCCGCCGACCATCAAGCAGCGGATCCGCGCCGAGGCGCACGGCAAGACCCCGTCCGTCCGCCGCTCGACCACCGCGGCTGCCATGGGAGCCGGACCGGAAGCCGCCGCCCGATCGTTGACCCAGGCCGGTGCGCAGGCGGGTGCCCAGGCCGGTCTCCGGGCCGGCGTCCACGCCGGTACCCCCGCCGGTGCCCAGACCATTCCCCAGACCAGTGCCCAGGCCGGTGTCCACGCCGGAGCCCCGGCCGGAGCCTCCGCCGGAGCCGCCCGGGAAGTGCTCGCGCTCGCAGCGTAGGCGCAGCTGGAGGCACGGGGCCTGGGCAAAGGCCCGTACGCGTGACGTGTAAACCGCAGTTCACAGCCGTACCGCAGCAGTCGCAGGACCCGGATTCGACGGCGTACGCGCCGCCTCCGGGAAGAGCCGTACGAACCGGCGCTGGAGCCCGGTCACATGTGACCGAGGATCGCGCCGTGTGGTGCCCCGGAGCGGGGCACCGAGGGAATGCCCCGGCGGACGCCGGGGGCGTGCAGGGGGCGCAGAGCTTGGCATTGCAGGGCCGCAGGCCCGGGAGACGGTGGGGTTCCCGGACAGCGCGGCCCTTTTCGGCATGTCCGGGACACGGCGTTCTGGTGGAACGCTTCATCCCTTGTGGGGCAGGGGTTTCAGGGGGTTCCGGGGTGCTGATCTGGGGCGCAGGGGGCGCGAATGGGGTTTATCCGATGTTGGTCATACTTGCGGGGGAATAGCTGACTCCGGGGTGGTTCGCCGGGGATTCGGTGGGCAATTCTGATCTCGCGACGTCGTCAGCACGCAGAACGACCGAGGCGGTCGGCCAACTGCCTTGGAGTAAGCCCCACTTCGGTTTTCTGGAGGATTCAGACATGGCAAGCATCCGTACCGCCCGCGTCGTCGCCGCTGTCGCCGCGCTCCCCCTCGCCGTCGCCCTGTTCGGCGGGGTGGCCTCGGCCGACAACGGCTCCTTCGCGAACGACGGATCGAATGCGAGCGTCGCCAGCATCATCGGCAGCGGCGTGGGCGGCGACAACAACGGCAACTCGTCCACGTCGCAGCAGGTGGCGACCGGTTCCGGCGCCTCCAACCAGAACAACACCGCGCAGGTCAACGGCTCGGCCTTCACGGCGATCGACCAGTCCAACACGAACGTCGCCATCGACTTCCATCCCTGGTGGTAGCCGCGGCGTGAGCCGCTTCGACCGATGAGGGCGCCCGTGCGACCGGACCGGCTGGGGTCCGGTAGCGCGGGCGCCCTCGCGCGTGCCCGCCCGGCCCCTCCCCGACCTTGACATCACAGGTGAATCTGACGGACAGTCAGGTTTACTCGATGATGTGATGCCGGGAGGCCAGCGCCGTGCACCTCGCCCCGACCGAAGGTCAGTTGCGGCTGCGCGCCGAACTGCGGGAGTACTTCCAGGATCTGCTGCCGGACGGACTCCCCGAGGACCCGCCCCGCCAGCGCGAACTGCTGCGCCGCATCGGCGCCGACGGCCTGCTCGGCCTCGGCTGGCCCGTCGAGTACGGAGGCCAAGGGCGCGGTCCCGACGAGCAGTTCGTCTTCTTCGACGAGGCCTACCGGGCCGGAGCCCCCGTCTCCATGGTCACGCTCAACACGGTCGGCCCCACCCTGATGAAGTACGGGACCCAGGCGCAGAAGGACTACTTCCTGCCCCGGATCCTCCAGGGTGAGATCGTCTTCGCCATCGGCTACTCCGAACCCGAGGCGGGCACCGACCTGGCCGCCCTGCGCACCCGCGCCGTCCGCGACGGCGGTGAGGACGGGGGCGGCGGCGACTGGGTCGTCGACGGGCAGAAGATCTTCACCTCCAACGCCCAGAACGCGGACTGGATCTGGCTCGCCTGCCGCACCGACCCCGAAGCCCCCAAGCACAAGGGCATCTCGATCATCCTGGTCCCCACCGCCGCCCCCGGCTTCTCATGGACTCCCATCGACACCGTCGGCGGGCTGACGACCACGGCGACGTACTACGACGCAGTGCGCGTACCCGCCGGCAACCTCGTCGGCCCCGAGCACGGGGGCTGGGGCCTGATCACCAACCAGCTCAACCACGAGCGCGTGGCCCTGGCCGCCATCGGCATGCAGGCCGAGGACTTCTACGAGGCGGCCCTCGCCCACGCCCGCACCCCGGACCCGGTCACCGGCGAGCGCCCGGCCGACCTCCCCTGGGTGCGGTCCCGGCTCGCCGAGGCCCACGCCCGGCTGGCCGCCGTACGCCTCCTCAACTGGCGCCTCGTCCAGGACGTGGGAGGCGGCAGCCTGGCCCCCGGCGACGCCAGCGGTGTGAAGTTCCTCGGGACCGAGTCCGCGGTCGAGGTGTACCGGATGTGCCAGGAGGTGGTGGGCGAGGAGGCCCTCATCCGGGGGCCAGCGGCCTTCGCGGGCGGTGAGCTGGAGCGGATGAACCGGGCCGCCCAGATCAACACCTTCGGCGGCGGGGTCAGCGAGGTCCAGCGGGAGATCGTCGCCATGATGCGGCTCGGCATGAAGGGAAGGAAGCGATGACGGCGGACGCTGCCGGCGCAGCCGAGGAGGCAGGCCGGTTCCACACCCTCCTCACGGCCTTCGAAGGGCAGCCCGCCGCCACCGCGGGCCGGGGCAAGGACCTGGTCAACCAGCCGATGATCCGCCACTGGTGCGAGGCGATGGGCGATGCCCATCCCGCCTACACCGGCCCGGACGCCGTGGCCCCGCCCACCATGCTCCAGGCCTGGACGATGGGCGGCCTGTCCGGCCACACGGACCGCTCCTCCGCCTACGACGAGCTCTTCGCGCTCCTCGACTCCGCCGGATACACCTCCGTCGTCGCCACCGACTGCGAGCAGGAGTACCTCCGCCCGCTGCGGCCCGGCGACGCGGTCACCTTCGACGCCGTCATCGAGTCCGTGTCGCCGCGCAAGACGACCAAGCTGGGCACCGGCCACTTCGTGACCACGCGGATGGACGTCCGCGCGGGCGGGGAGCTCGCCGGCACCCATCGCTTCCGGATCCTCAAGTACGCGCCGGCCGGCCGGCCGCAACGGCGCGAGCAGAAGCCCAGGGCCCAGCGCCCCCGCCCGGTGGTCAACCGCGACAACGAGGGATTCTGGGCCGGGGTCCGCGACCACAAGCTGCTCATCCAGCGCTGCACCGCCTGCGCCACCCTCCGTTTCCCCTGGCTGCCCGGCTGCAACGCCTGCTCCTCCCCCGACTGGGAGACCGTCGAGGCCTCCGGCGCCGGCACGGTGTTCAGCTACGTCGTCATGCACCATCCGCCGTTCCCCGCCTTCGACCCCCCGTACGCCGTGGCGCTCGTCGAACTCGCCGAAGGGGTCCGGATGGTCAGCAACATCACCGGTGTCCCCTACGACAAGGTGCGCATCGGGCTGCCCGTCCAGCTGGAGTTCCTGCGCGTCGACGACGCTCTCGAACTCCCCGTCTTCCGCGTGAGTGAGGGCTGATGGACTTCCACCCCACCGAGGAGCAGGCCGCCGCGGCCGGCCTGGCCGCCGGCATCTTCGGCGACCTCGCCACCCACGAGCGCCTCGCCGCCGCCGGCACCGGCAGCGATACCGAACTGTGGAAGGCCCTGACCGCCTCCGGTCTGATCGCCGCCGTCCCGGACGTCGGCCTGCTGGGACTGGTCCTGCTGCTGGAGGAACAGGGCCGCACCACCGCCCAGGTCCCCTACGCCGCCACCTGCGTGTACGGGATGGTCCCGCTGGCCGCGCACGGCACCGCCGAGCAGCGCGCCCGACTGCTGCCCGCCCTGGAGAGCGGCGAAGCGGTGGCCACCGGCGCCTTCCCGGCCCGCGGACGGATCACTTCGCAAGGCGGCCGGCTCACCGGCACCGCCCCCGCCGTGCCCTGGCTGCGCGAGGCCACGCACGTCCTGGTCCCGGACGCCGACCGGGCGCTGTGGCTCGTGCGGACGGACGCGCCGGGCGTACGGACCTCCCCGGTGGAGACCACCGCGCCCTGGTCGGCGGGATCGCTGACCCTGGCCGGAGCCGGCGCGGAACGCATCGGCGGCGCAGGAGCCTACGACGCGGTCCTCGCCGCCGCCCGTACCGCCTTCGCCGGGCTCCAGGCGGGCGTCTGCGCGGGCTCGCTCGCCCGCGCGGTGGAGTACACCTCGACCCGTGAGCAGTTCGGCAGGCCGCTCTCCACCAACCAGGGGGTCATGCTGCGCGCGGCCGACGCGTACATGGACACCGAGGCGATCCGGGTCACCGCCTATGAGGCGGCCTGGCGCATCGACGAGGGGCTCCCGGCGCACGAACACGTGCTGGCCGCGGCCTGGTGGGCCTCGGAGGCGGGCAAGCGCGTCGTGCACGCGGGCCAGCACCTGCACGGCGGCATGGGCGCCGACCTGGACCATCCGGTCCACCGGCACTTCCTGTGGGGGCGCCAGCTGGACGCGTATCTGGGCTGCGGCAGCGAGCTGCTGGCCGAACTGGGAGCTTCGATAGCCGAGGGGGAACGCGCATGAAGGTCGGCGACGCACTGCCGCCGCTGGAGATCCCGGTGACCCGCACGCTGATCGTGGCGGGTGCGATCGCCTCCCGCGACTACCAGGACGTGCACCACGACGCGGCGCTGGCGCGCGGGAAGGGCTCACCGGACATCTTCATGAACATCCTGACGACGAACGGCCTGGTCGGCCGCTACGTCACCGACCACCTCGGCCCGCACGCCGTGCTGCGCAAGGTGGCGATCCGGCTGGGCGCCCCCAACCATCCGGGCGACACGATGACCCTCACCGGCACGGTCACCGCCGTGGCCGGGACCACGGTCGAGATCCGCGTGGTCGGCGCCAACGGCATCGGCCACCACGTGACGGGAACGGTCACCGCGGAGGTGCCGGCATGAGCGTGCGCATGCGTGACGAACTCGGCGGCCGTGCCGCCATCGCCGGTATCGGAGCCACCGAGTTCTCCAAGGACTCCGGCCGCAGCGAGCTCAAGCTCGCGGTGGAGGCGGTGCACGCCGCGCTCGACGATGCCGGCCTCACCCCCGCCGACGTCGACGGCATGGTCACCTTCACGATGGACACCAGCCCCGAGATCACCGTCGCCCAGGCGGCCGGCATCGGCGACCTGTCCTTCTTCTCCCGTATCCACTACGGCGGCGGCGCGGCCTGCGCCACCGTCCAGCAGGCCGCCCTCGCCGTCGCCACCGGGGTCGCGGAGGTCGTGGTCTGCTACCGCGCCTTCAACGAGCGCTCGGGCCGGCGTTTCGGCTCCGGAGTCCAGCAGCGCGAGCCCTCGGCCGAGGGGGCGGCGCTCGGCTGGTCGCTCCCCTGGGGACTGCTGACCCCGGCCTCGTGGGTGGCCATGACGGCCCAGCGCTACCTGCACGCCTACAACCTCACCCCCGAAGCCTTCGGGCACGTCGCGGTCACCGACCGGCGGCACGCCGCGAACAACCCCGCCGCGTACTTCCACGGCAAGCCCATCACCCTCGCCGACCATGCCGCCTCGCGCTGGATCGTGGAGCCGCTGCGACTGCTGGACTGCTGCCAGGAGACCGACGGCGGCCAGGCCCTCGTCGTCACCACGGCCGAACGGGCACGCGACCTGCGGCACCCGCCCGCGGTGATCACCGCGGCCGCGCAGGGCGCCGGCCGCCGCCAGGAGGGCATGACCTCCTTCTACCGCGACGACCTCACCGGGCTGCCCGAGATGGACGTGGTCGCCCGCCAGCTCTGGCGCACGAGCGGGCTGCGCCCCTCGGACATCGACGTCGGCATCCTCTACGACCACTTCACCCCGTTCGTGCTCATGCAGCTGGAGGAGTTCGGCTTCTGCGAGCCGGGTGAGGCCGGCGATTTCGTGGCCGCCGACGCGCTGCCGCTCAACACCCACGGCGGCCAGCTGGGGGAGGCCTACCTGCACGGCATGAACGGGATCGCCGAGGCCGTGCGCCAGCTGCGCGGCAGCTCGGTCAACCAGGTCGCGGGGGCGGCGCACGTACTCGTCACGGCCGGTACCGGCGTGCCGACCTCCGGGCTCATCCTCGGCGCCGACGGCTGAGACCGGCCCGCGCGGGGCCCGCCTCCTCCACCTTCAGGGGGTGGGGTTCGCCCTACTCCTACAACCTGAGGCGGATCCCCCTTCGGCACTTGCGGCCGATCCCAGGGCGGGCGGGCGCTCCTAGCGTGGAGCCATGACCACGCCTGTGTGCACGCTCGCCTCGCAGCCGACGCCGTACCCGTCGTTCTCGGCGTACGTCCGGACCCGCGGCACGGTCCTGATGCGCACCGCGCGCTCCCTCACCGCGAACCCCTGTGACGCCGAGGACCTGCTCCAGACGGCCCTGACGAAGACGTACATGGCCTGGGACCGCATCGAGGACCACCGCGCCCTCGACGGGTACGTCCGGCGGGCCCTCGTCAACACCCGGACCTCCCAGTGGCGCAAGCGCAAGGTCGACGAGTTCGCCTGCGCCGAGCTCCCGGAGACCGAGGAGGCGCCGGCCGCCGACCCCGCGGAGGCGCAGGCCCTGCGCGACGCGATGTGGCGCGCGGTGACCCGGCTGCCCGACCGGCAGCGGGCCATGGTCGTCCTGCGCTACTACGAGGACCTCAGCGAGGTGCAGACCGCCGAACTGCTGGGGGTCTCGGTCGGCACGGTCAAGAGCGCCGTCTCCCGTGCGCTGGGCAAGCTCCGCGAGGACCCGGAGCTCACGCCGGTCAGGTGAGCCGGACGATGTTTCACGTGAAACCGGAAACGCGTCGATGTTTCACGTGAAACAGAGCGCGGCTTCTACTCCCGGGTAGTGACATGCCGACCGGTATGTGCGCAGAATCGGCAGCATCCGTAGCCGCCGCGGCGCCGCAGCGCTCACCGGGAGGACGCTTTGCTGAGCACCATGCAGGACGTACCACTCCTCGTCACCCGCATACTCCAGCACGGGATGACGATCCACGGGAAGTCCCAGGTCACGACCTGGACCGGGGAGGCCGAGCCGCACCGCCGGAGCTTCGCCGAGATCGGTACCCGCGCCACCCGCCTCGCGAACGCCCTGCGCGACGAACTCGGGGTGCAGCAGGACGACCGGATCGCGACCCTCATGTGGAACAACTCGGAACACATCGAGGCGTACTTCGCGATCCCGTCCATGGGCGCGGTCCTGCACACCCTCAACCTGCGGCTCCCTCCCGAGCAGCTGGTCTTCATCGTCAACCACGCCGCCGACCGGGTCGTGCTGGTCAACGGCACCCTGCTGCCCCTGCTGGTACCGCTGCTGCCGCACCTGCCGACCATCGAGCACGTCGTGGTCTCGGGCGTCGGCGACCGCTCCGCGCTCGCGGGCCTGGACGTACGCGTGCACGAGTACGAGGAGCTGCTCGCGGGCCGCCCCGACACGTACGACTGGCCCGAGCTGGACGAACGCCAGGCGGCGGCCATGTGCTACACCTCCGGCACCACGGGGGACCCGAAGGGCGTCGTCTACTCACACCGGTCGATCTACCTGCACTCCATGCAGGTCAACATGGCCGAGTCGATGGGCCTGACCGAGAAGGACACCACCCTGGTCGTGGTTCCGCAGTTCCACGTCAACGCGTGGGGGCTGCCGCACGCCACCTTCATGACCGGCATCAACATGCTGATGCCGGACCGGTTCCTCCAGCCCGCCCCGCTCGCCGAGATGATCGAGCGGGAGAAGCCGACGCACGCCGCGGCCGTCCCCACGATCTGGCAGGGGCTCCTCGCCGAGGTCACCGCGAACCCCCGCGACCTGAGCTCGATGAAGCAGGTCACCATCGGCGGCGCGGCCTGCCCGCCCTCCCTGATGGAGGCCTACGACAAGCTCGGCGTCCGCCTCTGCCACGCCTGGGGCATGACCGAGACCTCCCCGCTGGGCACGATGGCGCACCCGCCGGCCGGGCTCAGCGCCGAGGAGGAGTGGCCCTACCGGATCACCCAGGGCCGCTTCCCGGCGGGCGTCGAGGCCCGGCTGGTCGGCCCCGGCGGCGACATCCTGCCCTGGGACGGGGAGTCGGCGGGCGAGCTGGAGGTGCGCGGCACCTGGATCGCGGGCGCCTACTACGGCGGGGCGGCCGGTGAACCCTTCCGCCCCGAGGACAAGTTCAGCGCGGACGGCTGGCTCAAGACCGGCGACGTCGGTGTCATCAGCGCCGACGGCTACCTGACCCTGACCGACCGCGCCAAGGACGTCATCAAGTCCGGCGGCGAATGGATCTCCAGCGTCGAGCTGGAGAACGCGCTGATGGCCCACCCCGAGGTCGCGGAGGCCGCGGTCGTGGCCGTCCCCGACGACAAGTGGGGCGAGCGCCCGCTGGCCACCGTCGTGCTCAAGGAGGGCGCGAGCGTCGACTACGAGGGCCTGCGCGCGTTCCTCGGCCAGTCCATCGCCAAGTGGCAGCTGCCGGAGCGCTGGTCGTTCATCGAGGCGGTCCCGAAGACCAGCGTCGGCAAGTTCGACAAGAAGGTGATCCGCAAGCAGTACGCGGAGGGCGCGCTGTCCGTCACGAAGGTGGACTGACCGCTCCCGGCCCCCGGGTGCTTCAGCCCCTGGTGAGCCAAGGCCGCAGCAGCCTGCTGACGGCGGGCATCGCCACGTAGGTCATCAGGGTGCTGAACACGACGGCGAAGGCGGCCGTGCGCACCACGAAGTGCAGATCCACCAGGTACGGCCCGAGCACCGCGTTGCCGACCAGCGAGATCGGGAAGATGGCCAGCCCGGAGCTGACCGCCATCTTCCACCGCGGCGGCGCGGGCCGGGTCGTACCCGGCTTGGCGAACCACGTCTCCATGCCGTGCAGTTCGCGGCGGGCTATCTCCGTGTGGTGGTGTCCGAGGCAGTTCGAGAACCACTCCGCCCGCTCCGGGGAGTCCTGCCAGCGCTGGAACGCCGCCTGATTGCGGAAGCGGTGGACCAGGAACCACGGCCCGCCGTCCTCCGCCGGGCGGAAGAGCCCGTACCCGAGGTGGTCCGGGAAGCCCGCGGCCGTCTCCAGGATCCCGTGCGCCCAGGCCTCGAAGGTCTCCTCGTGCCCCGGCTCCACCTGCCGTGCGATCAGCAGGTTCACCTCCCCGTTGTCGGCGGGGACGGTGTGCTCGGTGGTGTGGGTCGTGGCCATCGGGCCAGGATGACTAGTTGGTGCCGATCTTGGCCAGCAGGTCCACGATGCGGCCCTGTACGTCCGCCGTCGTGGCCCGTTCGGCCAGGAAGAGCACGCTCTCGCCGGACGCCAGCCGCGGCAGCTCGGACGGCTCGATGCCGGCCGTCGTGTAGACGACCAACGGGGTGTGGTTCAGCTGCCCGTTGGCGCGCAGCCAGTCCACGATCCCGGCCCGACGGCGGCGCACCTGCATCAGGTCCATGACGACCAGGTTGGGCCGTATCCGCGTCGCCAGCTCCACGGCGTCCGTGTCCGCGCCCGCCCGCGCCACCTGGAGGCCGCGCCGCTCCAGCGCGGCGGTCAGGGCGGTCGCGATCTCCTCGTGCTCCTCGATCAGCAGGACCCGGGAGGGGTGCTGCTCGCTGTCGCGCGGAGCGAGCGCCTTCAGCAGGACGGCGGGATCCGCGCCGTACGCCGCCTCGCGCGTGGCGTGCCCCAGCCCGGCGGTGACCAGCACCGGCACCTCGGCCGCCACCGCGGCCTGGCGCAGGGACTGCAGGGCGGTCCGGGTGATCGGCCCGGTCAGCGGATCCACGAACAGCGCGGCGGGGAACGCGGCGATCTGCGCGTCCACCTCCTCGCGGGAGTGCACGATCACCGGGCGGTAGCCGCGGTCGCTGAGCGCCTGCTGCGTCTGTACGTCGGGTGCGGGCCACACCAGCAGCCGGCGCGGGTTGTCCAGCGGCTCCGGCGGCAGCTCGTCGTCCACCGGCCGCGGCACGGGACGGTTGACGACCTCGACGGCGCCGCCGGGACCGTCCAGCGGCTCGGGCCCCTCGTCGGCGCCCGCCTCGGGGGCTCCTATCGCGAAGGCCCGGCCCTGCGGGGCGGGCTCGGAGAGCCGGCGGCGGCGGCCGGAGCCCGAACCGGCGGGGTCCACGGAGATGCCCTGTCCGAGGGTGCCGAGGGCGCGCACACTGATCGGCTGCGCGGCCTGGCCCTCCGCCGGACCGTCCTGCGGCTGCCGGGCCCCGGGGACCGATACCTGGCCGGAGCCCGTCTCGCCGTCCTCCGGAGCGGTCCTGGCCGCCGGAACCGGCCACGCCGGCGCGTTCGTCAGCGCCCGCCGCCGCCCGGTCGGAGGTACGGGCTCCCCCTCGGCCGCCGCCGACGGCGCGGCCTCGGCTTCGTCCTCGGTCACGGGCGCGCCCAGCACCCGCCGCCCGCGCCGTCCGCCGGGCGCCTCGGCATCGGCCTCGGCCGGGGCGGGGGCCGGACCGGCCGGCACGGGATCCTGCGGAGCCGGGGCGGCGGGAGTCGGACCGGCGGGCAGCGCGAAACCGCCCTCGGGGGCGATGGGCCGCGCGGGAGCCTGAGCGGGCGCGGGCCCGAGCCCGTTGGCCGGCACGGGGCCGACGGGCTGGGCCGGACCGGCCGCACCCAGCGCCCGCCGCCGCCCTGCGGGATGCTCCATCAGCGGCACCGGGGGAACGGCGGGCACGGGCGGCAGCGCGGGCATGGCGGTGCCCTGCGGGGGCACGGGCTGCCCCGGACCGCCTTCGCCGCTGCCGTCGCCGGCGCGGCCCCTGCGCCGTCCGGTGCCCAGCCCCGCCGGGTTCACCGGGGACTGCGCGAGCTCCGGCCCCGTCTCGGCTCCCGCACCGGCCTCTGCGGCCCGGCGCCGCCCGGACGGCAGCGCCAGCGCGGCGCCGCCCTCGGCGGCCTTCCCGGCATCGGGTGCGGCCGCCTCGTCCTCCAGGAACGCGTCCACCCCGCGACGCGCCCGCCGTCCTCCGGACACCCGGCCCGCGGGAGCCGCGTCGGCCGGGGGCTCCTCCGCCGGCTCGGGCAGGGTGACCGTCCCCGCGCCGGTGCCCAGCGGCAGCTCCAGCACGTACGCACCGCCCGGCGCGCCCGGCACCTCCACCGTCTGCAGCACGCCCCCGTGCGCGGCCACGATCCCCCGCACGATGGGCTCGTGGACGGGGTTGCCGCCCTCGTACGGCCCGCGCACCTCGATCCGTACGACATCACCGCGCTGCGCGGCGGCCACCACGATCGTCGAGTCGCTGTACCCGCTGCCCTGGCGGGTCTTGCCGGTGGCGTCCACCCCGGCGACGTCCGCGACCAGGTGTGCGAGAGCGGTGGCGATCCGCTCCGCGTCGACCTCGGCCTCGATGGTCGGCGCGTGGACGGCGAACTGTGCGCGGCCCGGGCCGATCAGCTCGACGGCGCCGTCGACGCCCGCCGTGACCACGCCGTTGATCAGGACCTTCTTCTTCTTGAGCCGGTCGCTGCCGGCGTCCAGGCGCTGGAAGCCGAGCACGTTGTCCACCAGCGTGGTCATCCGGGAGTACCCGGCGGCCAGGTGGTGCAGCAGCTGGTTGGCCTCGGGCCACAGCTGCCCGGCGTCGTCGGCGGCCAGCGTCGCCAGCTCCCCGCGCAGCTCGTCCAGCGGCCCGCGCAGGGACTCGCCGAGTACGGCCAGCAGCTGCGCGTGGCGCGCGGCGAGGGCGTCGTAGGGCCGCCGGTCGGTGAAGGTCATGACGGCGCCGACGAGCTGCTCCCCGTCCCGCACGGGCGAGGTGGTGAGGTCCACGGCGACCGGCTGCCCGGCCTTGTTCCACAGGACCTGGCCGCGCACGCGGTGCTTCCGCCCGCTGCGCAGGGTGTCGGCGAGCGGGGACTCCTCGAAGGGGAACGGCGAGCCGTCGGCGCGCGAGTGCAGGACCAGGCCGTGCAGTTCGCGGTTGCCGAGGTCGGTGGCGCGGTAGCCGAGGATCTGGGCGGCGGCCGGATTGACCAGCACCACCCGGCCGTCGGTGTCGGTGCCGACGACGCCTTCGGCGGCGGCGCGCAGGATCATCTCGGTCTGCCGCTGGGAGCGGGCCAGCTCGGCCTCGGTGTCCACGGTCTGCGAGAGGTCCCGTACGACGAGCATCAGCAGTTCGTCACCGGTGTAGCCGGGCTGCGGCTCGCGGTAGGCGTCGCGCCCGTCGAGATGCGCGCTGGTGACCTCGACGGGGAACTCGCTGCCGTCGGTCCGGCGCGCGATCATCCGCTTGGGCTGGGCCCGGCCGCCTTCGTCCTCGCCGGGCCGGCGCATGGAGCCGGGGATCAGCTTGGAGTCGAATTCGGGCAGGAGGTCGAGCACGCCGCGGCCGACGAGCCCGGTGCCCGGGCTCTCCATGACCTCGAGGGCGATCGAATTGGCGTTGACCACAGTGCCGTTGGCGTTGACGAGCAACAGCGCGTCCGGAAGTGCGTCGAGTATTGCTGCGAGGCGAGCAGCGCCTCGGGATGGCCTGCTGCTCACGACGAGCTTCCTCCCTGACCACGACTACTGGCATGTCACGGGAGGAGTCTAAGGCCACAGTCCCGCGGCGAGGTGGCCGATGTGTGGCGGAGACCACCCGTGACGCGCATCCTCCCAGGTCAGGAACGCCCGGGCGGAAGCAGAGGTTCCAACTCCTCCCAGCGGCTGATCTCGCAGCCGTTGGTCCGGCGGAAGTGCGCGTCCACGGTGCGCCCCCGCCAGTTCCCGGTGATGTCGGCGGTGGCCGGGCCCCCGTACTGCATGCGGCAGATCTGCCGGTCGGAGACGGGCGCGAAGGGGTCCTTGCCCTCCCGGGCGAGCCGGTCGAGCCTCGCGCAGGCCTGCTCCGCCGAGGGGTGGTTGCCGCCCACGGGATCGCATTCGAGTTGGTACCGGCGGTCCATCCGCGGATTGCCGGTGTTGGCCATGGTGATCGTCAACCGGTCGGGTGCCCCGAGCAGCCCGCCCAGGGGCTCGGGCAGCGGTGGCAGCGGCCCGAGGGCCGCGGTGGCCAGGGCGGAGGTGACGGCGAGGGCGGCGAGACGCAGCATGGGCACTCCAGGTCGTCCGTACGTCGTACGCCTGACCAACGACGCGGGTCCGCCGATGTTGCGTGCGGACCGGGTTTAAGGCTTTGCCCTTCGCCCGCCCCTCCTAGTACCGTGGGAGCGGATTGGTGAGGGGCCCTGCGCCTGTGTCATCATCTGCACGCACCTTCGTACGCGAGGGTGTGCTGGAGGCGTCGCCTAGTCCGGTCTATGGCGCCGCACTGCTAATGCGGTTTGGGGCTTACACCCCATCGAGGGTTCAAATCCCTCCGCCTCCGCACTTCACGAAGCCCCGGTCCCTGCGGACCGGGGCTTCGGTGCGTTCGGACACCCGCGACCTCTGCTGCGGGACGTCTGCGACCTGCACCGCCGGGGCACTCGCGATCCCTACCGCCGGCGCACCCGCGACCTCCACCGCACCCGCTTCGGGCCGCCCGCCCCGTCTCCGACGTGTGTGCGACCTCCGAACGGCCCCGAACGGCGCCGGGGTGGCCGCGCACGGGTTCCGCAGGGGCTTCCCGCTCCCAACCGGATGATCTTCTTCCAGGGCGTTTCCGCAGGTCAGCCATGGTTCGACTAATGGATTTCGCGTCCCGGCGAGGTCCATGTATTGTTGTTCTCGCAAGGCCAACGGGGCGCAAAACCCCGGCGGACAAGCACTCGTAGCTTAACGGATAGAGCATCTGACTACGGATCAGAAGGTTGCAGGTTCGAATCCTGCCGAGTGCACGCAGATCAAAGGCCCCCTGGAGATTCTCCAGGGGGCCTTTGACATCAGCGGGTGACATCAACATGTGAAGCCGGACCGATCAGGCAGCCGGAGACTCCTCCCGAGTGTCACCCTCCTCCTCGCCGGATTCGTCAACGCCGAGTGCGTCGTCCATCCGGTCGGCGGCGGCCCGCAGCGTCGTCTGCATGACGTGCGCGTAGGTGTCTAGCGTCATGGTGATCGTGCTGTGCCCGAGCGTCTCCATGATCGTGCGAGCGTCCACACCCTGTGCGAGCAGCAGTGAGGCGCAGGTGTGGCGCAGGTCGTGCACGCGAACCCGGCGGACTTTGGCGTTGCCACACAAGATCGTGAGCATCCGGTTCAAGCTGCGCGGGTCGGTGGCGCGGCCGGTCGCCGTCGTGAAGATCAGCCCGCTCGGCTGGTGGGCGAGCGGCTGCCACTTCTCGCCAGCAACCTTCCGAGCCGTCTCCTGCTGCTTCTGGTGTGCGCGCAGCGCGTCCACGCACCGCTTGGGGAGGGACACGGTACGGATGGAGCGCGCCGTCTTCGGTGTGCCGAAGATCAGCTCTCGCCGGATTCGCTGGAGGTTGCGCCGGACCCTGAGCTGTCCGCCGACCAGGTCGACATCCGACCAGGTGAGTCCCAGGACTTCCCCGCGCCGCAGCCCGGTCGAGATCAGCAGGAGCCACAGCGCGTACAGGCGGTGAGGCCGGGCGGTCTTCAGGAGCATCCGCACTTCTGCCCCGTCCAGGGGGTGCACTTCGTCTCGCTTCACGGTGGGTGTCTCCACGATCCGGGCGACGTTGCGCGCCACGAGTTCTTCACGGACTGCCTGCTGGAGTGCCGAGCGGAGCACGGCGTGCACGTACTGGACCGTTCGAGCCGACGGCCGGCGGGCACAGCATCGGCCCACCGCGCAGCAGGTTCGGTCCTCCTTGGCGCGCGCGGCATCGGCACCCCGCATGCAGCAGAGGCACCCTGCCTTGAAGTCGGCGAGGAACCGGCGGACGTCGGTGGGCGACAGCCGGTTGAGCCGCTTCGTGCCGAGCGCGGGACGGATGTAGAGGCGAGACAGCCCCTCGTAGCTGCTGAGCGTCGCGGGCTTGAGCCGGTTCGGAGCGATGGCGGCGAGCCAGTACGTCAGGTACTCCCCGAAGGCCATCGACGACGTCGCGGCCGGGATGCCCTGGCGCGTCTTGTCCTGCAGCTCGATGAGCTTGTCGCTCACCTCCTCGCGGGTCTTGCCGTAGACGAACTTCCGGACCCGAGTCCCGTCCGGCCGGTAGACGTAGGCAGCCGCTTGGTAGCGGCCGTCCTTGCGCTTTGTGATGGTGCCTTCCCCGTTGGCGCGCCTCTTGGCCATCAGGCAGCCTCCTCAAGCTTGTTGCGCAGGTACGTGTGGAGTGACTCAAGCGGAACGCGGCGGGCGCGCCCCTCGGTGTAGCTGGGCAGCGCACCCGAGCGGATCAGGTCGTAGACCTTGCTGCGGCTGAGTCGCAGGGCGTGCATGACCTCAGGAACTGTGACGACTTCATGGGTGGGCGGCAGGACGGTGGACACGCGGCCTCCAGGGATCGTGAGTGGCCCTTAGCTCGCTGTGGATCCGCAACAGCCGCAACGCCGCAACATGCCTGCTCAGAGGCCTGGATTTGTTGCGGGTCGCGGATTTGTTGCGGATGGGCGCCGCCACAGCCGGTGCGGCGGCGCCCACGTGGCTGCTGCTGGTCAGCCCGCGATGTGGAGCGGGAGTGTGGCGTTTTCCGGTGCCACGTTGCGGATGTCGGTCGGGGTATCCGCAACGGATTCACCCCCTGTGACCTGCGGTGTTGCGGATGTTTTGGATGTTGCGGACCTGAGCGGGGGGAGGGGGCAGTAGCGGGTCCACGCGTCGGAGAGGTCGTCGGCGAAGTAGCCCTTGGGCGTTCCGGAGGGCATCCGGAAGGTGCGGGGCTTGATGGGCCTGTTGGCCGGGGTGACGTACTGGCCGAGCATCTTGGCCAGGGTCCGGGAGGTGATCGGCTTGTCGTCGAGGTCGGCCCACGGGGAGTCGTCCAGGGCGAGGAGGCATTCGAGGATCACGGCGGTGGGCATGCGGTCGGCTCCGCAGAACACCTTGTCCCGCAGGTCGGTCAGCAGCCGGATACCGAGAGACGCTTCCTCGTTGTCGTGGGCGGCGTTGATCAGTTCCACGCAGGCGGCGCGGGCCCGCTCGGGCCAGTTGCCTCCGGCGGCGTCGGCGACGGCGAGGAGCGGCTCCCAGACGTCGGCGGGCCGGTCGGTGACGCCGTCGGGCATCTCGGGCCAGGCTTCGGAGACATGGTCGCGGACGGTGTCGGCCCACTTGGCGAGCCGGTCACGTAGCGCGTGGCCCTGCTTTTCGTGCACTCGGCGGCGGTAGGGCTCGCAGGTCTCGTTCGGGGCGCGCTTGCGCATGCGGATGATGACGGAGCGGGTCAGGATCGTGTCGGGCAGGGAGCCGAGGCCGGCCATGGCGACTGCGCAGAACGAGGAGAACCACCCGGCGGTCTGATTGGTGCCGTCCCCGACGCAGCGCAGGGAGTTGCCGCCGCGGCGGTAGCCGGAGTTGAGGAACCCGCGCACCTGCTCGTTGTCCCCGGCCTTGGGTCCGAAGACGGTGTCGATCTCGTCGAAGAGGAGGGTTGGGGGCCCTTCGGGGGCGTCGACCAGGCGGAAGAGTGCGTTGGGGGACGCGTTGACCGTGGTCGCGGCCCGTGGGGTCAGGGTCTCGATGATCTCCAGTGCCCGGGACTTCCCCGACCCCGGCTCGGGGGACAGGAAGGCAATGCGGGCGGTCCCGTCGAACGCGTCGATCAGGTGGGCGTGTGCGTCCCACAGCGCGACCGCGACGTAGGCCGCCTCCCTGGGGAAGACGTTGAAACGGCGATGGAAGGCTTCCACCTCGTCGAGCAGGGCGGCGCCGTCGATGGGTGCGGCCTGGGGCCTTTGGTCGCTCATCAGGCGGCCTTCCCTTCCTGGGATACGAGTAGGGGGCAGAGGGTGCGGTGCTGGACGTGGTCGTCGATCAGGGCGAGTGCGCGGGCCTGCCCGGCAACGAAGAGGTCCCGGCCGCACCGGCACCACGACCGGACGGACGGGGTGACGCCGCGGCCGGGGGCAACGATGTGGAGCCACGCGACGGGGCGGCGCCCGTCGTCCCAGCGCGGGTTAGGGCGAACAGCAGAAGGGACGCCTTCGGCGACGACCTTCGGCGCGCCACTGCCGTCCCGAAGCGCGGCCGGTTCGGCGGGGCTGATCCTGGTGGGTGCGGGGGCAGGGCTTTTAGCCGGGGGGCGTGCGCGGGTGCTCATGCCGTCCGCCGGCTGACGGGGTTGTTGCTGATGGACCAGTTGAGGGCGCTGGTGATCGCGGAACGGTACTCGTACGGCTTGAGTCCGGCCGCTTCCGCCCCCCGGCTAAGAGCCTCTTCGACCTCCGTACGGTCGAGGTCGCGGGACGCGATCAGCCGCCCCAGAGCGCGGGCTGCCCTGACGAGCGCCTTGTTCCGGAGCCCCTCGGGCGCGGCAGCGACGGCCTTCTCCTCGTTGCGTAGGGCCGCATCGACGTAGGCGGCCCGACGCCCGCCACCGTGGCGCGGGACGCAGGAGACGAACGCCCGGGTGATGATCCTGGGCGGCTCGGTGAGCTTCACCTGAAGCCAGCCAGGAAGCGGGGCCACCGGCCGGTCGTCGGTGACGGCGTAGGCGCCGACGGGGGTGCTGCTGCCGGGGGCGACGACGTACCCACCCCAGGCCCGGGTGTCGATGTGCCTGCCCAGGATGTCTTGGGTGCTGCGCATCGTGACCCCGGCCGGGGCCTTGAAGTACAGGTGGACCCCGCCGGACGGGGTGGCCACCGTGTACGTGGCTGGGATGCTCTGCCCGAGCGTCCGGCAGAGGGCGTCGAGGATCTGGGCGCCGCTATGGGTGCCGGGCGGGTCTGTCGGCTTGGGCGGGTCCAGGTCGATGACGACCAGGCCCGCGGGGCCGGCGGCCAGGCCGACGTTGTAGGGGGTGGTGGCCCAAGCGGTGCGGATGCGGTCGGGGTCGGTGGCCGCGCGCTGCTCGGGCTTGGCGTGGCCGTCCGCGCAGGGGCCGGTGCGGGGGCATCGGGTCTCGCCGTGCAGGGCGGGCACTTTGGATCCGGGGCGGAGCGGGAACACGGGCCAGCCACGGGCAGCGAGGCTTAAGGCTGCGGAGAGCAGCGCGGACGGGGGGTGTTGGGTCATGCTGGTCACTCCAGTTCTGTTGGGTTCTGGAAGAGGGCGGTCCCGGTCATTGGCGTGAGGGGGCCGCCCTCGGCGTTCAGCGGTGGTTGATGGTGCCGTTGGCCCGGCCGAAGAGCCCGGTTGCGGTGACGTGCTGGGTGATGTGCGTGGTCGGGCGAGCGGCGCTGCGACGGGGTCGGGCCACGGCGACGACTGCTCCGGCGGCGATGAGGGCGACGGCGGCCCAGAGGGCTTCGGTCAGGGCGATCAGTCCCGGTGCGGCGTAGGCCAGTCCGGCGGAAGCGGCCGCGATACCTCCACCGACGGTCGGGGCGAGGAGCGCGGTGGTCTTGGCCCACGCGGGGACAGGCCGCGCGGGCGGGGTGTCCGGCTGGGGGGTGTAGGCGAGGGTGCGGGTGCCGTTGGGGAGGGTGACGTACTGGACGCCGGGCGGTATCTCGGCGGGCAGCATCCGCGGTTCGGGGACGGCCGGCGGGTAGAGGACCGTGTCCCCGTACCGGAGCGGTGCCGGGGTGGTCAGGTGGGCGGGTTCGTAGGTCATGGCGGGCTCCGGGGGAAGACTGGCAGGGCCCGAGCCGGGGTGGCTCGGGCCCTGCCGGGGCGGGGTGTCTGGGGTGTCAGGCCGGGTGTCTGGCGGGTGTGTCTGACGCGTCAGACACCCGTCTGACACCCCTCGCGCGCACGTATGACCTGTGGATTGGGGCTGTTCGCCTGTCAGGGGTGTCAGACGCGTCTGACGCGTCAGGCCGCTACCTCGTACGGCACGATCCGGTAGCGGCCGACCTCACTGGTCTCGGCGAGACGGCCCGCGAGGACGAACTGGGCGACCTGTCCGGAGACCCAGGAACGGCCGCGTCCGTAGCGGTCGCAGTACTCCATGAAGTCCGCCGGGCCGACCACGTCCCGGCCCTCGTCCTCGAACTCTTCGAGGACTTCCTCCATCGCCGCTCGAGCCTCGGCAGTACTGATCTTCGGACGCGGTTCGTCGGCGGGCGGCCGGGCGGCGAGCTGGACGACCTGCTCGACTTCGGGGAGTTCCTGCTCCGCGTCGATGAACTCTCCCTCCGCGTCGTCGTCCTCCTCGTCGGCCCCGTTCGACGGGCGCTGGTCGTACTCGTCCTGTTCGGGGTAGTAGCCGTCCTCGTCGTCCTCGTCCGAGCCGTAGTCGTTGGGCATGGTGGTCTCCGGCTGGTCGGTGGTGCCGGGAATCGGGTAGCGGGTGCGGCCGGTGAACGCCCGGTCCGCGGAGCGGGCAGCCGCGCCGGCGGTGACCGGGTCGATCGCGGCGCGGATGTCGGCGAAGGTGACGACGACCCAGTTGAGGTAGTCGACGCTGGAGAGGTAGTCCCGCATCGGGGTGGCCCAGTTGTCGTCGGGGACGCCGTTGGCGACGAGGTAGGCGTAGCCGGGCTTCTTGTCCTTCCACACGTGCGGGGCCGCCCCGGCGTCGAGGACGTCGTCGTCGAGGGCGAAGCGGGCGTCCTGCTCGGTGCGGACGCCGTGGCACCAGGAGGATCCGAGGGAGGCGCGGGTGTCGGTGGAAACCTGGTTGCCGGAGGCCCGCTGCATCGACAGGACAAGGGAGACGCCGGCGGAGCGGGCTTCCTGGGCGAGGCCAGTGAACACGTCGTCGTCGATCTCACGGATCGTCTTCGCGGCTTCCTCGAACCAGGCCACGAGGTAGGGCATGCCCGGGGTGCCATCGGCCTGGGTTTCGGCGCAGGCGGGGATCCACTGCTTGTAGCCGTACTTCGCCAGCCACGCCGTCCGGGCCGGGATGACGGCCGTGAGGGCTTTGATCATGGCTTTGGTGGAGGGCATGTCGAGGGCGGCCCAGTCGATCGCGGGCAGGAGCGGGCCGAGGGTCTGCTCCTTCTTCGCCGGGTCCGACGCCCACACGATCACGTCCCGCCGGGACAGGATCTCCGCCAGGGCCGTCAGGCCACCCTCGGACTTCCCCGACCCGGTCATGCCCATGAGCAGCAGCATCATCGCGTTGCGGGCCTCGTCCGGGTCCCCGGGGAACCACATGACCGCCGGGGTCCCGTCCTCGTAGATCCCCACGACCACGGGGTAGCTGATCGACTCGCCGGGGGCGCTGGGGCCCGGGCAGGGGACGGTGTTCTTCAGCAGGTCCAGCGGGACCACGGTGAGCATCACCCGCGATGCGGACTCCGGGTTCTCCTGGATCCGGATCGCTGTCTTCGGCACGTCGAGAGCACCCGCGATGCGGGTCAGGTTCTTCGACACGTCGTCCGGGGTCAGCTCGCCGCGCGGGAGCTGGAGATCGAATGAGGCCTTGTTCGGGCCGACCTCCGTGCGTAGAACCTGGGTCTTGGCCAGGCCGACCTTTTCCAGGAATCCTCCGTCCGCTCCGGCGGCGGGGCCTTCCACGTTCTTACGGAGGATCTGCCGGATGTTCCACGACAAGGCCAGCGCGGGAGCGCCGATGAAGTACAGCTCCCCCAGCGGCCCCGCCCCGGGTCCGGCAATGGCCGCGGCGGTGAACCACGTCGAGGCCGCGGCAACCGTGACAGCGGAGTGCAGACGGCGCTGCTGGGTGGTGGAACGTCCGGCCCACCAGGTCAGGCCGGTCAGAGCGACGGAGGCGAGGGTGAGGCCGGCGGTGACGCCGGGTTCGCCGGACCAGAAGTAGTGGGCGGGCAGGGAGGCCAGGCCCGTCCCGGCTCCGGCGAGCCACGGAGGCAGGTGAGGCTTGGCGCGGTGCAGCAGGTACTCGCCGATCCCGCCGCCCTCGCCATGGGCGTCGTACTGCTGCCCGGTGTCGTCGGGTGAGGTGGTTCGGGGCATGTTCTGACCTCCCTGCGATCAGGTTCGGTTAGCCGTTGAAGTCGAAGCGGCGGCCCTGGCGCGGGCGGGCGTGCGGGGCGAGCTGCGGGTCGAACTCCCGCTGGAACGCTGCATAGGTGGCGGCGAGGTTCTTCGCGGTCCCGAGGGCGTCCTCGGCTGCCTTCTTCATCCGCCGCGACACCCGGCGGGCCCGCGCCCGGGAGCCGAACGGGCGCCCGTCGGGGTCGGGGATCTCCTTCAGCACGGCGTTGAGCATCTCCGCGGCGTTGGCCAACTCAAACGACATCTGCAGGAACAGCCCGCGGCCGGACTCGCAGTAGTTGCGGATGTCCACGTTGGAGAAGAACTCTGGGTCACCCAGCGGCGAGTGCATCCGTCCGCCCGCCCCCCGGCCCCGGCCGTTGCCCTGCGGCCCGTACCCCTGCTGGCCGCTGCTACCGGCGCGGGGACCGGAGTCGTTGATGTGGAAGTGGTACTCCCGCGTGCGGTTCGACGTCCGCGACCGGCTGTTGCCCGTCTGGCCGGTCCCGGAGGCGGGACCGGCGGGGCCCTGCTGCCAGCCTCCGCCCTGCTGGCTGCTGTTGGGCTGACCGGCGCCGTTCGAGCCGCGGCGGGGGCCGGGGGTGCCGTTGTTGGGCATCCAGGTGTTGTTGGACATCAGCTGTTCCCCTTAGCGGTGAGGGTGGAGCGCAGGCGGGCGAACAGCCATGTGACCTGGGCGTCGAGGGTGATCAGCGACCACAGGCCCATCAGGAGCGGCTCGGCGGGGCCGAACCACAGGGCCAGGGCGAACCAGGTCAGCGCGGCCAGCGCGAGGACCGCCAGAGACGTGCGGCGGGCGCGCTCGGCAGGCGTGCCGGCCGGTCGGCCTTTGGCCTTCCAGCCCTGGATCGCCAGGGGCACGGCGGCGGCCGGGGCCGCGACAAGTGCGGCCCATGGGGTGATCAGGTGGACGATGCCCGTGACGGCCAGCAGCAGGACGGAAAGGGCGGTCGGGGCCCAGGTCCGGCGGTGCTTCCACAGCCAACGGCCGGACGCCGAAGCGGCCCGTCGAGTCAGCGTCGGCTCGTCGGAGACAACCACGATGACCTGCGGCCCCTGACGGTGCCCGCGCTGGCGGGGGATGTGAACGGTGCGGGGCGCGGCGCCCTTCGCGGTGTGCGTGCGGGTACGGCGAGACACAGCAGAACTCCTTCAGGCAGCAGAGAGGGTTCGGGCGGCGCGCTGTTCAGGGAAGTCGTGGCAGGCCACGCACATACCGAGCGAGACCGGGATGACGTATCCGGCGTCCCGGCGGCATACAGGGCAGGTGCGGCGAGCCGCGTTGGCCTTGGCGAGGGCGGCGGCCCGGCGAGCCGTCATCGGCCGGACGGGCTTGGCCCGCTCAACGAGGTAGAGGTAGGCGACCAGCGGGCCCCGCCGCCGACGGGGCCGCTCCAACTGGGCGACGACGTCCTGTCCGCCGGGCCGGAGCCCGGCGGCACGGAGCTGACGGCGGGTGGCCAGCCCCTCCGGGGCGAGACGCCACCGGTAGACGGGCAGCGTGCTCATCGGTCGAGGGCCGGGGCGGAGGTGATGGCGTCGCGGTGCTCCTGGTAGCGGGCGGAGGCCCAGCCAACGGACCAGCCGGAAAGCTCCGCGGCGACCCTCACCGGCACCCCGGCCGCGAACGCGGCCTGCACCGTGGCGCGGGCCTGCTCCTCCGGCAGCTTCTCCGGCGGCGGGCCCGCGGAGAGGAGGGTGGCGCGTTCACGCTCCATCCGCTCCTGTTCACGGACTCGTTCACGGCGTTCACGCTCGGCGCGTTCCTGGGCCTCCAGCTCGCGCTGCTGCTCGGCCTGGCGCTCAAGACGTTCACGCTCGGCTTGCTGCTGTTCACGCATCTGTTCACGGCGTTCACGGGCCTCCCGCTCCGCCCGCTCCGCCGCCTCTGCCCGCTCCCGTTCTTCGCGCCGGATGCGGTCCTGCCGGGCGTCTTCCTCGCGGGCCAGACGCTCCGCGTGTTCACGCTGTTCACGGGCGACGGCTGCCTCGTGCTCGCGCTGTTCACGAGCCGCGCGGAGCCGGTTCTCCTCCCGCTCCGCCGCCGCCCGTTCCCGGGCGTCCTGCTCGGCCCGCTTGCGGGTCTCCACGGCCAGGACGGCGGCCGTCAGGGCCCGCCGGTAGGCGAGTCCCGCTTCCGCGGTGACGATCAGGAGGAGCGGGGCGACGGAGTGCACGGCGACCCCGACCAGGTCTCCGGCCAGCGCGGATACCCCGATGTTCAGGGCGAGGGTCATGGTGCCGGTCATCCACCTCAGGGCCACCGGCCAGGCCCCGCCGTGCCCGCCGAGACGGGCCAGGACGGAGTCCAGGCGGACCACGATCACCACCGCCGCGTCCACGACGAGAGGCAGGATCGGGGCCGTCCACCGCCACTCGGTCGGGGTGTGGGCGGCCATGAGCGGGGTGACGGTGAGGACGGAGTAGAGCATTGCCCCGCCGACGATCAGCCACGTCCCGACGGACAGGGCACGCTCGGATGAACGGATCTGAACACGGTTCACGATCCGCCCTCCGCCCGTGAACGCGCCTCGTCGGCGGCGGGGATCTTGGCGTAGCCGATCAGCTTTACGACTCCGCCGGAGTAGCTGGTCTCGGCCTTCAGGACGCGGGTGAGGCCACCGCCCTGAACGCCGTGAGACACGTTCCCGGACCGGATCCCAAGAGCCACGCACCACGTCTCGAACCCGTCAAGGTCGTCGTGGAAGGACAGCTCCAGCACGTTGGGGTAGACCGTTGAGATCGACACACACGGCGCGGGCAGGTGCCGGTAGCGGTCCTCGAAAATGCGCAGCGCCATCAGTGGCGCGGCCATGGCCGAGAGGGGCATCGTCGGTGTGGTCATGCGACACCGCCCGGCATGCTCGCCGCGGCCGTGGTGGCGGCCTGGTTCAGCAGGGTCCGGCGGGCGGCCAGCTTCTTGCGGCGGGCCCGGCGGATCCGCCGCTCGTCCAGCTCGGACGGCGTCCGGTCGAGAACGGCGATCTCCGCGTCGAGCAGGTCGACGTCCGCCAGGATCAGCGGCATCTCCCACTCGATCGTGTCCAGCTCCGCGTCCGACGGCTCCAGGCCGTCGGACCACGGGGTAACGAGGTTCTGAAGTGCAGCGATGGACTTCATGGGTCTTGCTCCTTCGAGAGAGGAACGGGACCCGAACAGCAGCCCCCGGCGCTCCAACGCCGGGGGCTGCACTGCATTCGGGGGTGGAACCAATCCGGCTCCCCTCAACCCCGTCCGTACGACGCCGCAAGGACGCCGGACGGACGGAGGAGGCAACCGGCCGCAGCATTTCCGCTGCGCGGATGAACCTGAGCCGCAGATCACCGGCTATCCCGGTGCGCATCGCGGCGGCTCAGGTGAAGACGCGAAGGGCAGCCAGCCGCGCCGGTCCAGCACGGGTAGCGCCCGGATTCTTCGTCGGTACACATCAACCTCCAACAGGGGGTCGGACGTGCGAAAAGGTGTCTCGCCTTCGGGAACACGAGCTCCCGTTCTAGGCATGCGAGACGAGTGACCTTTCGGTCTCGCCCTCCGGTTGACCAGGGTTCCGGGACCCTCGGCCCGCTCTATCCCGGGCCCCTTGGCGTGCATCAGCGCAGCTCAGGCCATACTTGACCCTGCTGCACCGCTTGCTCAACTTGTTGGTACAAGCTGATGCAGTGATGTTGCACCCACGGACAGTGAGTCGTCAAGGGATTGGGGCCCCACATGTACCAACAAGTTGAGCGAGTGCGTCATGATGGGCAGATGAACAAGCAGCCGAAGTACCGGCAGGTCGCCGACGCGCTCCGTCGGGAGATCGACAGCGGCGTCTACCCGCCGGGATCTCGCCTGCCTTCTGAGAGCGAACTCTCGGTCCGCTTCGACGCGTCGCGGAACACCGTGCGGTCGGGGCTGAATCAACTGGTTAGCGAGGGACTCATCTCGTCCAGTCAGGGGCTTGGGTACGAGGTTCGCAAGCACGAGGTGTTCGAGCTGAATGCGTCGCGCTTCGAGAACCTGACCTTCGAGCAGAATGGCGACGCCTACAACACGGACGTCACCAACGCCGGACGGCGACCGAGTCAGACGTTCCGGGTGGAGATGACGCCGGCCAGCCAGTACGTCGCTGAGCGCCTGAAGGTGGATGGCAGCTCAACCACGGTTCTCCGCTTCTGTCATCGCTTTGTGGATGACGTGCCGTGGTCGACGCAGGCGACGTACTACCCCGATTGGCTCGCCAAGGAGGCGCCACGACTCGCCGAACCGGGCGACATCGCGGAGGGGACGACGCGCTATCTCGCGGCTGCGGGCATCGAGCAGATCGGGTACTTCGACGAGATCGCCACTCGGATGCCGACGCCCGATGAAGCCCGCCTCCTGGACGTAGGGGCTGGTATTCCCGTGCTGCTCTGGACCCGTACGGGCTACTCGGGCGAGCGGCCCATCCGGTGCACGATCACCACCTTCCGGGGCGACCTCAACCGAATGAACTACGAGATCGGTGACCTGTCCGCCCGATCCGAGAATGAGCCGAAGTGATCATCGAGAGCGCGACCGCCGACGACGTGGCCAAGCTGCTCGCCTTCCGTGAGGAGGCAGCAGCCTGGCTGAGTGAGCTTGGCTCCGACCAGTGGCGCCGCCCGTACCCGGCGGACCGGCTTTTGGCCACCATCGAGGCCGGGGCGGTCTTCATGGTCCGCGACGGGGACGTCACCGCCGCGACGATCACGCTGACGCCTGATGCTGAGGATGGGCTGTGGTTGGGCGGGGAACTCGCCGAGCCGTCGATGTTCGTGAACAAGCTGACGGTCGCAAGGACTCACGCGGGACTCGACCTTGGCGGCCGGCTGCTCGATTGGGCTGGCGACCGGGCGTATCGTTCCGGCGCTTCCTGGCTCCGCCTTGACGCATGGACGACGAACGCGGGGCTACAGCGCTACTACCTGCGCCATGGCTTCGAGCATGTCCGTACTGTCACGGAAGGCGGGGCAGTGAACGGCGGTCCGCGCGTATCGGGGTGGCTTGCTCAACGTCCAACACGGCTCGACACGGGCCATGACCTTACGGACAGAACCCCTGCGCCGACATTGATCCGCGTGAGCGGGTGAGACCGCAGGGTGCACCTGCCTGCCCGGCCCTACGATCTGGCCATGACGACCGCGCGGTACGCCGATCAGTTTCTGCAGTGTGCGCTCGACGAGTCGGGGGGTGACCTGCAGGCGTTCTTGAGCACGGAGCAGGTCATGCTGGCCGCCAATCTGGACCCAGCCGACGCGCAGGCTGTCGCTTCCCTGCTGAGCGCGCGTCGTATGGTCACGCGCGCTGTCAACCAAGCCGACGGCTCCTTTGATCTGATCCAGCTGACCGCGAACGGACTGGAAGAAGCCCATCGGTTGCGCAGAGACTCGAGGTCGCGCGCCGAGCGTGAGGTGTATCTACACAACACCTTGGTGCGCTGGGCCTACGAGAATGCCCCTGTCGGCGGTCGGGTGCGTCTCCAACTCTTCGCCACGGACGAGAAACGGTGGTTCTGTGGCACCGAGGTCACCTGCAACGAGGTGGATGCAGCAGTCGACTACCTGGAGGTCAAGGGCCTCCTCAAAGTGGAGCGTGCTCCGAACTTCACTGACGTTGCGCCGACTGTCAAGGGCATCGACTTCTCCCACTCTCACATGACCCTAAGGACGTTCATGAACAACGATCGGCCGGCCGGTACCAACAACGTCAGTAACTACATAGCCAGCAACGTCGTCCAAGGCAACGCACCGGGTAGCAACATGGCTACCGGTGGCGGCAATACCCAGACGGTGAACCAAGGGGTGGATACAGACGCCCTTGCCGTACTTGTTGCCCAGCTCCGGGAGGTCGCACCGCGCCTTGATCTTTCCGAGCAGGATGCCCAGGATTTCGCCGAGGAGGTGGATGCTCTGGAACGGGAGGGAGCAGACCATCAGCGAGGAGGCAGGATATGGCGGTCGATCGGCCGGTTGGTGCCACCCGCTCTGGTCACCGCGACCGCTGATCAGAGTGTCCAGCAAGCATTCGAGGCCGGTTCAGCAATGTTCGGCTGACGGTGCGGTGTAGCGAAGTGCGCCCCAACTCGTCGTACGGCTGTCTGGACGACTGAACTTGCAGGGCGGGCCCCCGACTGCGGGGAATAGTCAGGGCTGCCTGACATCAGTTGCTGACATCAACAGGCACGTACACCAGCGGACGTCCACGGACGAGCTGCTGGGGCAGAGGCGGGTTCACCATTGGGGTTCCGTGTGGTGCGACGGAGAGCACATTGGGTTGCACGCGCCTACGGATCAGAAGGTTGCAGGTTCGAATCCTGCCGAGTGCACAGTGAGACAGAGGCCCCCAGGAGAAATCCTGGGGGCCTCTGTCGTATGTCCTGGCGGAGCCGGGGCGGGGTGGCGTCTCCTCCTTGGTGGGGAGGGGGTACCCCGTAGGGGGTCAGGGGTGGGATGGCTCTGGAGGGGGACGCGGGTTACGGGGCGGGTTGCGTACGGTTCTTGAAGATCGTTCGAAGCGGTAACCGGAACGCGGGGGCTCTCATGGGACTGTTCGGAAACGCGCACAGCATCGACTCGGCGTCGGCGCAGCGGGACTATGCGCGGCTGCTGGGGCAGGGTGAGCAGGTGCATGCCGCCTATCTGCTGATCCGGGACACGATCCTGTTCACCGACCGGCGGCTGGTGCTCATCGACAAGCAGGGGCTCACCGGGAAGAAGGTCGAGTACCACTCGGTGCCCTACCGGAGCATCACGCACTTCTCCGTGGAGACCGCCGGCCACTTCGATCTCGACGCCGAGCTCAAGATCTGGATATCCGGGACCGCGGCGCCCATCGAGAAGACCTTCACCAAGGGTGTCGACATCTACGAGGTTCAGGCGATCCTTACGCAGTTCGTCGCCCGGTAGCAGTGGTCCGCCGGGGCGGGTCGGCTGTGCCTTAGATGCTTCCTCCTGAGGGTGGGCTGCCGAATTCTGTTCGGTTCGGTGGCGGGATTGCAGGAGCCGGTACCGTCTTCGCAAGGGCCGACGGGCCCACGGGAGGAAGATCGCGTGGACGACATCGACCGGGCGCTCGTCCTGCGCCTGCAGGAGGACGCCGGCCAGTCGTACGCCGCGCTCGGCGCGGCCGTGGGGCTCTCGGCGGGGGCGACCCACGAGCGGGTCCGGAAACTGCGTGAGCGCGGGGTCATCCGGCGGACCACTGTCGAGGTGGACCCGGAGGCCGTCGGCAGCGGGGTGCTGGCCTACGTGATGGTCGACTCCAACGCCTGGATGGGAGAGTCCGCCGCCGCGTTCGCGGCGATCCCCGAGATCCAGGAGGCGCACATCATCGCGGGCAGCGCGTCGGTCCTGGTCAAGGTGCGCACGGCCTCGACCGGGCAGCTGCAGGACGTCCTGCGGCGGCTCTACGCGATCGACGGGGTCAGCGGTACGCACGCCACCGTCGCCCTGGAGACGTTCTTCGAGCGGCCGCTGCCGCTGTGAGCTGGTGGTGCACCGGGATCCGGTGGAAGGACGGCCGGCCTGCCATCGGGTGGTACGGACAGGGGCGGGGCGAGCGGGCGAGTCCGCTCACCTACGGGCAGCGGCTGGCCTTCACCGCCCGGGGAGAGCGGCAGTGCCTCGGGGTGTGGCGGGCCGGGAAGCGGACGCTTTGCCCCACGGCCGCCACCGTGCCCGGCCGGGCGGGGAACGCGCAGTGTCCCGAATGCGCGCGGCTCGACCGGTCGTTCTCGGTGGCAGCCGACACCAACGCCGCCGACCCGCGCACCTATCGCGTCTACCTGGCGTGGTTCGGGCCCGGGATGGTCAAGGTCGGGATCACCGCCGAGGAGCGGGGGCGGGCCCGGCTGTTGGAGCAGGGTGCCGTGGCGTGGGCCTGGCTGGGGCGCGGGCCGCTGATGGCCGCCCGGCGCACCGAGGAGCTGCTGCGGGCGGCGCTCGGGGTGCCCGACCGGATCGCCTACGCCCGCAAGCGCGCCGTACGGGCACGGCTGCCGGCCGCGCCGGAGCGGGCCCGGGAGGTCGCCGAGCTGCACGCCCGGGCGGCAGCCCTGCCCGGCTGGCCGGACTCGCTGGAACGGGTGGGGTGTGAAGTCGCCGACCACGCGGGGGCGTTCGGGTTGGCGGGGCTGTCCGAACCCGCCCGGGTGATCACCGAGATGGTGCCCGGCGGGGCGGTGGTGGGGGAGCTCGTGGGTGCGGCCGGTCCCGATCTGCACTTCGCCGACGGGCTGGTCGTGGACACCCGTCTGCTGGCCGGGTGGGAGCTCGCCGTCCCGGCGGGCGGGGACGACGGGGCCTCGGTGCCGGTGCCGGTGCCGGTGCCGGTGGCGGAGGTTTTGTCGGGCTCGGAGCGTCCGGCGGCCGAGCAGGACGGGCTGTTCTAAGGCACCTGCCGGCCCGCTGCCATCCAGCGGGCCGGCCGGGCATGGTCAAAACTTGGATCCCTTTGGTCCGCCGGGGCCGATTCCTGTGGACAGGCCCGGGCGCGCCGCACAGGGTGGTGGGCATGAGCATCCAGCCGGTACCGGCCTTCGAACCCCCTTACCTGATGGCCGTTTTCAGCAATGTGCGCACCGACGACGACAGCGGCTATCCGCAGGTCCTCGCCCGGATGAACGAGATCGTCGCGCAGAACCCGGGCTTCCTCGGCTACGAGTCCGCACGGACGCCGGGAGGCCTCGGGATCACCGTCGCCTACTTCCGCGACCACGCGTCGCTCCGGGTGTGGCGGGAGGACCTGGAGCACCAGGCCGCCATGAAGCAGGGCCGCGCGGACTGGTACGAGAGCTACACCCTGCACGTCGCGACCGTCGAACGGAGCCACGGCTTTGCCCGCAACGGCTGACGTGGTCCGCGCCTTCCGGGAGCGGCTCGGGCTGCCCGGACTGGTCGACGTACACACGCACTTCATGCCCGAGCGGGTCCTGGACAAGGTGTGGGACTACTTCGACGCGGTCGGTCCGCTGACCGGGGTCGAGTGGCCCATCACCTACCGGCACGAGGAGGAGCAACGGGTCGCCCTCCTGCGCGAGTTCGGTGTCCGGGCCTTCACCGCCATGCTCTACCCGCACAAGCCGGCGATGGCGGCGTGGCTCAATGCCTGGGCCGCCGGCTTCGCCGCCCGGACCCCCGACTGCCTGCACACGGCGACCTTCTTCCCGGAGGAGGACGCGGCCGGCTACGTCCGCCAGGCCCTCGACGCGGGGGCCCGGGTCTTCAAGTCCCATCTCCAGGTCGGCGCCTACGACCCGAACGACGACCGGCTCGACGCCGTCTGGGGGCTGCTCGCGGAGGCCGGCGTACCGACCGTGATCCACTGCGGGTCCGGGCCCGTCCCGGCCAAGTACACCGGGCCCGAGCCGATCGCCCGGCTGCTGGCCCGCCACCCGCGGCTGCCGCTGATCGTGGCCCACATGGGGATGCCCGAGTACAGCGACTTCCTGGACCTCGCCGACCGGTACGCCGAGGTGCGCCTCGACACCACCATGGCCTTCACCGACTTCTCCGAACGGATCAGCGGCTTCCCGCCCGGGGACCGCGGACGGCTCGCCGACCTCGGCGACCGGATCCTGCTCGGCACCGACTTCCCGAACATCCCCTACCCCTACGAGCACCAGCTCGCCGCCCTCGAACGGCTCGGGCTGGGCGACGACTGGCTGCGGGCCGTCTGCCACGACAACGGCGCCCGGCTGTTCCGGCTCGACGGCTGAGCCCGCCGCCCGGCTGTTCCGGCTCGACGGCTGAGCCCGGCGCCCGGGGCCGGCGCGATGGATCAGACGGGCTGCTGGCGTTTCTCAGGAAATTCACAGGGAGGCACAAGAACGCTCTCAGAGGCGCCGGACAGCGTGGATGCATGACTGCGACGACCACCTTCCACGCGTCCACGTCCACCAGCAACCCCGCAGCCCTGGTGCGGCCCGACGGCGGGCCCTGCCGGGTCCTCGTCGTCGACGACGAGGCCTCGCTCTCCGAGCTGCTGTCCATGGCCCTGCGCTACGAGGGCTGCGAGGTCCGCAGCGCCGGTGACGGGGCCGGGGCGGTACGAGCGGCGCGGGAGTTCCGGCCCGACGTCGTGGTCCTCGACATCATGCTCCCCGACATGGACGGGCTCGCCGTCCTGGGACGGCTGCGCCGCGAGCTCCCCCAGGTCCCGGTGCTCTTCCTGACCGCGAAGGACTCCGTGGAGGACCGCATCGCGGGCCTGACGGCGGGCGGCGACGACTACGTCACCAAGCCCTTCAGCCTGGAGGAGGTCGTGGCCCGGCTGCGCGGCCTGGTCCGGCGTTCGGGCGCGGCGCAGGCCGCGCGCGGCGGATCGGTGCTCGTCGTCGGCGACCTGCGCCTCGACGAGGACAGCCACGAGGTGGTCCGCGCCGGGCGGGAGATCCACCTCACCGCCACCGAGTTCGAGCTGCTGCGCTACCTGATGCGCAACCCGCGCCGGGTGCTCAGCAAGGCGCAGATCCTGGACCGGGTGTGGTCCTACGACTTCGGCGGCCAGGCCAACGTGGTCGAGCTGTACATCTCCTACCTGCGGCGGAAGCTGGAGAGCGGTCCGGGCCTGGCGCCGCTGATCCACACCCGGCGCGGCGCCGGCTACCTCATCAAGCCCGCCGAATAGTGGCCTTCCGCCCCAAGCGGCGGCCGCGTGCCCGCCGGCCGCGTGCCCGCCGGCCGCGTGCCCGGCGGCCCTGGTCGCTGCGGACCCGGCTCGTCGTCTCGGCGGTCGCCCTGATCGCGGTCGTGGGCGCCGCCATCGGAGCCGTCACCACCCTCGCCCTGCGCTCCTACCTGGTCGACAAGCTCGACGACCAGCTGCGCACCTCCGTCTCCATGGCCTCCCCGCCCCCCGGGTCGGGGAAGGCGATCAGGGAGGGGAAGTCGGTCCTCGGCCCGGGCACCCCGCTGGGCGCCGTCGGGTTCCGGGTCGACTCCGACGGCAAGGTGTTCGGCGCCGACCGCAGCGTGCGCTTCGAGGACCCCGAGCGCGGCAACCCCGCCCCGCTCACCGAGGCCCAGACAGCGGCCCTCGCCCGGACCGCCCGTACCGGCGGGCAGGGCACGGCCACGGCGGTGAACCTGAGCCTGCCGGGGCTGGGGGCGTACCGGGTGCTGTCCGCGCCCGACGGAAGCGTCGTCCTCGGCTTCCCGCTGCGCGAGGTCGACTCCACCGTGAACACGCTGATCGCGGTGGAGGTCTGCGTCACCCTCGCCGGGCTGATCGCGGCCTCCCTCGCCGGGCAGGCCCTGGTCGGGGTCGCCCTGCGGCCCCTGCGCCGGGTCGCCGCCACCGCCACCCGGGTCTCCGAACTCCCCCTGCACAAGGGCGAACCCGCCCTCCACGAACGGGTCCCGGACGCCGAGGCCGACCCCCGCACCGAGGTGGGCCAGGTCGGTGCCGCCCTCAACCGGATGCTGGGCCACGTCTCCGCCGCGCTCACGGCCCGTCAGGAGAGCGAGACGCGGGTCCGGCAGTTCGTCGCCGACGCCAGCCACGAACTGCGCACCCCGCTGGCCTCCATCCGCGGTTACGCCGAGCTGACCCGCCGGGGTCGGGAGGAGCCGGGCCCCCACACCCGGCACGCGCTGGGCCGGATCGAGTCCGAGGCCACCCGGATGACCGGACTGGTCGAGGACCTGCTGCTGCTGGCCCGGCTCGACGCGGGCCGCCCGCTCACCGCCGGGGACACCGACACCGACCTGGCCCCCCTCGTCGTCGACGCCGTCAGCGATGCCCGGGCCGCCGGCCCCGGACACCACTGGCGGCTGCGCCTGCCCGACGAGCCCGCGACCGTCCGCGGCGACCCCGCCCGCATCCAGCAGGTCCTGGTCAACCTCCTGGCCAACGCCCGCACGCACACCCCGCCCGGCACCACCGTCACCGCCGAAGTCTCACTGGGGGCGCCCCCAGCGGTAGCTGGGGGAGAAACGACAGGAGTCCGGCTGCGGATCGAGGACGACGGCCCCGGTATCCCGCCCGCCCTGCTCCCCCACGTCTTCGAGCGCTTCGCCCGCGGCGACGCCTCCCGCTCCCGGGCCGCCGGCTCCACCGGCCTCGGGCTCGCCATCGTCCAGGCCGTGGTGACCGCACACGGCGGCCGGGTCGGCGTACGGAGCGCACCCGGGCGGACCTGCTTCGAGGTCCTGCTGCCGTTCTCCGGTGCGGGCACCGGTGCGGGCACCGGTGCCCGCCCGCCCGCGCAACAGGGCCGCCGCCCCCAGCCGGGCCCGCAGTCGGACCCGGACCCGGACCCGGACCCGGACCCGGACCCGGACTCACAGACGGGGCACAGGCTCACCACACAGCGGTGACAGCCCACCCCGCGAGGGTCGGAGCATGCCAACCGACGCCTCTCCCGGGGCCCTTCCGGCCCGGGCGCCCCTCGCGCCCGTGCCCGGCGAGCCCGTCCTCGACGTGGTGATCCCGGTCTTCAACGAGGAGAAAGACCTCGGACCGTGCGTGCGCAGGCTGCACGAGCACCTCACGCGTACTTTCCCCTACCCCTTCCGGATCACCGTCGCCGACAACGCGAGCACCGACCGCACCCCCGAGGTCGCCGGCGCGCTCGCCGCGACACTGGACGGCGTACGCAGCACCCGGCTGGAGGAGAAGGGCCGGGGCAGGGCCCTGCGCACCGTCTGGTCCGGCTCCGACGCGCCGGTCCTCGCGTACATGGACGTGGACCTCTCCACCGACCTGAACGCCCTGCTGCCGCTGGTCGCCCCGCTGATCTCCGGCCACTCCGACCTCGCCATCGGCACCCGCCTCGCCCGGTCCTCCCGGGTGGTGCGCGGAGCGAAGCGGGAGTTCGTCTCCCGGGCCTACAACCTCCTCCTGCGCTCCTCGCTCGCCGCCCGCTTCAGCGACGCCCAGTGCGGCTTCAAGGCCATCCGGCGGGAGGTCGCCGAGCGGCTGCTGCCGCTGGTGGAGGACTCCGGCTGGTTCTTCGACACCGAACTGCTCGTCCTCGCGGAGCGCGCCGGGCTGCGGATCCACGAGGTGCCGGTGGACTGGGTCGACGACCCCGATTCCACCGTCCACATCGTCCGGACCGCCGCCGAGGACCTCAAGGGCGTCTGGCGGGTGGGCAGGGCCCTGGCCGTCGGCACGCTCCCGCTCGACCGCCTCGCCCGCCCCTTCGGCGACGACCCGCGCGACCGCACCGCCCTGCCCGGGGTCGAGGGCGGGCTGGCCCGCCAGCTGCTCGGCTTCTGCGCGGTCGGCGCCCTGTCCACCCTGCTGTACCTGCTGCTGTACTCCGCCTTCCGCGCCGGAACCGGCCCGCAGGTCGCCAACGGCGCCGCCCTGCTGCTCTCGGCCGTCGCCAACACCGCCGCCAACCGCCGGCTCACCTTCGGGGTGCGCGGCCGGGACCGGGCCGTGCGCCACCAGGCCCAGGGCCTGGTGGTGTTCGCCATCGGGCTGGCCCTGACCAGCGGCTCCCTCGCCGCCCTCGGCGCGGCCGCGGCCCACCCCGCGCACAGCACCGAGCTGGCCGTACTGATCACCGCCAACCTCGCCGCCACCGTGCTGCGGTTCCTGCTCTTCCGCGCCTGGGTCTTCCCCGACCGGCGCGGCTCCGAGTTCCCTACGCCCAAGGACAGTCGATGACCACGGCAGCACTCCCGCTCTTCCCGGCCGCGGAGGCCCGGGCCCACAGCGGCCGGCCCCGCTGGGAACGGCCCGCGTTTGCCGCGCTCCTGATCTCCACGGCCCTCCTGCTGCTGTGGGACCTGGGCTCCTCCGGATACGCCAACTCCTTCTACTCGGCGGCCGTGCAGGCGGGCAGCGAGAGCTGGAAGGCCTTCTTCTTCGGCTCCTCGGACGCCGGGAACTCCATCACCGTCGACAAGCCCCCAGCCGCGCTGTGGCCGATGATGCTCTCGGTCCGGCTGTTCGGGCTCGGATCCTGGCAGATCCTCGTTCCGCAGGCGCTGATGGGCGTGGCGACGACCGCGGTGCTGTACGCCGCCGTACGGCGCCAGTTCGGCCCGGCGGCCGCACTGCTGAGCGGCGCCGTGTTCGCGCTCACGCCCGTCGCCGCGCTCATGTTCCGCTTCAACAACCCCGACGCGCTGCTGACCCTGCTGCTCACCGCCACCGTGTACTGCGTCCTGCGCGCCCTCGACGGGGGGCACACGAAGTGGCTGGTCGGGGCCGGGGTCGCGGTCGGGTTCGCCTTCCTCACCAAGACCCTGCAGGCCTTCGTCATCCTGCCGCCGCTCGCCCTGCTGTACGCCGTCTGCGCGCCCACCGCGCTGCGCCGGCGCCTGGGCCAGCTGCTGCTGGCGGGGCTCGCGATGGTGGTGGCGGGCGGCTGGTGGGTGGCCGTCGTGGAACTGTGGCCCGCCTCCTCCCGCCCCTACATCGGCGGCTCGCAGAACAACTCCTTCCTGGAACTGACCCTCGGCTACAACGGGCTGGGCCGGATCAACGGCAACGAGACGGGCAGCGTCGGCGGCGGCGGGCGGGCCGGCGGCGGAGGAGGCGGCGGCTGGGGCGAGACGGGCATCGACCGGCTGTTCTCGGCCAATATCGGCGGTCAGATCTCCTGGCTGCTGCCCGCGGCCCTGGTGCTGCTCGCGGCCGGACTGGTGATCACCTGGCGGGCCCGCCGGGCCACCGACTCGCTGGAGGGCATGGCGCGGGCGGCGTTCCTGGCCTGGGGCGGTTCGCTGCTGATCACCGCACTCGTCTTCAGCTACATGCAGGGCATCTTCCACGAGTACTACACCGTGGCGCTGGCGCCGTTCGTGGCCGCGCTGACCGGTATGGGAGCCGCCGTCCTGTGGGAGGAGCGGGGCACCCGCGCCGCGCTCCTCACCCTGTCCGGCACGCTCGCGCTGTCCGCCGTGTGGTCGTACGTGCTGCTCGGCCGCGCCACCGGGTATCTGCCGTGGCTGCGCTGGGCGGTGCTGGTGGGCGGGCTGCTCGCCGCGGCCGCGCTGCCGTTCGCCGCGCGGGCGGGGCGCCGGGTGCTCCTGGCCACGGCGGCGCTGGGGCTGGGCGCGGTGCTGGCGGGACCGCTCGCGTACTGCCTGACCACCGTGAGCACCGGCCACACCGGTTCCATCGTGACGGCCGGGCCCGCGGTCGCGGGCGGCCGTGGCGGGCCGGGCGGCATGATGCGGGGCGGCGCGGGCGGGGCCGGCGAACTGCCGCCGGGCATCCCGGGCGGTACGGCCCAAGGCGGCGGTGCGGGACAAAGAGGCGGCCCGCAGGACGGCAACACCCCGCCCCAGGGCGGCATGCCGCCGGGCCAGGCGGGCCAGGCACCGCAGGGCGGCGGTGCGCGCGGCCAGGGCGGGCGCGGCCTCGAGCGGATGGGCGGCGGCGGCCAGGGCGGGCCGGGCGGCCTGCTCGGCGGTACCCGGGTCGGCGCCGAGGCCAAGGCGGCCCTGACCGCCGACGCGGACCGGTACACCTGGGCGGCGGCCGCCATCGGCTCGCAGAACGCGGCGAGTTACCAGCTGGCCGGCGGCGTGCCGGTGATGCCGATCGGCGGCTTCAACGGCAGCGACCCCTCGCCCACCCTGGAGCAGTTCCAGCAGTACGTGCGGGACGGGAAGATCCACTGGTTCATCGGCCAGGGCGGCACCGCGGGCGGCACCGCGGGCGGCGGCGCCACCGGCGAGGCCGACGGAGGCATGCGCCAGGGCGGCGGGGGGCCGGGCGGAGCCACCGGCACCGCCATCGAGGCCTGGGTCAAGGCCACGTTCAAGGCCACCACGGTCGGCGGAGCCACCTTCTACGACCTGACGGCTTCCACGTCCTGATCCAGCACCCCTCGCGGCACACCCCCTAGCATCAAGAGGGCGGACCGGGCATTCCGGGCTGATCCACCTGGCGTGAGGAGGGTGCCTCCATGGTGACCGCGGCCGATTCCGGTGATCCGCTCCCGGTCGAGTCCAGTGTGTGGCTGACCGCCAGGCCCGCCGCCCCCGCCAGACGCCGCAGCGAGGCGCCCTCCGGTCTCGACCGGGAGCGGATCACCACCGCCACCGTGCGGCTGCTCGACTCCGAGGGGCTGGCCCGGTTCTCGATGCGGCGGCTCGCCGGCGGACTCGGGGTCACCGCGATGTCCCTGTACTGGTACGTGGACACCAAGCACGACCTGCTCGAACTCGCCCTGGACCGCGCCTTGGGCGAGCTGGCCCTGTCGCCCGGGCCCGGGGGCTGGCCCGGGCGGCTGCGGGCGCTGGCCCGGGCCTACCGCGGGCTGTTGGCGGACCACCCCTGGGTGGCTCCGCTCACCGCCGCCTATCCCAACATCGGCCCGCACGCCCGGGCCTTCGATGCCGCGCTGCAGCGGCTGCTGGACGACACGGGCCTCGCGGACCCCGCACGAACCGGCGCCCACCTGGCCGTCTCGCAGTTCCTGCACGGCTGCGGGGGCACGGCCCGGCGGGCGCCGGAGGGCGACTTCTGCCTCGCGCTCGACGTCCTGATCGCCGGCATCGAGGCCAAGGCGACGGCCGAGGCCGAGGCCATGGCCACGGCCTCAGGCAAGACCGCGCCCACGTCCCCGTCCACGTCCACGGCCACGGCGTAGGCCGCCCGGCACTCAGGCCTTCGCCGCCACCTCCGCCGGGGCCGCGGGCTCGGCGGAGCCGGCCGCCGGGGCATGGGCCTCGGACTTCGACTTCAGCGCGACCTCCTTGATGAAGAGGCAGAGCAGCAGCGCCAGCAGCGCGGTGGGCGCCGCGTAGAGGAAGACGTCGCCCACGCCGTGCCCGTACGCCGCCTCGATGACCGTGCGGATCGGGGCCGGCAGCTTGTCGAGGTCCGGGATGGCGCCGCCGCCCGTGCCGCCGTGGCCGAACGCCGCGGCCTTCGGGCCGAGCGCGGTCAGGCCGTCCTTCACGTACCCGGTGACCTGGTGCGCCATCAGCGCGCCGAGCGCCGAGACGCCCATGGCGCCGCCGAGCGAGCGGAAGAAGGTGACGACCGAGCTGGCCGCGCCCAGATCCTCGGGGGCGACCTGGTTCTGGGTGGCGAGGACCAGGTTCTGCATCATCATGCCGAGGCCGAGTCCGGTGAGCGCCATGTAGACCGCGATGTGCCAGTACGGGGTGTCGTACCGCAGGGTGCCCAGCATCCCCAGGCCGGCGGTCAGCAGGACGCCGCCCATGATGAGCCAGGCCTTCCACTTACCGGTCTTGGTGATCACCTGACCGGAAACCGTGGAGGAGACGAAGAGCCCGCCGATCATCGGAATCGTGAGGACTCCGGACATCGTGGGGGACTCGTTGCGGGCCAGCTGGAAGAACTGGCTGAAAAACACCGTGCCCGAGAACATCGCGATGCCCACGAACAGCGAGGCCGCCGAGGCGAGCGTGATGGTCTTGTTGCGGAACAGCCGCAGCGGGATGATCGGGTCGCTCGCCCGGGACTCGACGAGGACGAAGAGCAGGCCGAGCGCGACCGCGCCGCCCGTCATCGCCCAGGTCTGCCAGGAGATCCACGGGTAGGTGTCGCCGGCCTGGGTGACCCAGATCAGCAGCGCCGAGACGGCTCCGCTGATCAGGAAGGCGCCCAGCCAGTCGACCTTGACCTCGCGGCGCACCACGGGGAGGCGCAGGGTCTTCTGCAGGACGATCAGCGCGATGATCGCGAAGGGCACGCCGACGTAGAAGCACCAGCGCCAGCCCAGCCACTCGGTGTCGGTGATGACACCGCCCAGCAGCGGGCCGCCCACGGTGGCGACGGCGAAGACCGCGCCGAGGTAGCCGCTGTACCGGCCGCGCTCGCGCGGGGAGATCATCGCGGCCATGACGATCTGGGCGAGGGCGGACAGGCCGCCGACGCCGATGCCCTGGACCACGCGGCAGGCGATCAGCGTGCCGGTGTTCTGGGACATGCCCGCGACCACGGAGCCGAGGACGTAGATCACCAGGGCTATCTGGACCAGCAGCTTCTTGCTGAAGAGGTCGGAGAGCTTGCCCCACAGCGGGGTGGCCGCCGTCATCGACAGCAGGGCGGCGGTGACCACCCAGGTGTACGAGGACTGCGTGCCGCCGAGGTCGCTGATGATCTGGGGCAGGGCGTTGGAGACGATCGTCGAGGACAGGATCGCCACGAACATGCCGAGCATCAGCCCGGACAGGGCCTTCATGATCTGTGCGTGGGTCATGGCCGGGGCCACGGACGGCGTCGCGGACGTGGTCACGGACGTGGTCGCGGACGTGGTCGCGGAGGTGGTCGCGGACGGGGGCGGGTTGTCGGTCGTCGTCTCCGACTGGACCATGTCGTTCCTTTGTCTAGAAGCTCGATCGGAGCCGGGCCAGCAGCGTGTTCAGCGTGTCGACGTCCTGGGGGGACCACGCGGCCAAGGCTCTTTCCAGCGCGGCCGTGTAGCGGGAGCCGAGCTCGGCGAGGAGCGTGCGGCCGGCCGGCGTGAGCCGCAGGATCCGGCACCGGCCGTCCCCCGGGTCCGCCTCCCGTTCGATCCAGCCGCGCTCGGCGACGTGCGTCACGTGCCGGCTGGTCACCGAGATGTCGACGGCCATGAGCTCGGCCAGCCGGCTCAGCCGCATCTCGCCGTGCCGGTGGAGCACGGTGAGGACGGCCGCGGCGCCGGGCGGGCAGTCCGGGGGCAGGATGCGGGCGAGGTCGCGTTTGACCGCTCCGATACCGGTGAGCTGGCGGGCCAGCTCCTCGTACCGGGTGGCCTGCGTCGTCTCCGTCGTCTGCGCGGTCACCGGACAGCCCCCCATGTTGTTGCTTAGAGCAACCATAGGAGCAGATGGTTGCTACAGGCAAATGAATCCGGGGGGTGGGGCGGTAAAGGAATCGGAAAACCGGCTAGGGTCCTGCCCCATGGCTGCGAACCACAACTCACAGGGCCCCGAGGGCAACTACGACCCCGCGGGCAGCACCCAGATGTTCCGGGCGTTCGTCGAGGAGGCCGCACCGGCCCGGCAGGCGCCCACCCGCCGCCAGCTCCGCGAGGAGCAGCAGCAGGCCGGCGGCTCCAAGAAGGGCGTGTGGACGGCGCTGGCCGTCGCGCTCGTCGTCGTGATCGGCGCGGCCGCCTGGCTCGTCCTGCGCTGAGCCGCGGGCCCCGGGGCTGACCGGTGGCGGGGTGCGCGGTCCGGATCCGACGGGGTCCGGGGCGACCACGAGTCCGACCCGGCCGGCGGTCCCGCCCTGCCCGGCCGCGCCCCGGATCGGCCCGGGCTCAGTTCCAGGCGGCCGTGACCTGGCGGGTCTCCACGTGCATGCCCAGCGGCACCCGCCAGGCCTCCACGCACACCGTGTAGCGCTGCGTCTTGGCGGTCCCGCCCGCGATGGGCGCGGGCAGCGGCTGGGTCGTGGTGATCGTGGCCCAGTCGACGCCGAGGGCGCCGATGATGTGCGTCGCGAAGCTGACCGTGCCCGAACGGGCCGCGGCAGTACCGGTGTTGGTGAAGGTGACGGTGACCTGCTCGCACCAGCGGTCGCCCGCGGCCGCCCTGGCGGGGGCGGACAGCGTCAGCTTCGCCGGAGTGGCCGGCGGCGCCGGGGGCGTGGTGCCCGGCTTCGCGGGCGGGCTCGACGGCGTGCTCGGCGGCGTCCCGGGGCCGCCGGGGCTGCCCGAGCCGCCCGGGCTGCCGGAGCCTCCCGAGCCGGCGGGCGTGCCGGGTGCGTTGGTGGACGGGCCGGCTCCGGGTGGGCTGCCCGGGGGCTGTGCGGAGCCGCCGGGTCCGGTGGCCGAGGTCCCGCCCCGGGCGGAGCCGCCGGGTACCTGGGACCCGGGCGTACCGGCCGGCGTACTCGACGACACGGAGGATCCGCCCGCCGCCGACGGGCCGCCGAGCGGCTGGAACTCCACCCCGCCCTGCGGCGCCACGTTCTCCCCCGCGCCCCGCTCGGGGCCCGGGGCGGCGGCGCCCACGGCGAGGTAGCCGTCCCGCGCCGGGCCGCCGCAGCCGGTGAGGCCGGCGGCGGCCGTGCAGCACAGGGCGAGGAGGATGGCCGCGCGAGATCCCTTTCGCATCGCGCCAGTTTTCCTGACGCTCCGTCAATTGGGAAGCCCGTGCGCCCGGATCACTCGCCGATCAGGCCCGCGCGCAGCTGCGCGAGGGTGCGGGTGAGCAGCCGGGAGACGTGCATCTGGGAGATGCCGACCTCCTCGCCGATCTGCGACTGCGTCATGTTCGCGAAGAACCGCAGCATGATGATCTGCCGTTCGCGCGCCGGGAGTTTGGCGAGCAGCGGCTTCAGCGACTCGCGGTACTCGACACCCTCGAGCGCGGTGTCCTCGTAGCCGAGGCGGTCCGCGAGCGAGCCCTCGCCGCCCTCGTCCTCGGGGGAGGGCGAGTCGAGCGAGGAGGCGGTGTAGGCGTTGCCCACGGCGAGGCCGTCGACGACGTCCTCCTCCGAGACGCCCAGGACGGCGGCGAGCTCGGGGACGGTCGGCGAGCGGTCCAGCTTCTGGGCGAGCTCGTCGCTGGCCTTGGTCAGCGCGAGGCGCAGCTCCTGGAGCCGGCGCGGGACGCGGACGGACCAGGAGGTGTCCCTAAAGAATCGTTTGATCTCGCCCACGACGGTCGGCATCGCGAACGTCGGGAACTCCACGCCGCGTTCGCAGTCGAACCGGTCGATCGCCTTGATCAGGCCGATCGTGCCGACCTGGACGATGTCCTCCATCGGCTCGTTGCGGCTGCGGAAACGCGCGGCGGCGTACCGGACCAGGGGCAGGTTCAGCTCGATCAGGGTGTCGCGTACGTACGCCCGGTCGGGGCTGTCCGCTTCCAGCCCGGCGAGGCGCTGGAAGAGGGAGCGGGAGAGGGTGCGGGTGTCGATGGCTTCCGAGCGGTCAGACGCTGGCGGTGCTGCCGGGGCCGCGCTCTTGACGAGCGTGAGCACCTTGGAGCTGCCCTGGTCTACGGACATGCCACCCCCTTGAGGTCGCGGACGGTCGCGTTCGGCGCGCCCGTCGGAGGAACGCAGCCTCCACCTGAATACCGGAGGCGGGGCTGCGGCAAACGCGGTTCAAGCAGAATGTCACATGTCGGCAACACGCTGTAGCGCCAAGTCGACATATATCTCCAGCGACAGACGAGGTCAGAGGGCGATCAGCCCGTTCTGTCGGAAATCACGTGAATGATCTCCACTCGTTCCGGTTACGCCTCGATCCTGTTTGCGGATCTCAGTCGGGCGAAGCTCCGGGCGAGGAGCCGTGAGACGTGCATCTGGGAGACGCCGAGCTCCGCGCTGATCTGCGATTGCGTCAGATTGTTGTAGTACCGCAGGAGCAGGATCCTTTGCTCACGCTCGGGCAGCTGTACGAGCAGGTGTCGGACGAGGTCGCGGTGTTCGACCCCGGCCAGCTCCGGGTCCTCGTATCCGAGCCTGTCGAGGAGGCCGGGCATGCCGTCGCCTTCCTGGGCGGCCTCGAGCGAAGTTGCGTGATAACTCCGCCCGGCCTCGATGCAGGAGAGCACCTCGTCCTCGGTGATGCGCAGCCGTTCGGCGATCTCGGCGGTGGTCGGGGTGCGGCCGTGGAGGGTGGTCAGGTCCTCGGTGGCGGCGTTCACCTGCACCCACAGCTCGTGGAGGCGGCGGGGTACGTGGACGGTGCGCACGTTGTCCCGGAAGTAGCGCTTGATCTCGCCCACGACGGTCGGCATCGCGAAGGTGGGGAACTGCACGCCGCGGTCCGGGTCGAACCGGTCGATGGCGTTGATCAGGCCGATGGTGCCGACCTGGACCACGTCCTCCATCGGCTCGTTGCGGCTGCGGAAGCGGGCGGCCGCGTAGCGGACGAGCGGGAGGTTGGCCTCGATCAGGGCCCCTCGGACCCGGTTGTGCTCGCTGGTGCCCGGCTGGAGCCCCTTCAGCTGCCCGAAGAGGACCTGGGTCAGGGCCCGGGTGTCCGCGCCCCGGCTCGGCGGCCTCGGGGGCGCGGTCGGGGCCGCGGGCTGGGCCGGGGGTTCGGCCGGCGATGCGGGCTGGGCCGGGGGTTCGGTCGGCGATGCGGGCTGGGCCGGGGGCGCGGTGGGCGGTGCGGACTGGGCCGGGGGCGCGGGTCGGCCCGGGGGCGCGGTCGGAGCCTGGGGTGCGGTCGGGGCCGAGGGCTCCTCGGCGGAGGGGGCGTGGCGCGGCTCCTGGCGGGGCCCCTGGCGCGACTCCTGCCGGGGCGGTACCGGGGAGTCCTGCTGCGGGTCCTGCTGGGGTGGCACCTGAGGCGCAGTACTGGCCGGCACGGTCACGCCACCCCTTCAGTCAACTCATCCGTCAAAAGCGGTCATAGCATCACAAGAGATGTGCACTGTGTGCAAGCACCGTATATCTCCGTGTTGAGGGCAAGTTGGGCATACTGGGGCATTGCGCCCAGTGGTGGGGATGCAAAAAGCCCCCCACCCGTCGGAGTGGGGGGCCGGGAAATCCGGAAGCCGTTTCAGCGTACGGGCTCAGCGCACCAGTTCGGTCATGAACTCGCCGATACCGGAAGCCGCATCCGATATGCCCTGGAAACCTATTCCCACCATCTCGGCCGCACGCTTGGGCTGGGTGATGATCACGAAGAGCACGAAGATGGTGAGGGCAGCCGTGATGAGCTTCTTGGTGTCCATGAGCGGTGACGGCCTCCCCAACCGGTCCTGCAAAGTCGGGTGAGTCTAACCGGTCGGGTTTGGACACTCACCCGCCCTTTAAGGACCAATGACCCGACACTCCGGGCCCTTTGCCGGTGTGTCCGCGGTTGCGGGAGGCGCAGGATTGATGTGAGCCCACCGGTTCTGGCAGGAAACCGGTGGGTGAGGGACAGGACCTCACTGCGGGGTCCGAGCCGCAAGCTTCCCCCCTGACTGCGGCCCGGACTGGCAGGTTCCGTCCTCATCGGGGGAAGTGGCTTGTCCCCCCGATGCCACTTCCCCCGTCCCATGCGATGAAGGTCCCGACTCCGGTCGGGGCCTTCTTCGTGTTTTCCGGCTACTGGATGGCGCCGGCCAGGTCGGTCAGGGGCTGTACGGGGGCGATGACGGGTGCCAGGTCGTCCGGCAGCTGCGCCAGCCGGTTGAGCTGGTTGGCTCCCGCGCTGACCTGCCCGCCGATCTCCTGGACGGAGGTGGGCTGCATGCCCGGGGCGGCCGACGGGAGGTCCGGGAGGGTGAGGGGGGCCACGGGCGCGGCGGAGGCGGCGGGCGCGGCGAGTCCCGCGGCGGCCCCCGCGAGGGCGATGGCGGCGAGCATGCGCTGGGTCTTGGTCATGCCGTGACAACGGCCGAGGGGGCGGGCGGTCACGCGGGCGTCATCCGTAGGGATGCGCGGACCCGGTGGCGGAGGCCCCCGACAACCGTGTGGCGGAACGCCGAGAGCCCCGACCCTTGCGGGTCGGGGCTCTCGAACGGAGCGGTAGTGGAGGGATTTGAACCCCCGATGGGTTGCCCCATACTCGCTTTCGAGGCGAGCTCCTTCGGCCACTCGGACACACTACCGAGATGGATCCTAGCCTAAGGAGCCTCATTCACCGAAATCGGAATCCACCGTGCCGGTCACAGGTCGCGGAAGAAGCCCGTGAGCTGCTGCGCGCACTCCTCGGCGAGGACGCCGCGGACCACTTCGGGCCGGTGGTTGAGCCGGCGGTCGCGCACGAGGTCCCAGAGCGAGCCGGCCGCGCCCGCCTTCTCGTCGTCCGCGCCGTAGACGACCCGGGCGACGCGCGACTGGACGAGCGCGCCCGCGCACATCACGCACGGCTCCAGGGTCACCACCAGGGTGCACCCCGGAAGCCGCCATTCCCCGAGAGCGGCCGCGGCCCGGCGCAGTGCCAGCACCTCGGCGTGCGCCGTGGGGTCGCCGGTCGCCTCGCGCTCGTTGTGCCCGGCGGCGATGACCGTGCCGTCGGGCGCGAGCACGACGGCGCCGACCGGCACGTCGCCGGCCGGCACCGCCCGGGCGGCCTCCTGGAGCGCCAGGCGCATGGAGTCCCGCCACGGGTCCCGTACGGGATCGGGGTCGTGCGCGTCATGCGTGTCGTGCGTGTGGTGCGGAGGGAGCACTAGCGAACGGCCTCCAGGACCTCGGTGGCGCCGAGGGACTCGGCGATCTCCGAGAGGGCGTCCCCGTCCAGGGTCATCAGTTGTTTGTGGGTGACGCCGAGGTCGTCCAGCAACTGGGGGTCGCCGAGCGGACCGGCCGGCACCGGCTCCGCGCCGGCCCCTCCCGGCTCGTCCTCGTCGTCGGTCTCGTCGGTGAAGGCGGTGAGGGGCTCCTCCTCGCCGTCCTCGGTGCCGTCCAGGTCCAGCTCGTCGAGTTCGTCGTCCTCCTCGTCGCTGCCCAGCAGCTCTTTGGTCAGCATCGAGCCGTAGGAGCTGCGGGCGGCCGCGGAGGCGTTCGATACGAAGTACCGCGGGTCCTCCTCGCCGTCCACGCGGACGACGCCGAACCAGGCGTCCTCCTGCTCGATGAGGGCGACCACCGTGTCGTCGTCGACAGCGGCGGACCGGGCGAGATCGATCAGATCACTGAGGGACTCGACGTCGTCGAGTTCCATGTCGCTCGCTTCCCACCCGTCTTCGGTGCGCGCGAGCAGTGCGGCGAAGTACACCGTGACTCTCCCACTGGTCTTAGGCGTGCCGGTTGGAGGTCCCCCCGGCCGGAGGATGGGGTCGAACGGCTGTGGTGCTCGCCGTACGGCCCCGCCCAATCGGCATCGTGGCAGAAACGGCGGCATTGCGAGAGGTCTTCCGCGCTTGCGTCGTCCCGTGCCGTGCGCCGCGCGGCCCGTGCGGGGGGTGTGGGGCGGTGGTGCCGTACGGGTCCGGGGGCGCGGCCGGGCCCCGCGCCGGCGCCCCTCGGCGCCGGGCGCGCCCCGGCCGTGTCGGGCGGTACGGGCGGGTGGGACGGGTGGGCGGTACAGGCGGTACGGGTGGGCGGTACCGGCGGGCGGAGGGACGGCCGGCCGCGGTGACCGCCGCCACCGGCACCACCCCCGGACCGGCCCGTGCCGCGGATCGCCGGCTTCAGGCGGCCGCGGCCCCCGGTCGGCGGGATGCGGGGGGCGGCGCAGGGAAGGGGTCACCAGCGGAACGTGCGCATGCGCATCTGCTGGCGCATGCGGGCGGCGCGGGCACGCCGGGGCTGGACGCGGTCGCGCAGCGCCCGCGCTTCCATGAGGTCGCGCAGGAACTGCGCGCGGCGTGCTCGGCGCTGCGCGGCGGTCTCCGGCACTTCGTCACTGGGCTGCGTGTCGGCCATCGGCCACCACCCCGGGCTGGTCGGTCGTTCCCCCCTGCACCCACCTTCCCCCGGTCGGGCCGTTTGATGCCACCCCACCGCAGGTCAGAACGGTCAGGCGGCGTCGGACGCCTCGGCGGGGAGCGTCGGGACCACGGCCACGGGGCCGTGCGCGTGCTGCAGTACCGCGTTGGCCACCGAGCCGATCAGCAGTGCCATGGCCTTGCGCCGCGGATGGTGGCGGCCCACCACGACCAGCTCCGCCGACCGCGAGGCGATGACCAGCCGGCCCGCCGCGTCCCCCGGCACGGCCGCCTGCTCGACCGGGACCTCGGGGTAGCGGCTGCGGAAGGGAGCCAGCCGCTCGCTCTGGGACCGCAGCATCTCCCGCTCGGCCGGTACGGCGTCCCCGTCGTCCGGGAGCCCCTCCGGCGGGATCACCGCGAACGGGGCGTCGATCATCATGGTCGGCGCGGGCGGTATGGCGTACGCGGACACCACCTGGACGGTGGTCCCCCGCACGGACGCCTCCGTGAACGCGAAGGCCAGTACGTCGTCCGGGGTCTCGGCGGCGTGCAGGCCGAGCACCACCTTCCCGGCGGACTCCTCCGCGGAGGCGTCGGCCGCCTTCCGCTCGGCGTGGGGGATCACCACCACCGGGCACGGCGCGGTCGTCGCGACGGCGCGGCTGTTCGAGCCGAGCAGCAGGCTGGCGAAGCCGCCGCGGCCGCGGGAGCCCATCACGAGCATCAGGGCCTCGGCCCCGATCACCCGCAGGGCCTCGGGGACGGAGCCTTCCAGCGACTCGTACGTGACCCCTTCCGGCAGGCCGGGGCCGCCGCCCAGCAGGGCCCGGATCCGGTCGCTCACCGGGTCGGCGAACTCCTCCGGCTGTGAGGCGTCGTGCAGCGAGGCCCGGCGGCCCGCGTACAACTGGGCGTGGTCGGGCAGTACATGGGCGATCAGGAGCCCCGTACCGTGCCGCAGCGCCGCGGCCCTGGCCCACTCCAGGGCCGTGAGGCTGTGCTCGGATCCGTCGACGGCGGCGATCACCGGTGCGTGGCTCATCAGTCCAGCCTGGTGGGCTCCCGCGCGGGTCGCATCCCCAGACGGACGCGCGGGGGCCCGCTCAGCGCGTAGCCTTTTGGGTGCAGGTCGCGTCTCGCGGCCGTTTTTGCAGGTCGCAGGCCGAGTTTTGGAGGATGTTGTGCGTTTGCAGGTCGTCGATCACCCCTTGGTGGCGCACAAACTCACCACCCTGCGCGACAAGCGCACCGACTCCCCCACCTTCCGTCGGCTCGCCGACGAGCTGGTGACCCTGCTCGCGTACGAGGCCACCCGCGACGTGCGCACCGAGCAGGCCGACATCGAGACCCCGGTCGCCCCGACCACCGGCGTGAAGCTCTCGCACCCGCGCCCGCTGGTCGTGCCGATCCTGCGGGCCGGCCTCGGCATGCTCGACGGCATGGTGCGGCTCCTGCCGACCGCCGAGGTGGGCTTCCTGGGCATGGTCCGCAACGAGGAGACCCTGGAGGCCTCCACGTACGCGACGCGCATGCCCGAGGACCTCTCCGGGCGGCAGGTCTACGTCGTGGACCCGATGCTGGCCACCGGCGGCACCCTCGTCGCGGCGATCCGGGAACTGATCAAGCGCGGCGCGGACGACGTCACGGCCGTGGTGCTGCTGGCCGCGCCCGAGGGCGTCGAGATCATGGAGCGCGAGCTGGCGGGCACGCCGGTGACCGTGGTGACGGCCGCGGTGGACGAGCGGCTGAACGAGCACGGCTACATCGTTCCGGGCCTGGGCGACGCGGGCGACCGCATGTACGGCTCGGCGGAGTAGCCACCCGGCGCCGGCCCGGCGCGTCAGCGCGTCCGGGCCTCGCGGCGCCGGGGCGTCAGCACTTCGCGGCGGGCGCGGGCACGGGGTTGGCCAGCAGGGCCAGCGCCTTGTCCGCGTCCTCCTTCGTGCTCAGGTCCTTGAAGGCATCGCCCAGGATCAGGTCGATCTCCGCGGTCTCGCGGGCGTCGGTCTGCTGGGTGGTGCCGGCGAGCTGGGTGCCCAGCACGCTGTAGGCGGCCTTGTCGGTGGTGGGGGAGCCCAGCAGTATCCCGGTGCCGGGGACCTTCTTGTCGAAGTCGGCGGGGGCGTTGCCGACGTTGCCGACGTTGAAGCCGCGTTTGCGCAGTTCGTCGCCGACGGCCTTGGCGAGCCCCGCGCGCGGGGTCGCGTTGTAGACGTTGACGGTGATGTCGGCGGGCTTGGGCAGGACGACCGCGGGTTTCGGGGTGGCCGCCGCGGCGGCTTCGGGGCCGCGCTTGGCGGCGGTGTCGGCCGCCTTCGTCGGACAGTCCTTGGCGCCCGCGGCCGTGTTCCGCTTCGGGCTGTCGCCCTGGAACACGTCGATGAGCTGCAAGGCCCCGTAGCCGAGCAGGGCCAGTGCGAGGACCGAGCCGAGCACGGCGAAGACGATCCGACGGGGGCTCCGCTTACGGCTCATGCGGGGGTAGGCGGCTCCCGTGACGCGGTACTTTCCGCCCATGCCGGGGGGAGTGAGCATGCTCATGGGCGCAGCGTAGTGCCGCCCGGTGGCGATGCCTACTAAATGATCTGCTGATAGGTCAATGGTGACCCGAAAGGCGCAATCCACGCGAAGCAGGCCGAAACCCGGCACCGCGGCCCGCGGCCCGTGGGCGCGGGGGGAACGGGCCGGGCGGACCCGCACCGGGCGGTCCCGGGCCGCATGGACCGCCCGGCGCGGCGCCGCGCCGGGCGGTCCATGCGGGCGGGGC